>JBEPXT010000017.1:0-43053 GCA_041641795.1 Salinigranum sp.
AGTCCACGACTGGGCAGGACGAAGCCGCGGCCAGCCTCTCGTACGACGACGTAAAGGCGGCCGCGAAGGAGGGGACCGCCGAGGCACTGTCTGAGCGGGACCAGACGGCGCAGGAAGACGAGACGGAACCGAGTCTCGACGCCACGGACGACCAGTCGACCGGCGGCAGGTCTCTGAAGCGCGTGCTCCTCCTCGTGCTCGTCGTCGCGTACTACCTGCAACGACGACGCGGGCGTGAGCAGTCGACCGACGCCCAGTGAGTGCTCCCACGACGGCCGTCGTGGACGTCCTCGACTGAGCAGAGGGTTTCGCTCCCGTCGTCTGGGGAGTTCGCAAGTCCCGTCTCGCTGGGAGTCGCGTCGAGTAGACCGGCGCTTCGGCCCGAATCACGACAGCCCACAGTCGACCGCGGGGTCGTACTGTCCGTACCGGCGGCTCCTGTCCCGATTTTCGACGTGCCGTTCGCGCCTCCCGTCTCCTCCAGCCCACTCCCGTGACACGCCACGCGCCGTGCAGTTCCTGCGACGGACGCGGTGAACCACAGAGACACTGCGCCAGAGACGGGTCCTCCTCGCGTCACAGACGTAGCGTTCTCCTTCGCCGGAGGACACTCCCGTCCGTCGAGGTGGGTCTCGAGGGTGCCCCGACCCGGTGTCACGGGTGCTGCAGGGCCGTGACGCGCCACCCCGGAGAGAGTGCCCCGGTGTGGGCGTGAACTGCCTGCAGTAGACCTTTGCCTCTCGGTCGTGGAGTGGCGGACGATGCGACAGTCAGCTTCGCGTCAGTGGGAGTACGAGACCCTCCGCCCCGAGCGAGACTCGACGAAGAAAGAGGCCATCGATCCGAAGGCGGCACTGAACGAACTCGGTGCCGAGGGGTGGGAGTTGGTAGAGACGATCGCGTACGAGCAGGGGGGGACCAAGTACCTCGTGTTCAAACGACCGAAACGGTCCGGGTCCTCGGAATGACCGAGGACGGTTCCATCGGGACCGCCGACACGATGCGCGAGCGCGGGAACACGAAGGGCATCCGTCTCCTCGCGCTGATGCGGCTCAACCGACTGGTGCTCACCGCCCTGTTGGCACTCGTCGTGTTCGTCGGGTTCGTGGTCCTCGTCACGGTGCTCGACCCGTCGTTCGCGGGGCGGGTCAGGTCCGGCGATATGCTCGACACGATGTTCGCGTCGATGATCACCGTCATCGTCACGGGGACGACGCTGGTCGTCTCCATCGGACAGCTCGTCATCTCGCAGGAGGACGGTCCGCTCGGCGACCAGCGCAACCGGATGAGCGACGCGCTCGACTTCCGGGAGTACACCGGTGAGCTCCTCGACGGGACGACGCCGGCGGACCCCTCTGCGTTCCTCCGCGAGATCATCCAGCTCACGGCCGACCGGGCCGAGAAGCTCCGCGAGACGCTCATGGACAACGACGAGGAGGTGGTCCGGTCGGAGGTCGACGAGTTTACGGAAAGCGTCATCGGCAACGCCGACGAGGTGACCGACCAGCTCGACGGCGGGTCGTTCGGGACGTTCGACGTGCTGTTCGCCGCGCTGAACTTCAACTACAGCTGGAAGATATTCCAGGTCGAACGCATCGCGAACGAGCACGCGGACCACCTCGACGAGACCGACGTGGAGCTGCTCTACGACCTGAAGACGGCCCTCTCGCTGTTCGGCCCCGCCCGCGAACACATCAAGACGCTCTACTTCCAGTGGGAGCTCATCGCGTTCTCGCAGCTGACGCTGTACGCGGCGGTGCCGGCGCTCGTCGTCGCGGGCGTGATGCTCGGCATCGTCGAGGTCAGTAGCTTCCCGGGGCAGACGTTCGGCATCGACAACATCGTGCTGGTCGTCGGCGCGGCGTTCGCCGTCACGCTGACCCCGTTCCTGCTCTTCGTCTCGTATCTGCTCCGGATCCTGACCGTCGCGAAGCGGACGCTCGCCATCGGGCCGCTCATCCTCCGCGAGTCACAGCGGTGACCACGTCTCTTCGTGTGGCGCGGAGCGAGCAGCGCCCGGCGACCGCTCGTGCTCGGAACGCGTCGGCGGCGGCGTGAATCGGCCTTCTCGTGAATCGGCAGTCGGCGTCTGTCGGCCTTCTCGTGACTCGGCAGTCGGCGTCGGTCGTGAGGAGAGAACAGCCGCCGAGTCGTCTCGCCCTGCCCGGAGTGACGCGGACGCGAACGGGAACGCTTCGAGTTACTCTCGCGGCGCGCCGTCTCGCCCGTGGTGGTCCTGCGGACTCGACTCGCCGCGCCCGCGCGACGCGGTCGTCTCGTCCGTCTCGGGGGTGAGGCCGTGGGTCATCGCCTCCCCCGTCTCGGCGTCGAACAGGTGGACCATCTCGCGGTCCACCACCACCGACGTCTCCTGGTCGGTCGCCTCGTAGGTTTCCATGTCCGGCATCGGTGGGATGCTCATCAACAGCTGGTCGTCGGACTCTGCGGCGTCCCCGTCGTCCACAGTCGTGCTGCCGTCCGCTCGGACCTCTGGTGTGCGCCGCTCGTCGTCGGACCGCTCCGGCCGGAAGTCGGAGTAGACGTAGATGTCGTCACCGACCGGTTCGAGGACGTCCGTCTTCACGGGGATGGGCCTGGAGGGAGTCCCGTCCATGTCGGACGCGTCGGTCACGCCGACGGGCCCCGCGTCGGTCTCGAACGTCGCCTCCTCCGCGATGGTGATGTGTTCCGGTCGGATTCCGACGGTCACCGCCTGGCCGGAGTCGGCCCCGGGGATGTCCCGTTCGACGGCGAGCGTGAAGTACTCCGTCTCGACCCCGTCCGAGGTGAGCGTCCCCTCGATGAAGTTCATCGACGGCGACCCGATGAAGCCGGCGACGAACCGGTTCGTCGGCCGGTAGTAACACGTCAGCGGCGCGTCGTACTGCTGGAGGCGGCCCTCGTTCATCACGGCGATGCGGTTCGACATCGTCATCGCCTCCTCCTGGTTGTGCGTGACGTAGATGATGGTCGCGTCGAGCTCTCTGTGGAGCTGCTGGAGCTGGGTTCGCATGTGGACACGGAGCTTCGCGTCGAGGTTCGCCAGCGGCTCGTCCATCAGGAACACCGCGGGGTCGCGGACGATGGCACGGGCGATAGCGACGCGCTGCTGCTGGCCACCGCTCATCTCGTCGGGCATACGGTCGAGCATCCCCTCCATCTGGACCATCTCGGCGGCCTCGTCGACCCGGCGGTCCACCTCGTCGGAGTCGACGTTCCGGAGGCGGAGGCCGTAGCTGATGTTGTCGTAGACGTCCATGTGCGGGAACAGCGCGATGTTCTGGAACACCATCGCGATGTCGCGGTCCTTCGGCGCGAGGCCGGTGACGTCCTCGCCGTCGATGAATATCCGGCCGGACGTCGGCTCCGTGAGTCCCGCGACCATCTCCAGCGTGGTCGACTTCCCACAGCCCGAGGGGCCGACGAGCGTGACGAACTCGCCGTCCTCTATCTCGATGTTCATGTTCTCGACTGCCGTTTCCTCTCCGTACGTCTTCGTGATGTCGTCGTAGGTTACGTCTCCCATAGGTCGTTTCGAACTCCAGTTACTCCTTGAGACCGCCGGCGGTGAGTCCGCTGACGATCTTCTCCTGTGCGACGACCACGAGAATCGCGATGGGGATGACCCCCACGAGGCTCGCGGCCGCCATCAGGTTGTACGACGTCTGGAACCGCCCCTGGTAGCTCAGGAGGCCCCAGACGATGGTCGCCCAGTTCTGTACCCGTCCGTCGGTCATCAAGAACGCGAAGAAGTACTCGTTGTACACCGAGATGAACGTCAACACGCCCGCCGTCGCCACGCCGGGTGCCGACAGCGGCATGATGACCTTGAACAGCGCGCCGAGCCGGGTGTTCCCCTCGACGCGCGCCGCCTCCTCGAGTCCGTCCGGAATCTGCTGGTAGAAGGTCGTCAGGATGAAGATGGACAACGGGAGGAACAGCGCGGTGTAGGGCAGCATCATCGCGCCCGGCCCGTTGAACAGCATCGGGCTGGTCACGGCGGTGCCGTTCGGCAGGCTGAAGAACGTGACGTTGGCCGTGAACAGCCGGAACAGCGGCAGCAGGAACGCCGCCGGCGGGAAGTACGAGATGGCGAGGAAGATGAGCATCAGCGGCGTCCGGCCGGGGAACTCGAACCGCCCGAAGGCGTACCCCGCGAAGCTCGCCAGTATCAACACGAACGCGGTGGTGAACAGCCCGATGACGAGGCTGTTGAACACGTACATGTGGAACGGCACCTTGGTGAAGACGGTGACGAACGCCTCGGGGTTGAACCCGTTCGGTAACAGCCCCACGTTAGTGAGGTTGTCGCTCGGCGTCAGCGCGAGCACCGCCAGCCAGTAGAAGGGGAACAGCGTCGTCGCCAGGAACGAGATGGTCAGGACGTAGAACATCGCCCGGTAGGTCCGCTGGGGGTTCCGAATCGACCGGCCGACCCAGCGTTCGAGGACGTTCCCCTCTGCGTCGCCGTCGTCGTTCGACGAGGACATCTCAGAGGCCACCTCCGTCGACGTCGGCGAACTTGAAGATGTATATCGACACCACCAGCCCGATGAGCGCGGCGGTGACGAACGCGACGGTGGCGGCGGACGCGTACCGGCTGGCGCTGAACGACTGGACGACCAGACAGGACAGCGAGGGGACGGTACTGCACGACGAGACGGTGGCGATGAGTCCGTACACCCGCATCGCGCCGATGGTGCGGAACAGCATCGCGACCAGCACCGACGGCAGGACGAGCGGGAGCGTGATCGTCCGGAAACGCTCGAACTTCGACGCGCCGGCGACGTCGGCGACGTCGTACAGCGAGCGGTCGATGCTCTGCAGTCCGGCGAGGATGATGAGCGCCATGAACGCCGACGTCTTCCATACGTCGGCCACGATGACGATGACGAGCGAGTCGATACTGTTCGCCTGCGGCGTCGTCGAGAACAGGCCGAGCTGGTGGAGCGGTTCGACGAGGAACCCCACCGTCGGCTGGAACAGGAGGTAGAAGATCATCCCCTGGATGGCGATGGGCACCGCCCACGGCAGGATGATGGCGACGCGTGCCCAGCGCCGGCCGCGGAACTCCTGGTTCAGGATGAGCGCCTGCGCGAAGCCGATGACCGTCTCGAACGCCACACTGACGACGGTGAAGATGATGGTCACCGTCACGGCACTCGCGAAGGGCTGGCTCAGGTCCAGGAACGGCCGCGGCAGCGCGGCGTTTCGCCGACCGAGCAGCAGGTCGGCGTAGTTCTCGAGCCCGACGAACTGGCCGATGCGGGCCGGTCCGTACAGCACGTCCGCGTGGAGCGACATCTGGAACGTCCGGAGCAGCGGCCAGAAGGCCACGACGCCGAACACGAGGAGGCCCGGGAGCAACAGGAGGTACGCGAACTGCGTGTCGTTCAGGCCCTCGACCCATCCCCGTGGCGTCGGCATGGAGAGCGAGCGGCCGGAACTGGTGTCGGTGGACATCTCACTGCCCCCCGGACTCGGTCCCGCCGTTCGTCGACGATTCGTCGTCTCTCGCCGAGACGCGTTCGATGAGTGCGAGTTGCTGCTGGAGTGTCTGCATAGCTTCCTTGGGTGTGACCTCTCCGCTGAACGCGGCGTTCGCCTTCTGTGCGATCTTCGTCGACTCCTGCGGCCAGGCGACGGTCACCGGCCGGGGGACGGAGTTCTCGAGCGTCTTCTTCAGGGTGTCGAGGTACCGACCCATGACCGGAACCTCCTTGGCTCGCTTCGACGTGAACAGTTCGGGGCGGGGCGGGAGCCAGCCGAGTTTCTCGAAGAGGAACAGCTGGAACGACTCGTTCGTCATCGCCTCCATCACCTCCAGGGCCCGCTCCTGGTTGGGCGAGTTGGGGTTGAGGCAGATGTGCCAGCCGCCGAGCGAGGAGGTGGTTCCGCCGTACCCCTCGATCTCGGCCTCCTTCGACGTCACCCCGTACGGGATGGGCATCACGCCGAGGTCCTTCCCGAACGACGACTCCGCACCGTTCAGGACGATGGCGTACGGCCAGTTGCGGTGCATCACGACGTCACCGTTCGTGAACGGTTTCCGCGACGGCTCCTCGGTCCACTGCAGGACCGCGCGCGGGGCGATGTCTCCCGCCACCTCGTCGAGGGTGTTCGATCCGTCCCCCGCGATGAACGTCCGGACCATCCGGGTCGCCCGGACGACTGCCTCGCTGTCGACGGTGATGGGGCGCTCGTTCACCGGGCCGAAGAGGTTCTCTTTCGCACCGAAGTACGAACCGCCCCACGAGCCGGTGAACTCCTTGAAGTCACAGCAGGCGAGCCCCTCGTAGGTGTTCGCCTGGAAGGAGAAGCCCCACTCCGTGTCGGTCTGTTTCTGGGTCTTCTTCGCCACCTCCGAGAACCGTTTCCACGAGAGCGGCTCGGTCGCCCAGTTGTTCTTCTCGGGCGAGAAGCCGGCCTCTTTCACGAGGTCTTTGCGGTAGAGCATGTTCCCGGTCGTCGGGAACAGCGGGACGCCGTAGAGGTCGCCGTTCAACCCTTCGACCGACCGGACGAACGTCTCGTAATACTCGTCCTGGACGGTCGAGGCCAGTTCGGGGCGACGCTCGGAGAGGTTGGCCACCTGTTCGCGGACGATGAACGGAATCGTCCACCCGCTGTCCATCATGAACAGCGACGGCTCCTCGAGGTTCGCGGACAGCCAGCGGTTGTACTGCTGTTTGCGAGCTCCGGTCGCCGACGACCCCGCGATGGCCTTCAGTTCGATATCCTTCGAGAGACCGGCCTTCCGGAGTTCGGACTGGATGGCGTCGATGTTGCTCTTGACGTCGGTGTTCGCCGCAATCTGAACGGTGGTCGGACTGGTCTCGCCCCGCGCGAGACAGCCAGCCAGCCCTCCCCCGGCCACCGCTCCCGTCGTCCCGACGGCACCCAGGAACCGCCGACGACTGACGGCAGCGGACTCGCGTTCACTGCGAGTCATGTGCAAGGTGGTCAGCGGACGATACGTCTGGTCGATCTGGCGTGTGTGACATCGAGCGCAGTTCCTCCGTGACACTAGCCCACACGCCGAAGCGGGCTATGGTCTCTGCTTGCAGAGACAACCCGCGGGCCCCTGTCGGTTCGGCGTTACTGCCTTTTCCCCCTGCCTCTGCGGCTCAGATCCGCGATTCGCCGACAGTGCAGAACCGTCTCGGGCAGATTCCACGGGTGCAGGTTCGGTGGTCGACAGTACGACGACGACCCGACCACGACGACGACGCGACCGTCGCGGTGGTCGACACGGGGGTAGCGCACGACGCGGAGCCTGCGTGAAAGCTGTGTGCGACTGGAGCCTGCGCGAGAGCTGTGTGCGACTGGGACTTGCGGGAAAACTGCCTGTGGAGAACCGTCTGTGTGTTTACGCGCGTGCGGTAGTGATACTGTGAGTAGCGCGTGTCTGCCTGGGGCCGTCCATGGTCTACGTGTGAACTGTTCGGCACGTGCGACGTGGGCGAGACTGGCCGTTCGGAGAACCCGCCCGTCACGGTCGGTGTGTCGGCGGCGGTTCAGTTCGGTCGGCTCTCGGTCCCAGCGCCGGTGTCGATGCCGTCCGTCAGCGAGGGACCCGGCGTCTCCTGGTCGAGTTCGACGAGCGTCTCGGCGAGTGCCTCCGTGTCGACGTTCTCGACGACGAGTTTGACCGTCTCGGCCGTCACTCGTCGGGTGACGGCGCCGCCGATGGTCTGCTTCGTGGCCCCGGTTGCGCCGCTCCCGTCGATGAGTTCCCGCGCGACCAGTCGACCGAGTGGGCGGCCGATTGCGTCACCGAGGGCGTCGGGGTCGATCGAGTCACCCGTCGCCTCGCCGGCCAGCGCGTCGAGGTCGAGCGCCTCGTTCATCTCTCGGGCAGTCTGTGCAGCCACCAGCGCGTCGAGTCCACGCTGGAGCGTCCCCGTCTCTTCGTCCGCGGTGGAGCCTGTGTCTGTCATGATGAGTTCCGGCCACGGAGTCCGCGACCGGACTCTGAAACAACCGCCCGATTCGCATACCAGTACGGCCTGCACGTGCGGACGACACCCCGATCGGCGCGTTCATCGCGGGGAATCGTGTGGGTCGTGAGTGACTCGGACGGTGAACCTGGGGCGTGGTCACGACTCCAGTTCGTCGACGACCTGTTGGGCGCGACGCGTTGCCGTCTCGCCGTCGGCGGCGACATCGACGGGGACCAGGACGCTCTCGACGACCCAGCGGTCCGAGCCGACCCGTCCCTCGCGGACGTCGTACCCGTCGGCACGCATCGTGAGCGTGGTCTCACCGGCCAGCGGGGTGCGAAACTCCACGAACGCTTCGGTCGGCCGCACCTGGACGTGGTGGAACCGGTCGGTCGTCTGGACGAACGCCGGTTTCGTCTCCGGAACGGGGCGGGACGACATATCCGTACACCGGGTCGTCGGAGCGAAGACGCCTCGGCAGGCACGGGCAAGCCACCTCGCCGACTCGCGTCGCGGGCCCACCTCCGAGTCGGAGGCTGGTCGCTTCGGTCGGTACTGAACGAGCGTCGACGAAAGGAGATGAACGGACGGTCCCACGACGACTGCTGGCTAGACAGCCGAAGGGGCGTACTGAGCTACACGGAGTGGCGCGTCACGCTCCCTGGTGGTGGCAGGTGGCTGGCAGGGGTTGCAGTGAGTGGCACGGGAGCGGGGTGGGTACCGCGCTTCACTCCACTTCATTCTGTGTGCCCACGTATCAACGAAACTACTGCTTGCAGTCGAAAGCCAGCGAGAGAGCCGTCGGCGCGGAACTCGGACGTGGCCGACTCCGCGTGTGTTGACCCGTTCGAACGCCGGTTCGCGCGGGTGTCGGCTCGTGGGCCGGTGAGCGCCTCACGACGCTCGACCGTTTGGTTTCACCAAAGTGCGCGGGGGCCGACGGTCACAGCCGGTGGCAGGGGCCGACTATCACGGTCGGTACCCGACGTCGTCACGGCTCGAAAGCGAACGCGAAGATAGAAAAAGCTGTACGGGAGATGCGGAGCGGGGCGTCGATGTTGGACTCCGCTTCGGTCCGACTGAGGTGTCCCACGGGGATTCGGTCGAGGAGTCGACTCGTTGATGAGGTCTCTTTCGGAACGGTGGTGGTGTCTCATCCGCCCGAATACGGTGTATTCAGGGCTGGGTCGGCTCGTACCCGCACGAGTGGACTGAATCGAGTGAGCCGACGACCGCACTATGTCTCGGTCAGTCACGTCACGTCTCCTTCCGAGAGTCGGTTCCGGCCTCGACGTACAAACTGTTACGTCGAAGTCGGCGTTCGATGGGCCGCCGGAAGTCGAGAGGGGTGCAGTGGGGGACAGCGGCGTGGCAGCGGCGGAGTTACACTCTTGACGAGGGGTGTCGTGGACCGGTTCCGGTAACGGACTCGGAGACGGTACTGTTCGGCGGCGGGGGCAGGGGGGTACTGTTCGGCGGGCGGGCGCGGTGAGACCGATAGTCCGGTGTGGGAGAGTCGACGGGTGACCGTGTGAGAGTCGGTCGTCGGGTGCGGTACGTTCGATAGTCGGACGCGGTGTGTACGCCAGTCGGTGCGACACAGGCGACGGCCGGGCGCAACACAGGCAATACGGAAGCGTCAGAGTCCAGACGAACTCGACTCACGCGCTACGCCAGTTCTCGGAGTCGGCTGTCGCGCAGCACCGACTTGAGGACGATCTCGGTGTCCTGGACCAGGCGGTGCTCGAGATAGCTCCCCTGTCCACGACCGCCGCCGGTCCGCGTCGACTCGACGACACCGAGGAACGCCTGCTCTTTCAGGAGTTCGTACACCCGGTGTTCGCTGAGGGTGGTCGCGTCGATCTTCCCCACCGTCTCGGAGTACTGGTTGTAGATCCGACTCGTCGAGAACGCGTCGGTGTCGGGGCTCTCCTCGGTCAGGAGCGCGAGCGAGTAGAGGATGTACTTCACCTGCGTGGTCGACCCCCGGAGGAGTTCCTCGAACCGGTCGACCTCGGCCCACTCCTGTGCGTCGCGGACGTGGGCCTCGGTGACGCTGTCGACGCCGTCGCGTTCGGCGAGTTCGCCCGCGTGCCGGAGAATCTCGATGGCCTTCCGCGCGTCGCCGTGTTCCTGCGCGGCGACGGCAGCGGTGAGCGGGATCACGTCTTCGGAGAGGACGCCCTCCTGGAAGGCGTCGCGCCGATGCTCCATGATGCCGCGGAGCTGGTTCGCGTCGTACGGCTGGAAGACGAACTCCTCCTCGCGGAGACTGGATTTGACCCGCTCGTTCAGCCGGTTCCGGTACTCGATCTTGTTGCTGACGGCGATGACACCCAGGTGGCAGTCGGCCTTCCCCGACTCGCGGGCGCGCGAGAGTTGCATGAGGATGTCGTCGTCGTCGAGGCGGTCCACCTCGTCGAGGATGATGATCACCGACTCGTACGCCTGGTCGAGGATCTCCCAGAGGTAGTCGTAGTACTCGCCGCTCCCGATTCCCGCACGGGGGATCTCGAAGCCAGTACGGGAGCTGTCGTTGAGCGTCCGCGTGATCATCCGGGCGACGCGCGTCTGGGTGTTGTGTTGTGCGCAGTCGACGTAGACCGTCCCGACGAGCTTCCCGTTCGACTCGGCGGCCCGCCGCGCCCGCTCGGTGACGTGCCGGGCGACGAGTGACTTCCCCGTCCCGGTCTTCCCGTAGATGATGACGTTGTTCGGAGGGTCGCCACGGACGATGGGGCGAAGTTCCGCGGCCACGGCCTCGATCTCGTTGTCGCGACCGACGATGCGCGCGCTCTCGGGGACGTGCCCCACCTTCAGCAGTTCCTTCCGCGCGAAGATGTCGACGCGGTCCGGGTCGTCCTCGTCGAGGTTGAACAGCGGGTCCTCGACCGGGTCCTCGAACCGGTCGCCGAAGTCCGAAATCCGTGACGGTTCGTCAGCCATCGATACGACATATCGTGTCCCGCCGCTACTTAAGAATTCGCCCCCTCGGCAAGAGTGTAAATCGACCACTGGTCGGACGCTGACCCGTTTCTGAAACCAGTATCACTCGTCTGAACATCGAACACGGTCCAGAGTGATACGGGTGGAGAGGCTGCCGCCCGCGGCCGGGGCGGGCCGACGAGACACCCCTCGTCAAGAGTGTAAACGCGGGGAAGCGCACGGTGTCCGCGACGATTCATCGGGACGGGCCTCGAGAGGGAGGGCCGCTCGTCTACCGGTTCGTCTCGGGGGACACCCCTCGTCCAGAGTGTAACTGACGGTCAGTCCTGTCAACGTTCGAAACGAGAAGCGATGGAACGAACGTCAGACACGCGGCAGACACCCCTCGTCAAGAGTGTAAACGTCTGTAGAACCGAGGCAGCGCGGACGTCGAGACGTACGACGAGGGAAGGGTCACCGGTAGGTGGCGGTGCCGAGACGGTGGTGGCGGTGCGTCGACTCGACGCCACCGGACCCACACACCCCTCGTCAAGAGTGTAACGGCGCGAAGGGTCACCCCGGTGGCCGCGGCGGCTGTCGAGCCGTGAGTGCGGCGAATCACACGATAGCGGCGGTGTGTAGGCTGTTCGACGGCGTTGTCGATAACCCGAACCCCCGTATCATCCGACGGTTCCCCGTCATATCAAATATCCTATCTCTACCTAGTGTGTTTATGATGTACGAGTGCCAAAAGCTAACCAAGTGCATTTTGCACGAATAAAGAGACGATAGCGGCATTCGTCTCCCTGCTCGAGAAATCCACCCGACGACTCACCGGTCCGCGTCCGGTCGGGTCGGTGCTCCAGCGGTCTCTTCGCCGACTAGCGTGCCGAACGAGCGTTGCCCCCTCCTCCGCCAACCCCCGTTTCCACTGGAGACTCCCCCACCCCCTCTCGTGGGTTTTCACTCTGGACGAGGGGTGTGTGTCCACCTCCGGTTCCTCACTCGTGTGTGCCAGGGTCGAGAGCACGACTGTTGCAGCCGGGAGGTCGATATCGCGATCAACGACCTCAACTGACGCGCCCAAGTGAACCGACCCCTGGACTCGGTATGGAGCATCCGCGGACGTTTAAGTCATCACGGAACAACGACCATTCGGAAGGCGTAGGCGTCTTGTCGCCGATTCAGTCGGTTGACCACGAGGTTCAGCCGGCGGATCGGCTCCCGGTCGTAGTTTCCCAGCACGAAGTACGACCGGTCGTTCTCGTAGACGGGCGTCAGCTCACTCAATGCGTGGAGAATCTCCTCGTTGTCCGCCAGTGAGATCTCCTCTTCGTCGAGTTGGTCCTTCGCACTCTTCAGGACCTCCTCGGGGACGGGCGGCCCCTCGTCGGACATACATCGTCTCTCTCAGCGCCACACGATATGGTTTACGAGGTAAATCACCAAGTTACTCACTATGGTTTACTCTGGGATAATTTACTCGAGAGTAAACTACTTGCGGTCGGGGCGTCTATTGTGTCGTATGAGCACCGACTTGGGCACTGCTGAAGGGATGGACTCCCGCGAACTCGTCCACTTCGTTACCCAGCAGACGCGGTTCGCGCTGATCAACAATATCCTCCAGCATCCCGAGCAACTCCCCTCGATGTACGAACTCGAGGCACTCAATCCCAGCGTGAGCGATGCTACGGTCTACAAACACATCCAGAAGCTGATCGACGCAGGTATCGTCAGAGAGGTCGCCCTCGATGGCAATCAGCGCCGGCAGGGCTACCCCTGGAAGTTCTACGGCCTCACAGAGGAGGGCCGAACCTTCCTCGACGAGCACAATCTACTCGCCGCGGAGGAGACGCTCCAGCAAATCTACGACACTATCGCAGACAAGCCCGAGAAGATGCTCAAGTACGAGAACGCCCCCCGCCCGGACGGCGCTTGAGATCCTCCTCGCCCACTATCTTTCTGCGAGGAGAGAATCCCGCCGCTCACGACGAGGATTCCCGACCGCCGTTGGGATATTGTGGTTCACGACGGAGCCTGTGCTCGCGGTGCAGAGCATCCGCCCTCTGAATCGAACAGGGACTCCGAAGACTGTGCCAACCAGCCGTTACAGGATTGTCTTCGGTTCGGGTGCCCGAGTGGCTCACGTTCGAAACGAACCGCGACCTTTGAGGAGGTTCACGGGCTGTGGCTGTGCGCACCCGGTCAGGTGAGGGTGTATAAGAACGAACGATCTGAACGTGTGTTAACCAACAACCCGAGCAGATACGAGATTTGTTGGTTAAACGTTCTACTGAGCCCCTCCCACCGGGATGTGCGACACCCCACGGTCGACCGCTCTTCACCCCCAGAGGTCGTACATCTCGTCGCGAACGCTTCCCGCGTACAGCTGACCGTCGAGGACGACGCCGGGGTCCGCTCCGCCGGCAGGCTCGTCGACGTGGGCGACCACCGTCGCGTCGATTCCCTCCGCGGCGAGTGCGTCGAGCGTCGACTCCGTCTCCGCCGCTGGCACGGTCGCGAGGAGCGCACCCGAGCCCAGCACCCGAAGCGGGTCGACGCCCATCGCGCGACAGACCGTCCGGGTCTCCGGCCGGACCGGAACCGTCCCCGGGTCCAGGTCGACGCGCACCGCCGAGGCGCACGCGAGTTCGACCAGTCCGTTGAGGACGCCCCCCTCCGTTGGGTCGTGCATCGCCGTCGCGACGGGCGCGAGAACGACGGATTCGGGGAGGACGCTGACGTCCTCGAAGAACGCGGCCGCCCGGTCGAGCGTGTCGGCGTCGACGCCGGCGGCCTCGAGGTCGGCACGGAAGTCGGTGGCGAGGACCGCCGTCGCCTCGACGCCCGCGCCCTCGGTCAGAAGCACCGCGTCGCCCGGTTCCGCGCCGGACGTCGGGACGTACCGCTCGGCGGGCCCCAGACACGTCAGCGAGAGCAGCGGCTGTGAGAGGCCGACCACCGTCTCCGTGTGGCCGCCGACGATGCTGATGCCCAGGCGACGAGCCTCCGCGTCGAGCTGCGCGGTGATGTCGTCGAGCAGGTCGACGTCGGCCTTCGGCAGGAGGACGGTGCTCACGAGCCACTCGGGCAGCCCACCACAGGCGGCGACGTCGTTGCTCGCGATGGCGACGCCGAGCGTCCCGATGCGTTCGGCGGCGAGCGAGATGGGGTCGGTGCTGACGACCATCGTCCCCTCGTCGGTCGCGATGGCGGCGGCGTCCTCCCCGTAGCCGGCGCCGACGAGCAGGTCGTCGTTCGGCGCTCCCGTCCGCGAGAAGATGTAGCGGTCGAGGTCCGCAGGCGAGAGTTTGCTCATACCTCTACCAGTGAGGGTCCGCTTTTGTGTCTTCCCGTCTCGCGGCCCCACACGCACATGGTTCGATACCCGCCTCCCCGTCGTCGCGCCTCGCCGAGCGTCCGTCTATCGGCTCCGCGACGTGAGACCCATACGGCTAAGCCTCGCCTCTCGCTACGGCCAGCTATGCAGATGACACCCGGCCCGACGGCCGTTCCGTCTCGTGTTCGTGACCGACTGAGCGACCCGATGCCGAACCCCGACGTCGAACCGGCCTTCGTCGACCTCTACGACGACGTCTGTCGGAAGCTCCAGACCGTCTACGAAACCGACGACGACGTGGTCGTCATGGGCGGGGAGGGAATCCTCGGCCTCGAAGCCGCCATCGCCTCGACGGTGGCCCCCGGGGACGAGGTGCTGTGCGTCTCCAACGGCCTCTACGGCGACGGGTTCGCGGACTTCGTCGAGAGCTACGACGGCGACCCCACCCTCGTCGACGCCGACTACACGGCGCCGCTCGACGTGGCGGGCGTCGAGCGGGCGCTCGACGAGGGCGACTACGAGGTGGCGACGCTGGTCCACTGCGAGACGCCGACGGGCGCGCTCAACGACGTCGCGCCGGTCCTCGAACGACTCCACGACCACGACGTCCTGACCGTCGTCGACGCCGTCTCCTCGCTCGGGGGGACGCCCGTCCCGACCGACCACGTCGACATCGCGCTGGGGGCGTCACAGAAGGCGTTCAGTTCCCCACCGGGGCTGACGACCGTCGCCGTCAGCGACCGCGCGTGGGAGACCATCGAGGACCGGGCCCCGACGTCGCTCTACACGAACCTCCTCCCGTGGCGGGACACGAGCGAGGGGTTCCCGTACACACACCTCGCGGCCAACGTCGCCGCGCTGGACGAGTCGCTGTCGATGCTCCTCGAGGAAGGGCTCGACGCGGTTTACGACCGACACGAGGCGGTCGCCGCTCACTGCCGCGAGCGCGGGGCGGCGCTGGGGCTCGACCTCTTTACCGATGCCGACCGGAGCGCACCGACGGTGACGGCCTTCCACCTCCCGGGTGAGGCGCGAGCGGTGCAGCGCGAACTCGCCGACGAACACGACGTCGTCCTCGCGACTGGGCTCGGCGGACTCGCCGACGATATCCTCCGTGTGGGTCACATGGGCTACAACGCGGAGGTCGAGAAGGTCGACCACGTGATGGACGCGCTCGCGACGGTGCTCGAGTAGTCGGTCGGCGGGGGCTGGACCCTGTTTTCGGTGGCCGCGGCCGACCGTGCGAGGCGGCGACACGGTCGCACGCCCGTGTCGGCTCTCGGGCGGTGGCCGAGTCGTCGTGACGCCCAGTACGTGGCAAGCCGTTCCGTTGTGGGAACGATTTATACGAGACCCCCGTGAGCAACGGACGTCCGATGCCCGAATCGACAGTCGCGGCCACGAACGTCCTGGCCGTGCTCACCGGCGACCCGGGGACCCCGTTCACCGCTCCCGAGGTGGCCGAACGCGTCGACTGCGCGCGCCGAACCGCCCACAAGAAGCTCACCGCACTCGCCGAGGAGGGGACCGTCGAGACGAAGAAGGTCGGCGCACGCGGCCGCGTCTGGTGGCATCCGGAGTCGGCCACGACGAACGCCGACAGCCGCGAGCGGTCACACGAACAGGCCCTCAGAGAACTGCACGACGCCAGCCGTCGGCTGATGGGTGCCGAGACCCACGAGGCCGTCGCCGACGTCGCCGTCGACGCCGCCCAGCGCATCCTCGGCCTGTCGCTCTGTGGGCTCTGGCTGTACGCTCCCGACCGGGACGTCCTCGACCCCGTCGCGTGGACCGAGGAGGGGGTCGAACAGTACGGCGAACCCCCCGCGTTCCCGGTCGAGGGGAGCCTCGTCGGCCAGGTGTTCGTCGAGGGGAGCTACCGCGTGTACGACGACATCCGGTCCGCCGAGGAGGTGTACGACCCCGAGACGAGTGTCCGGAGCGAACTCGTCCTCCCCCTCGGGTCGTACGGCGTGTTGAACGCGTCGTCACCACGGGTCGGGGCGTTCGACGGCGTCGACGTCTCGCTGGGGCGCGTCCTGGCGGCGAACGTCGAGACCGCACTCGAGCGCGCCGACCGACTGGCGGTGCGGCGGGCGCGCCGTCGCGAACTCGAACGCCGCCGCGACGAACTCGAGACGCTGAACCGGATCAACGTGCTCGTCGAGGAGACCATCGCGTCGCTCGTCGGTGCCGCCACACGCGAGGAGATCGAGCGCACCGTCTGTGACACCCTCGCCGCTTCGGACCTGTACGTGGACGCCTGGGTCGTCGAGCGCGACTCGCCCGAGCGCGTCGTCCGTCGAACGAGGGCGACTCACTCGGATGCGTCCGATGCGTCCGACTCGCCCGGCGAGACGACGGACGCGGTCTCCGGACTCGCACCCGCCGTGGCGGCCATCGACCGGGGGGTGCCGCAGGTGGTGCCACGTCTCGCGGACGACGATGACCTCTCCCCGGAGGTCCGGTCCGTCGCGCGTCGTCTCGACGCGGAGGCCTGTCTGGTCGCCCCGCTGGCGTACGCCGACACCGTCTTCGGGGCGCTCGTCGTCTTCTCCCCGACGCCCGACGGGTTCAGCGACCGCGAGACGACCGCCTTCGAGACGCTCGGTCGGGTCGTCGGCTTCATCATCAACGCGACGAACAACCGTCGACTCCTCCTGGGGTCGACGGCCGTCGAACTCCGGGTCGCCCTCGACGGGTCGAACGCGTGGTTCGTCGACGCCTCGGAGCGACTGGGGGGGACCGTCGCCGTCGAGGGCCTGGTGCCGACCGGCGACGACGCGTTCACCGAGTACGTCACCGTCGACGGCGCCGCGTCCGAGGCCGTCGCCGACACGCTCGCGTCGCTCTCTGGCGTGACGGACGCGACCACGCTGGCGATCGACGACGACCAGTGGTTCGGCGAGTGTACCGTCCGACGGACGGACGCGGGGCTGGGAGCCATCGTCGAGTACGGCGCGACGGTCCGCGCTGCGGCGGCGACGGCGGGGTCGGGGTCGGTCACGGTCCGGTTCCCCGCGTCGACCGCCCCGCGGGAGGCGATGACGGTCACTCGCGAGGCGTTCCCCGCCGCCGAACTGGTCGCGAAGCGCGTCGTCGACGTCTCCGACCGGTCCGTGACGACAGTCCGTCAGGCGGTCGACGACCGGTTGACCGACAAGCAGGCGGCGGCGATCAGGGCGGCGTTCCTCGCCGGCTACTTCGACAGCCCACGGGGGACGACGGCGCGCGAACTCGCCGCCTCGCTCGACATCGCCCCGTCGACCCTCTACCAGCACCTGCAGGCGGCCCACCGGAAACTGCTCGCGACGGTGTTCGACGACCTCTCACAGTAGTCGCGACGCCCCTCGCCGCCGTACCGAACAGTCTCGGCATGACGCTATTATTATCTCCCCCGGTAGTACAGGTCGATGTCGACTCTCGAGCGCCTGAACGCGGACCAGTGTGACGACCCCGACCCCGACCACCGGCGTCTCTCGCTGGCGGAGGCGGGTCCCGTACTGGAGTCGCTGACCTCGCGGACCGCACAGTCGATACTGGTCGAACTGAGCGACGACCCGGCGACCCCCGGCGACGTCGCCGACCGCGTCGACACGTCGCTGCAGAACGTCAGCTACCACCTCTCGAAACTCGAAGCGGCCGGCCTCGTGACGGTGGTCGGCACCCGCTACTCCTCGAAGGGGAGAGAGATGAAGGTGTACGCCTCCGCCGTCCAGTCGCTCGTCATCGAGGGGAACGCCCAGTGACCGGCACCCGCGGCCCGTCTCGTCCGGACGCGGACCGCGACGACCCGACCACGCGCACCGTCACCGGCACCGGCACCGTCCACCGAGCGAGCGGCGACCTGGCGTCGTCGCGAGGTCCGCCGTGGTTCGAGACGACAGAAGTACTCGGACGACGACCCGCTCCGACGCCGGCCGGCGTCTCCGCTCGTCGGCCCCGGTTCTCCCACTGGCTCCGGAGGAAGACCGAGTGGCGTCATCACCCGTCTGCGCCCCTCCAGCGACCGACTCGGAGACGGTCGGTTCCGACGTCTTCTCACCGCTGCCGGCGGTAGACGGGCGTCCCGGCGCCGACGCCCGACCGGTGTCGCGCGGCGTGGCACTAACGAGAGACTTTTTATAACCCCTCGCGAAATCTACCTTATCCAGGGGAGACGGAGGCGAGACCACTTGACCGACGACGGCGACGCCCGCTCCCAGTGTCCAGAACGCCCGACGGAGGCGTAGTCACCACATGTCTATCTCGACCAAACTGTACATCGAGCACGAACGGCTCGCCCTCGCACCGACGCTCCGGAATCTCGACGGGGTCTCGGTCAACGTCGTCACCCAGAGCAACACCAGTCCCGGCGCGACGGTGTTCCCGTTCCTCATCCAGTACGACGACCTCGCGGAGCTGGAGGCGGCGCTCGACGTCGACGCGACGGTCGAGAGCTACGACCTCGTCGACTGGACCGACGGTCAGGGGATCTACTACATCGAACACACCCCCGAGACGAAGTTCATCAGCACCGAGGTGACGCGGGTGAACGGCTTCCTCGTCCACGCGGAGACGTCGTCGAAGGGCTGGCTGGTCCGCATCGTGCTCCCGAGCCGGAGCGCGCTCAACGACATCTGGGAGTACGCCGACGAGCACGACATCGCCCTCGACATCATCGAACTGTACGAGAACAAAGATGCGGGCGGCGAACAGTCGTTCGGGTTGACCGACGAACAGGTGACCGCACTGACGGTCGCGTACGAACGGGGTTACTTCGACGAACCCCGCGAGATATCGCTCAGCGAGGTCGCTGCGGAGATCGACCTGTCGTCGACGGCGATGAGCGGGCGTCTCCGTCGCGGGATGCGGAACCTCATCGCGGCGACGCTCGTCGACGACGACGGGACCGACACGTAGTGAGGAAGAGCCCACCCTCCAGAGGTGGGTAGTCGTCGACGAGACGGACGGGACCGACACGTCCCGCGGAGGCTCCGAGCGCGACCCCGCGCCGGACCGGGGTCACTGCTCCTCGGTGCGATACACCGGCCGCAGCGCGGTGTAATCCTTGTCGTAGCCCAGCCAGCGACTGAGCACGGCGGCTGCGAGGACCAGATAGACGGGGAACAGCATCACCAGCGTGAACCCGGCGACGAACGGCCCGACCGCCCCGACCCAGTACAGCACGCCGATGGCCACGAGTCCGACGATGGCACTGGCGAGAATGCCAAGTCGGAACGCGTACGCGGCCGCCGGGCCCGGGGAGGTCCGGATGGTCGACATGGGTTAGAGTAGCCGTCCCGGCGTGATAAGTGATGCGTGAGCGTGGGTATCCACTCCCGTTCGTCCTCAGTTCACGCGGCCCGAACCCGGGTCGCAGTGGCGGGCGGACGGGGGGCCGCGGGAGCCACCCACTTATGAATGGCAACGATAATTAACATCATCCTTTATCTGCGTCTGTAGGCTTGGTCGAAAGGCATGCCCGAGGATCAGGAACACCCCAACTATCCGAGTGTCGACCAGTCGGATCGAGTCGTCCCGAGAAACCTGCGGCAGACCGGTGACCCCGGCATCGAGATGCTCGTCTCGACGCGCGTGCGGAAGTCGCCCTTCTTCGACCGGTCGTTCAACGAGAACGGCGCCTGGCGGTGTACGGTGTACAACCGCCTCTACCACCCCCGTGGACTCGTCGAACCCGAAGACGGCGGAGCGATGGCCGAGTACGAGGCGCTGACCAACGCGGTGACGATCTGGGACGTCGCCGTCGAACGGCAGATCCGCGTCAAGGGACCGGACGCGGAGGACTTCGTCAACTACGTCATCACGCGCGACGCCACCCAGATCGAGCCGATGCACGGCAAGTACGTCATCCTCTGCAACGAGGACGGCGGCGTGCTGAACGACCCGGTCCTCCTCCGTCCCGAGGAGGACGAGTTCTGGTTCTCCATCTCCGACTCCACGCTCATGCAGTGGCTCCAGGGCGTCAACGTCGGGGAGAACTACGACGTCGAAATCGACGAAATCGACGTCGCCCCGATGCAGATCCAGGGACCGCTCGCGGAGGACGTCATGGTCGACGTCGTCGGCGAGGAGGTCACGGAGATTCCCTACTACGGCCTGATGGACGCCGAGATCGACGGCGTCGACGTACTCGTGAGCCAGACCGGCTTCTCCGGCGAGGCCGGCTTCGAGGTCTACGTCAAGGAGGCCTCGAAGTACGGCGAGCGCGTCTGGGACCCCGTCCACGAGTCGGTCGTCGACCACGGTGGGATGCAGATCGCACCGGGTCACCACCGCCGCATCGCCGCCGGCATCATGTCGTGGGGCCAGGACCTCGACCACGAGACGTCGCCGTTCCAGGTCAACCTCGGCTACCAGGTGCCCGACGACAAGGAGGCCGACTACATCGGCAAGGAGGAGCTCGAACGACAGAAGGAACTCATCGAGAACGGCGAGTACCCGTTCGAGCTCAAGCTCATCGGCCTGAAGATGGCCGGCGAACCCATCCGCGACTACGCACCCGACTTCTGGCTCATCTCCGACCCCGAGACGGGCGAGGAGTGCGGCTATCTGACGTCGCCGTGGTACAACCCGGACCTCGAGACGAACATCGGGATGGGCTTCGTCCCCGCGGAGAAACTGCAGGAGGCGACGGACGCCACTCTCAACGACGAAATCTACGAGGAGGACCTCGACCTCGAGTTCGAGGTCCACCTCCCCGACGAGTACGCCGAGGAACCCGGCGAACCGGTGTACGCCACCGTCGCCAAGGTGCCGTTCAAGGAGTCGGTCAACCCGAGCGCGCGCGAGCAGGCGAAGCTCGGCGCGAAGCAGGAGGCCGAGGCCAACAACAACGACGACTGACCGGTCCACGCGGTTAGCGTCGGCGGTCGACGTCGTCCCACTCGTCGGTCGGTTCTTTCAGTCCCGTCGGTTCCCTTCTTTCACGCACGGCCCGTGAGCGACAGCCACGGCCGTTCGGACGCCGTCGTTGCCACGCGCGACTCTCACGTCCCACTGGCCAGCGCCAGCGTGCGCGACCCGACGCGGACGGCGTCGTCGAAACTATCGACAGAGGATACAGACAGCGCGCCGAGTGCAGAGGGGGGTACACAGCACTCCCCTTGGAATCCACGACGACTGCAGGGTTCAGCGAGGGCCGACGCCCTCTCACGAGCTCGATGTCCTCGTTCGGCTCCGCGTGCCCCCGAGAGAACACCCTGACGCGGTCGACGGGCTCGACGGTGAGCGAATCCGACTCACACCGAGCTACGTGCTCGTTGTCGTCGAGGTCGGCACTCCGAGGGTGGCCGACGACGTGGCAGATGTCGTGGGAGAGGCCGGTGGCGACGAGGCTAGGGTCCGAACGTCGCTCGATTCAGGTCACACAAGTGCAAGGAGGAAGCCCACGACTTCAGTCGTGGGTAACTGACGCGCGCCGTCTGTCGTTACGAGACTCCCTCTCCGGACCCTGTCAGGAGTGGCGTGACCGATACAGCGGGCGTATTCAGTGGTCTCTGCAGTGAGCCGATTTAGCAACAGTCGCTTTCGTCGGGGTTCCACGCACACGCATTTCCCGTCGTCAGGCTGTTCTCCTCGACGTACGTCGAGAGACACGCGTAGTTACAAAAGTACTCGGGGGAGCCGCAGTCGTCGTCACAATCGCGGACACAGATCGGGTCGTGGTCGAAAATTCGGGATGCACAGTACGCGCAGAGCTCGTCCGCGTTCGGGGTCGCCACGGTCGTGGACATACTCGACGTAGGAGGAGTCTGAGGGAAAACGTTTCGTGAGAGACGATTCATCTCGTAGCTAATCTCCGCTGTGTGTGCGGTACCAATCGAACGAATCCCCAGCATCCGTTCAGAACTATCGGGGTTTCGACCGGTGACGAGGGATATGACGACCAGAAGCTTCGTCGGCTCCTCTGGGATCACGATATTCGACCACTCATCAAATATCGGGAATGTACCCCACTCGGCCCTGTTGAAACTCTCAAGTGGTGATAGATTTCAACGAATGTGCTTAGTACTCGCATTTCGCAACAGCACTCCTCCGGGGCGGCGAGACTGGAGCGGTGACTCTAACTCGCAAAAAGACGTAGGTACTATGTGAGATGCGCCTCGCTCACTGACCCCAGGGATCGGTGGAGCAAGAGCAGTGAATTGGTAGGTGACTATAAACCAACAGCACCCCTTCTGTAAGGGCGTACACGCTGACGAGCGTCCTTGAGCTGTTTTGTCTTTTCTCCAAGGTCACCTGGCCGGCGAGTATCAGGCGGAACACTCATGAAACAGACGACAGCATCGGTAGACAGTGAACGGATCGACGAGTTCGAGACGGAGTTCCGGGGGACGATCTTCCGTCCGCAGGACGAGGGATACGACGAAGCGCGGGCGGTCTACAACGGGATGATCGACAAGCGTCCGTCGCTGATTGCTCGGTGTGCGAACGTGGCGGATGTGATCGCGTCGGTGAACTTCGGCCGGGAGTACGGTTTAGAGATTGCCATCCGCGGCGGTGGTCACAACGGCCCGGGTCTGGCGATGGTCGACGGCGGACTCGTCATCGACCTCTCGGAGATGACCGGAACCCGCGTCGATCCCGAAACTCAGACCGTCCGCGTTGAGGGTGGCGCGACGTGGGGCGATGTCGATCACGCTACCCACGCTTTCGGGCTGGCGACGGTCAGCGGGATCTTCTCGACAACGGGCGTCGGCGGACTGACGCTGGGTGGGGGTCACGGCTATTTGAGTCGCAAGTACGGCCTGACCATCGACAACTTGCTGAGCGCCGACGTCGTGTTGGCTGACGGCAGCCTGGTCCACGCCAGCGAGACGGAGCACCCGGACCCCGAGAACATCTTCCACGTCAACCAGAACGTCAAGCCAGCAACCTGAGGAATTCGAAGGAGAGATTCTCCGTATTCAGCAGTCTGCTCTTTTAGAACTACGAACGATCATATTCATCGTGTGAACTCGCGAGGCCTCGTTCGAGGTTGTAAACGACACACTTGATTACGAGTTCGCGGCCTCGCTGAAACCCTTGATTCGTGATCGCTTTCAGCAGTCGTGCTGTATACCGGGCGCAGCGTCAGCACGCTCCGACCGCGATGGAAGAGCAGGGGCGAGTGCTTCCTACGGGAAAACCTGTATCTCGGACGCCATCGCACGGGCTGTAGTGACTGGAATCACGTCTCACGTTCGCCGTACGTATCCGCACCCCAGCCATCGTCGGACGCTTCGTTGTTCCGTTCGAGGTAGTCCTCCAGTACCTCCTGTACCGCTCGGCCGAGATCGTCCAACTCACTGTTGATCATCGAAACCGTGCTCGAATCGAGCGACTCAGTCTCGTCTCGCTCCCGCCAGTCGTCCGGGATCACTGGGGCGTCGAAGCGAAGGTAGTCTTCGGTCGGGTCCCAGTAGAAATCGAACGCCTGGAATAGACCGAGGTCGCCGACGATTCGAACGTGTTCTTGCTCGAGGTTCGTGTACTCGGTCCACTCGTCGAAACCCTCCTTCCACGCACCCTCCTGGAGCAGGTCTTCGAGGTCCTCGCGGTAGAAGTCCTCTAACCCGAGCGTCTCTTCTTGCCACTCGAACTCGCGCGGCATCCCTCGGTTCGAGAGATCTGGTGGTTCCGGAACCTCAATATCGAGCGCCATACTACTGGTTCCACTGATGACACAATAAAGCCCATAGCAGTTCTCAACGAGACGGGGTGAGGCGCCCCTCGCAAAGACCTTCCCACTACTGGTTAGAGGGGGCGTGGGTCTCGATGGCAGGTATACACACGGACCCCCGTGATCGTTGGTCTATATCCCGAGCCACTCGTCGTTTCGGACCTGATAACCGTTCGCTCTACAGAACTTCGCCGCTTCTCGGCGTACTGCCCGAGATGTCGGAAGCGTTTCGTCGCCGCGGATTCGCTCTACGACCCAGTCGCTGATGGCTCGGATGCCTTCGTCGTCGTCGTCGGCGTCGATTGCTTTGAGCTCCTCGAAGGTCTTCTCGTACGCTTTGCGCTGGGCCCAACTGAACTCTGTATTCCGAAGCGTCTTGCTGGCTTCCACGATCCGTTTCATCGCCGCGGCAACTGTCGGTCGCTGTACGTACACTCGGACGGCAGCTGGAGAGTCGAACGTCTCATCGTCGGTCTCCGGTACTAGCTCCTCGACACGGTAGTTCCCCTCGACCGATTCGATCGTGCGATCACCGACCCGGGTGACGATTTCGGTCCCCGTCGCCGGGAATGACAGCTCTTCGAGCGCCGCCTCAAAATCGCTCAGCTCCGCCGCGACCACCGATGGCTCTCGTTCGTCGCCGCGCTCCAGTTCTGTGGCGATCTCACGCTCTCGCTGGCGTCTCTCAGTGTCGTCTGCTTGCTTGTCTCGGCCGCTCTTGTCATCTGCCATTCTCTAGTTTTGGCTCCACAGCCGGATAGCTCTGTGGTCGATCACAGACACTACCGAACGTTTCCGCCAGCCAGCCGTCTCCAATCGGTCGAACGCCTCGCAGAGCGTCGAGGGTGCAGGGATCGAGTCGAGGTCGAGAGCGTCACGGACGGGGGTCTCTCGACGAGTTCGGCAACGATGTCACGGTACGTGGTCGTCTTCTTGACCTTGAGACAGAGCAGGACGACGTGTTGGCGGAGCGTAACTCGGTTTCGGTGAGTATCGGGTCGAGACCCGACTACTGCACGGCGAGCCAGCACCATCGCACGTCAGACGAACTGGAGGAGTCGTGATTTCGGGAGGGAACCTATCATCTCTCGCGCTACTCACCCGTCGTGTCTCTCAGCAAGGATTCCAGCAAGGCCACTATCACTACAGGTACCCCTCAGCGAGCGCCCGTCGGACCGCCTCCTCGACCGGTGTCCGCTCTATGGGAACGACCGCCTGGAGGTCCCGTTGGGGGTCGACCGTCACTGGGTTCCGCATGCTCTCGACGAGCGGCCGTGCGATGGCGTACTGGACGTCCGTCGTCAGCCGAAGCCAGTGAGAGGACAGTTCAGGCGACATCACCGGCACCGGAACGATCAGGACCCGCTTTCCTTTCTCCTCGGCAGTCAGCTTCAGCAGGGACTCGTAGGACCACACCGTCTCCGCACCGATATCGTAGATCCCGTTGCGGGTCTCTTCGACGTCCAGCACGCCGACGAGATACGCGACGGCGTCGTCGACGCCGATTGGTTGACACGGCGTTCGCACCCACTTTGGGACCGCCATCACGGGCAGCCTGTCGGTGAGGTCGTCGACGATACGGAAGCTCGCGCTGCCAGCGCCAATGATTATCGCCGCCCGGAGGACCGTCAGGTCGAACGACCCGGCCTCGAGCACCGATTCGACCTCTCGACGGGAGGCCAGGTGCGGCGACAGGTTCCGCTCGTCACCGCTGATGCCGCTCAGATAGACCACTCTGTCGACGCCAGCCGCCGACGCCCGCTCGCGGAACCGGCGGGCGTACGTCCGGTCCAGCTCCGCGAAGTTCTGAGCCGTCAGCGAGTGGATCAGGTAGTACGCCACGTCGATGCCGTCACAGAATCCCTCCAGCGACGCCGGGTCGCCGAGGTCACCTTCGCGTATCTCGACTCCCTCGGTGAAGTCCGACCGGCTCGCACTCCTGGAGAACGCCACCACCTCGTGGCCCGCGGAAACTAGAGCGTCGACCAGCCGGCTGCCGACGAACCCGGTCGCACCGACGACGAGAACACGCATCGAAAACAGTACGGGCCCCTGTCTGAAGCGTCTTCCGCTGCCTGGTACCGAACCGAGTCGATATATTCGGCTCTCCTGCGGTCTCCCGGCTGCTAGAGACCGCGTGCGAGATGCACAGCGCGTGTTCAGTACGCCTCGAAACTCGGTAGTCGTCGGATCGTATCCGAGCAGTGCAGTTTGCTACTGTCCATCGAGTCCGTCTCGCGTCCGAAGGATGGCGTTTCGCAAGCGCGGTAAGTAATGAGTGAGGTCCGTCGTCGTTAGTATCCCGACGAGGTGGTCGTCGTCGACGACGGGGAGCCGTCGAATCGAGTGATCTCTCATCAGTGTGGCCGCGGTGTCGATCGATTCGGTGCTAGTGATGGTGACGACTGGAGTGGTCATGAACGAGCCGACTGCGACAGCGGTGACATCAGCACCGGCCGCGACTTGTTGCATGATGTCTGACTCAGTGACGATTCCGAGGAGGTCGTCTGTCTCCGGATCGACGACGACCGCTGAGCCGATACCGTTCTCCGCGAAGAGGCTGGCAACCGCGCTCGCTGTCGTCTCCTCGGTGACCGTCTGGGCCGAGTGCCTCATCACATCCGAAACTGATTGGTCGATCATAGTGTCAATTGGCTATGGAGACGGTTAAGTGATACCGAGACTGACGTTGGCGTTTCGAAATCCGTCTTCGACCGGACAAGAGTGACCTGGCCTGCGGACCCGTGACGGATTCGTTCTCCACCTCGAACATCTGGGGTTTGAGAGAATTCGAGGGCTTCTCAGCCGTCCTGATGAATTCCCAGCGCGCGTCTTGCAAGAACGTTTATGACGACCGACACAAGATGTATCTCTCGGCAGTTCGGTTTACGCACTACGTGACAGACTATCTGAATATCACACCGGGTCTGTGAGAGACACGGTTCGTAACCAGCGACCCAGTCCGACACTTGCGGTGGGCGTTCGGGACAGAGGATACAGGTCTTGAACTCAGGGACGAGCGTTCGACGAGATGGGGCGATTAGGCCGCAGTAATCAGCGGTGTATTAGTCCTAGTATCCGGCCTCGAACGTCATCAGCGGAGTCGTACGTTTGGTTTTCAGTCGGAGCAAGCACTTCTTCGAGGGACGTCGTCCCGCGCTTGGTTTCGACCTCGTAATCGCCATAGGCCTCAACCAGTTCATCGGTCGTCGTTGGATACTCGTGGGCTTCGAGTCTCTCGTCGAGGGCACCGAGTCGCCCACCAGGGTCGCCGGACATCGCTCGGTCTTCGTGGTCGCGGTCACGCACTTCTTCTCGCTTTCGCTCCGGTTGGCGTCGCTCTTCGCCCGCCGCGTTCTTGTCTCGTCCCTCTCGTTTCTCTGTCATATCTCCCGATAGGCGACCGAGTCGGATAACAGTGTGGTCGCTCACCGGTGTGACCACCTTCGTGACAGACAGAGGCCACGATAACCGATCTACATCCCACTTCGAGATGAACAGAACGCACCAGTCGTGCAGCAGCCATTCTCTGATTCCGCACGCGGTAATAGAAGCGCATCACCGAGCGACTAGTTCAGGTCGTTCGATCGTGATAGTGATTCGCAGAAGTCGTGGGATATTCTACCGTACCGTTTTGACGACCGCTTGAAATTGCGCTGACCGATTCAGAGCAGCTATTCAGCAGGAGCCAGTGTTCGTTTCAGGAGACTAAGTGTGACCTAAACGGTTACGACGAGCGGGCACCTGATCGGAGGTGGGACGTGATCTGCTCTAGAATCGACCCCCGAGATACTCGCTCCGATCGGGCGAAACAGACGGCGATGCGAAGGATCAGCGGTGCTCGGAGACGTGGACGGGCGCCTCGGGCATTTCGATCCCTTCGCTGTCGAAGGCGGCCATCGAGCGCTCTGTAACGTCCGAGGCGAACGCGAACTCGTCGCGCAGGTCGGCCACATAAGCCTTACCGCGAATCGTTCGATAGTAGGACTCGTCCTCGACCAGAACCGTGAACGGATGCTCGTCGTCGACGTAGACGTACTTCGAGGTCACCATGGCTTCCTTGACGATTGCACGTGCCCGATCGACGTCCGCTGAGGCGGTGACCGCGAGCTCGACGACGACCATCATCTCGGGGCGTCCGTCGTTGGCGTTCGAGACGTTCGCGGTGAACAGCGTGGCGTTCGGGACCCTGACAGCACTGTCGTCGGGCGTCGTCAGCGTCGTCGCCCGGAGACCGATGTCTGTCACCTCGCCGTAGTCGCCGTCAATGGTGACCTTGTCGCCGACCTGATAGGGGCGCTCGGTGACGAGCACCACCCCGCCAATTATCCCCGCGAAGAGGTCCTTTAGCCCGAACCCCAGGGCTGCTCCGAGCAGTCCCGACACGGCGAGCAACTGTGCGGTCGATAATTGAAGTAGCGGTCCCAGGACCAGAAACGCCGCGGTTCCGTAGATCAGAAACCGCGCGATCGGGATCAACATCTTGATGCTAATCCGCCGGCGGGGGCTACGCTCGGCGATCGCCGTGAGCACATAGCCGACGACCCAGCCGGCCAGGTACGCGGCCACGAGTAATCCCACGATACCCGCGAGCGTCTCCTGATCTATCCCCAGGTCTACCAGCACCTGGAGCACGGTCACAGTATCCGCCCCCGTTCGGTCGCTGCGGCGGCGGCTGGCACCGCCGCCGGTACCAGTTCCACGATACCGTCCTCGACCGTGACGAGGCCGTCGCGCGAGAGGCGGCCGAGGACCCGCTCGAGTCCGTCAACAATTCTCGTGAGCTGTGCCCGGTCGATCCGCTCTTTCGCGAGCACGAGCCGCAGACAGAACGCCTCCTCGCGGTCCAGATCCCGGTCGGATGCGGGCACAGCGATATCGCTCGGGCGCACCTCCGACCCGTGACGGGTCTCCCAGATCGCCGTGGCGACGCCGAGGTTCCCGTTCGAGACCGCAGCGAGCCGTCCGAACGTCACGTCCTTTGGATCCAGATTTCCATCCGAAAACAGGTCCCTGACTGCAACTGGGTCCAGCATAGGGAACGGCAGCGACACCGACCAGTCCCGCCAGCTGACCTCGTGGCGCGTCGTGACGATCAAACCGCCTCGCTCGGGGTCGTCTGCGACGAACGCCGGTATCTCGTCGTACCGATCTAGGACGAGTTCTGCGATCCGTTCTGCGGGGAGAGACTGGAGCTCAACAGTGACGGGAAACTCCCGGTCGAGGGCCTGCACTGCCGCGAGGTATGCCCACGCGTACCGGTTCCAGCCGGTCACCACTGTCGCATCGATGCTCGCTAGGTCGTCGAGAAACGCAGACAACTTCGCGAACCCTCCGACGCGGCGCTCGTAGAGGTGGTGGCAGTCCTCGACCACGACCGGCCCGCCGTTGAGCCTCTCGCGGATTCGGTCGACCCCATCGCCCGGCTCGAGGGAAACCCGGATTGCGTCCAGATCCCGCACTGCCCTGTCTAGGACGGTCCCGCGTCCGGAGAACGGACCGCCAACGACAGCGACCGGTCCGACCACCTCACCCGAGAGGGCCGCCTCGAACGCCTCGTGATCTTCTCCGAGGAGCGTGGGGACGTCAACCTCCGGCCTCCGCCGTCTCCCTTCACCGGCACTCTCGTCCATCATTCCCTGACTTGTGTGCCCAGACAATTGATAATACGGGATCTGAAGTCAACCCCGCCGCAGTCGTGGTCTCCCACGTCACGGTGCTGGCGTGATTGTGACCGGCTATTGATCCGGAACGGATGATGTGAAGAACCCCTTCTATCAGCCACTACCTCGATGAAGCGCTGTGTTTCAGCGTGGTCCGGCTTGCAAGACTCGCGCGCTGTCTCTCGCAGAGGGGTTCCGACAGCTACCGGAACGTATGTCGGTTGATTATATTGATTCTTTTGCGAACCAGTATGAGTTCATCAGCCCACGCGTGACACAGCACTGACCCTCTCTCCGCGCTCGATACCGCTCGCTCGTCGGGGTTCGAGAGTTAGAACCTGTACTCTGTGGAACACGGCATCTCCCGCTCTTTATCCGAGTAGCACCCGTCTATCTCTCTCATGAGAGTTCTTTCGTGCTGCGTCTCCGTTTCACAACTCTTGCTCCAGTCCGGCCTTCCGTTCGATGACACGCTGACGATTATCGCTGTCGCAGTTATCATCGCTGGCGTGATCTGGTACCTCGGGACGTCCCTTCGGTCCTACGTTCGGACCGACATCGCCGAAATCGTGCGAGCGGGACTGCTCCTCGTACTGGCCACTGCCGTCGCCTTCGTCCTCTTGCGCAGGTGGAACGCGACAACTGATGCGCTCGAGATTGCAGGCTTCGTCCAGATCGGTGTCGATACGGGCGTCCGCGTCCTTCTCTCGGTCGTCCTCTTCGTCGCCGCGTACACCGGCACACGGGTCCTCAAAGGACTGCTTCTGGGCAGAACTCGTTCCGCAACTCGAGCGACGTCGGAGCACCAGCGGCGTGTCAGTTTCTACGTCAGTCAGATCGTTCTCTTTAGTATCGCGGTGTTTGGAACGTTCACGCTCTGGGGATTCCAACTGAGCAGTCTCCTGTTGGGAGCAGGCGTTCTCGGGATTATCCTCGGGCTGGCATTCCAGAGTACGCTCGCGTCGATTCTCGCGGGGTTCGTCCTGATGCTCTCACGACCGTTCGACGTCGGCCACTGGGTCCGAATCGGTGATCACGAAGGATTCATCACCGAGATCACGGTCAATCACGTCCGGCTTCGAAACCTCGACGGTGAGCACGTCGTCCTCCCGAACGAAGCCGTGGGGAATCGAACGATCATCAACCGAAGTGTGGAAGGAAAACTACGGCACCGTGTGGAAATCGGAGTCGATTACGACGTGGATCCCGAGTATGCGGGGACTGTCGCGCTAGCGGCAATGGCAGACCTTGACGAGATCATGGCGCAGCCTGCGCCAGAAGTCATTCCGGTTCGATTCGACGATTCAGCTGTCGTCCTCGAACTTCGATTCTGGATAGAGAATCCAACACCCCAGCGGAAGTGGCAGGCGGTCCGAGCCGTCGTTCACAGCGTCAAATCCGCGTTCAAACGGGAAGGTATCAAAATCCCGTTCCCACAGCGGGAACTCACCAAGCGGGGAGAGGGTGATGCGGTTCGGATCGCCGATACTGATCTTACTGGCTCCACCAACAGCAACCAGTCAGAGTGACTTCTCCCACGACTGAAGTCGTGGGCTTTCTCCTCGATCTCGTGTAAACTCCACGACGTCAGTCTTCGAATCCGCCGTCGTACTGTTCGTAGGTGATCGTCAGTCGCCCCGGCGTGGGGTGCTTCACCGCGTCCCGAAGCGTTTTGAATTCTCGCAGGAGTTCATCGGCGTCGTCCGTCCCTTCTCGAACGCTCCGTGACTCTTCTCGAATTGTATCGTACACCTGCTCCAACATGCGTCGGGCAGCGTACGAATCGGTCTTCGAATCTATCTTGAAGGACGCCTCGTAGCGGGACATACCCGTGGTTGGTTCTCCATCGGAATAACTTCCGTTCATGCCTCACGGTGGGAATCCTTCTTTTGACCCGGGACGACCCTCGTCCCCTCGAACTCCCCGGTTCGAACAGCAGTACGAACGTTCTCCGGGTCGCCTCCATCGAGGATGATCGTTTCGCATTGCGCCCGTTGAAGCATCTTCGCAGCGTGGAGGTCGATCGGTACACTGCTTCCAGCGGTCGTGCCGAGATCGAGAACGAGCGAGACCAGTTGGCTTGGAGTGAGCTCGTCGAACGGTTCTGCGTCCGAGCACGTGTTCGGATCAGCACTGAACACGCCTGGAGTACTCGTCGCATAGATGAGACGGTCTGCGTCCACGTACTCGGCGAGGACGGCGCTCACCGCGTCAGTCGTCTGGGCTGGTGCCATGCCACCCATGACGACGATGTCGCCACGACGGAGCGCTCTATTTGCCGTTTCGTACTCTCTCGCTGGCGCCAGGACGGCCACGTCGCCGATCGCCGCGATGAGCAATCGAGCGTTGAGCCGCGTGACGTCGATACCGATCTGATCTATGTCGATTTCGTTCGCTCCAATAGCCCGACCCACGTCGGTATATTCACGTGCGGGAGTACCACCCCCGGTGACGACACAGATTTCGTGCGCTTCACCGATTGTCGTGATGACGTCGGCGTACGCCTCTAACTGCCCTGGACTCAGCTCTGGGACGAGTACGCTTCCGCCGATAGAGAGAACGAGGCGCATTCTGCTAGATGGTAAGATAGCGGGACTACAATAGGGCTCGCCCGATACGTGAGAGAACGTCTGCGTTCTGAGCACGATATTGCACGCACCGGTGAACAGTTTGAAACCGAGCTAATGAACCGTTCTTCGATTCGTCGAGTCGACGTCCAGAGATTCCGCAGAAAACCCTTACCGGACGGATCTGTCACACGATATCGAGTGAGAATGTGGAGGCTGCCGTGAGACTGCCTGCTAGTCGTGCGGGACAGTAGTGTTTACCAACCGTCCGCCACAGTGTGGACAGTTGTTCGTGTTGGGGTCTTCGATGCCGTCTCCACAGTCACGGCATACGTAGAGTGTTGCTTCTGAATCGGGATTATGTGAAGTTGTCATCGTTTTGTTGGTCGCTACCGCACTGCAGTAAACCTCGATCGAACGCGGACGCATTCGTCGGCGTCACGAGTATCTCGTGATGCATGTCCCCTGACTGACAGACAGCTGCTGCAGCCGTAGATGTCGTCCTCGTTGTCCCCGAAGACACGGGCAAATCGTGACGTTACGAATCCACCGCAACCGTTGCATCTTGACATTGTTCGGTCACTTGGGAGGGCCTGGCGGGGACGTATCTGTGGTCGGTCGTTTCTCGGCGCCGCGTTTCTCGACGCAATCAGAACGGATTCGATGCCATGTATGATGTTTCCGCTGGTGAGCGGACACCGTGACGAACGCTCTCCGACTGCATCAAGTGACGACATTTTAACAATCGAATGGTTTCTGATTAACTGGGTGACGCAGGCCTCGAGAGCCGACAACGACCGACACAGTATCACCTCTAACACACTATTCGTCAAGTGTTACTCACATAATCAAAGTTCATCTCATGTGTGAAAACCGCTGCAGTTGATGTACCTCGGTAGAGAGTAACACATCGTGACGAACAATAGTCTCGACGCTTGTCTCCAGCTCGTCGCTGACCGGCACCGGCGTCGGGTCATCCACCACTTGCGCCACGAGGCTACCGAGGCCACGACGGTCGACGACCTCGTCGACCAGCTCCACAGTGGTGATTCTCCCTCGAACAACGGCCCACAACGGGACCGTGAAAAACTCGCCATTCTATTACACCACATCCACTTGCCGAAGTTAGCAGAGTACGGTGTCGTCGAATTCGAACACAGGAGTGGAGCCGTCCGGTACCATCCCGACGAACAGGTCGAAGCGGTGCTCAACTCGTTCCCTGGAGAAGTGTCACTGTCGAATCCCTGATTACCCAAAGAAGCCGTCCTTTCAACTGATGTGCTCTCCGGTCGTTGGCAGAATCACCGTGAAAGGTGCACATCGCGCACTCTGCTCACCTTCCTCATCTTTATAGACTCACTCAGGTACGCCTCACACCTCTCGGTGAACAGGTCGATCAATCATCTCTCCCAACGTAACGGAGTTCTGACTTGCTGAAATAGGTGTGCTGCGTACAGAGGGTGCATACAGCACCCATCGTCTCGGGCAAACGCCGGTGAATGTTCCCGTCGTCCACCATCTGACTCTCGTGATGCGGTCAAGGCGAGGCTGTTCGGGCCGTCTCCGAGTCACGAACGGCGACTCGCTCCATCACGACGAGAACGATGAGCGCGACCAGCGCGGTCACCAGCAGGGGGACCACGGGCTCCCGATACGTCCCGATCTGTCCGGCCTCGGCGAGTGCCGTCGCCACGCCGAACAACGCGAGAAAGTTGTGGAACACGAGTGCCCCGTAGACCGAGCCTCCGACGAAGTAGAACAGTCCGGTGCCCACACTCACCAGCGTCAGCACTCCGACCATCCCGACAGTGTTGAAGGGTGGGCTGTGTGCGAAGTGGTAGACGCCGAAGAGGACGCTCGCGACCACGAGCGCGGTGCCGTCGGCGACCCACTCGCTCAGGCCGCGGTGGCGCACGAGGGCAGCGACGCTCCCGCCGACGACCACCCAGCAGACGACCACCTCCGCGATGGAGACCGGAAGCACCTGCGCGAAGGCGTTCACGACCACCACCGGGTCGGTCGAGGGGGGTCGTTGCAGCAGGTAGGCCCCGAGTCCGAGGACGCCTGCGACACCGGCCGTCCCGAGCGTCCGCGAGCGCGACTGGAATCCGAGTTCACGTCCGGTGACGAACCCCGAGGAGACGAACGCCCGAATCAGCCACAGCGCGAGAACGGTCCCGACGAGGACGTTCGCGACGCCCGTGTAGACGACCCGGTCGACGGTCGCCTCCGGGCGAAGCAGCGTCTGAATCCGGCCCTCCAAGAGCCACGTCACGACAGTCCAGCCCGCGTACAGGCCGACCGCGAGGAGCGTCTTCGAAGGCGGTGAGAGCTCCCGGACGAACGACTGAGCCACACCGAGTTGGAGAGACCGCGTTTCTGATGCCATACCGTCAGTACGCCGTGTCGCAGTATAGTGACAGACGCCGAGTCTCACCCGCCGAGAGGGCACGCCGGGTCGCTCGTTCGCTTCCCCCTGTGGGCTGGAGGACGAGAACGTTGTTGACCCCGCCGGGGGAACCCACACTCGATGACTGCGTCGGTCTCTCTACGGAGGCGCTCATTACCACCTCCGAGTGTCCTGAAGTACTACCTCTACAAGGCCACCAAAGCGGTCGAGTTCTACCGGCCCATCATGTATCTCTTCTTCCTCGCACAGGGCCTCTCGTTCACGGAGATCGGCGTGCTGGAGGCCATCTACAACCTTACCACTGTCCTCGGTGAGATTCCGACCGGCTACGTGGGTGACCGTGTCGGGCGGCGCAACAGCCTGCTGGTCGGGACGGGACTCATCGCGCTGACGCTCGTCGGCATCGGGTTCGCGTCCTCGTTCCTCGCGCTCGCCGCGCTCTACGTCTGCTGGTCGATGGGCTACAACTTTCGGTCTGGGAGTGAAGACGCGTGGCTCTACGACACCCTCACTGACGACCTCTCGCAGGACGAATTCGCCCACGTCCGTGGCCGAGGAGAGTCGGTCTCGCTCGCCATCGGGGCTGGCGCGGCGGTGGTCGGTGGCTATCTCGGGAGTCTCGACCTCTCGTATCCGTGGTTCGTTGCCGCCGCCGTCACCAGTCTCGGCGTGGCGGTGTTGCTCACCGTCGAGGAGCCCGCAGCCTACGAGAAGGCCGCCACGGAAGCGGTCGGCCTCGGACGAACGCTCGGCATCGTCCGAGAGGTACTCTCACGGCGGAACGTCCGGGCCCTCGTCCTCTACTACTACGTGCTGTACGCGGCGGTCACTTACCTCGTGTTCGTCTTCCTCCAGCCCGTCTTCGAGACGGTGGTACTCGACCTCGGGGTTGCACAGGAGCAGGTCGAGTCGCTCTTAGGGGTGTTCTACGCGGCGTACAGTCTGGTCGGGGCGGCGCTCAGCTACCACACGGGTACGATTCGGGAACGCGTCGGAATGCGAACGTGGTTTCTCGTGTTGCCGTTCGCCGTCGGTGGGGCGCTCGTAGGGATGTACCTCGTGCCGGTGCTGGCGCTGCCGACGTTCCTCCTCGCCCGCGGGCTCGGGGACGTGACACGGTCGTTCGCCGGTCAGTACGTCAACGACCGTATCGGAACCGTCGGGCGGGCGACGGTGTTGAGTGCGATGGCGATGGTGAGCGGCCTGACCGTCATCCCGTTTCAACTCGGCAGCGGGGTCGTTTCGGATGTCGTCTCCCCACTGTTCGCGCTGGCGGTTGCGGGTGGGGTACTGCTACTCGGCTCGGGGGCGATTTTACTCTGGGAGGTACCGATAGACGACTGACGGCCCACAGTGATGTGGAAGTTCGCCTCCGTCGCCGAGGTCGCGCACCGGACGAAGCCGAGTTCGCCGGTCCCGAGAGAGTCGTGACAGGTTCGGCACGGTCACCGTGTCGACGTCTCCCTCCTGGAGGCGGGCGACCACCCCGGCAAACTCCCGTCGGTCGTCGCCGAATCCGCTCGCCTCTTCACCGTCGTCGTACACGTCGGCTTCGTCCAGCACGTAGCCCTGGGCAGCCGCGTAGACGCGGACATCCGCCCGCTGGCGCTGGATAGATCGATCGGACTGCTGGGACAGCCGGACGTACGCGACAGCTCGGGGTACGCTTTCGCCCGTCACGATTCGACCCTCGTCGGTCGGAGTGTGTTCGCCGCGTCGACCTCCACTCCATTCGGTCCCCTTCGAACTGACGTTCCTCGGCGAGCCCTTTCGGAATCGTGGTCCGGTACTGCTCGACCGTCCGTCCGTCGAGTTCGGACGTCGATTCGGTGACTTTCGTGGATGCCGTTCGACAGCTGTACGATTAGCTTTACTGCGAGGCGTCGACAGCGAAGAGCCACACCACGTGAGGAGCGAATCGACTGACGGGTGTCGAGAACCAACAGCGAGATACCGTTCACTCTCCGGTTCGACGTCCAACCGGACTCACCGTCTGGCCTCGAACACGAGATTGAACGGGGTCTGTGTCGCTCTGCGGAAGCGCGTGAATCCACCCTCCGTGACGACCGCGCGCAAGCGTGTCTCGCCGGCCTGTGTACCGAGTCCGTATCCCCCCTCCTGGCTGAGCGCGTTCGGCGTACAGACCATCGTCGACGCGCAGTAGTACAGTCGACCCACTGGAGTGAAGTTATCCTCGATCCGATCGTTCGCGAACGGTTCGACGATCAGCCACGTGCCATCTTTGGCGAGTGTCTCGCGGATGTGTCTCGCAGCGCCGACTGGATCGCCCAGATCGTGCAGGCAGTCGAACATCGTCACGAGGTCGTAGTCTACTCCTTCGTACCCCTGCGCCGTCGCAACTACGAAGCTCACGCGGTCGTCCACACCCGCTTCGGCAGCGCGCGATCGGGCCACGTCGATCGATGGTTCGTGGAAGTCCACGCCGACGAACGTCGAGTTCGGGTACGCCTGCGCCATGATGATCGTCGACGCTCCGTGTCCACAACCCACGTCTGCGACCCGTCCACCTCGCTGGAGCACCTCCTCGACTCCGTCGAGCGCAGGAATCCACCGATCGATCAGAGCCCTCGAATAACTGGGTTGAAGAATTCGTTCGGTACCGTGGAACAGGTCCGTATCGTGCTCGTGCCAGCCGACGCCCTCGCCACTCCGGAAGGCCGCTTCGATGTCTGGGAGAGACTGAATCGCTGCGACGATTCCTTGGAATCCGCCAGCGACGAACGCCGAGCTGTTTTCGTCGGCCAACATCGCAGCCTGGCCCCGGGTGAGACTGTAGCGCTTCGTCTCCGGGTCGTAGGTGACGTACCCACCAGCCGCTCCTGCAGCGAGCCACTGGTCGATGTACGGCTCTGCGGTGTCGGTGCGATCGGCCAGTTCACCCGCGGTGAGTGGTTCAGAGTCGGCGAGAGTTTTGTACAGACCCAGTCGATCGCCGATGACGACCAGCGGCGCGTAATACGCCGCGCCCATCTCCGTGACGATGTTTGCCGAGAGCGTGTTCTCACGCGTTTCTGCGACGGATCGGGTTGCCAGTTGAGTTGCGGTCATATTCCAATTCTTCCAGTCGAGATAAGGTGGGCAGCAAATATGTAAGCATCTGGATAGAATATTGCTACTGACGGAGCAGACTTGGTAGCTGAAGAATTCTCACTAACCGAAAGAATGTCGTCATCAGTACGTTTACTGTACAATGCTGGATATCCGGAATTCGCCTCAAAGTGCGTTTTGAAGGCATTTGATAGCCATTTAGGTGGCCACAGGTGCATCGTGACACTGGAATTATTCTTCGCTTGGCATATTGCACGAGGAGAGAATCGTGCGTGACTGGACCGTGGTTCGTCAGCCGTGATTTTATATCTAGATGCTTATACTTTTGTCTACATCGTCATAGATCCATGGAATTCGGAGCGTCAGAAGAGACACGTATCACGAACGACTCTGCAGGCACATCTCGGTTCTCGACAGCGCGAGACGGTCGGTCACAACCTGACCGGTTGGCCGAGACCGACCACGGCTCTCTGCCAGCTGACCGGCGCCCTGCCGTTCAGGCGGTCATAGCCCAGCTCACGTCGGTGACCCAGCGTGACTTCGGGCTCGCCACGGGCCGGTGGGCGTTGATCGGCGGGTTCTCGCTGATCGTCCTGCTCAACGGCAGTTCCTTCCCCGCGACCAAAGCGGGGCTCGCTCACTTGCCCCCACTCCTATTTGCGAGTGTCCGGTACACCCTCGGAGCACTACTCCTGCTCAGCTACGCACGGCTCAGAATCGCCTACTGGCGTCCGCACACACGGAGCGACTGGTACGCGACACTCTGGGGTGGCGTGTTCATGGTCGGTGGAATCGGGCTGCTGTTCGTCGGCCAGCAGTACACCACGAGTGGAGTCGCAGCTGTGCTCACCTGTTCGACTCCGATTTTGACCGTCGTCCTCGCGCGCGTCTTCCTCCCGGCGGAGCGGCTCGCACCGCTGGGTGTCGTCGGCATCGTTCTCGGCTTCGTCGGTGTCAGCGTCGTCGTCGGTCCCGACGTGACGGCCGTCTCTGGGAGCGGTGGACTCGGCCCCGTCACCGTCCTGGTCGCGACCGCGAGCTATTCGCTTGGAGTCGTCCTCATCCGGCGAACTGCTCCCACGATGGGGGCAGTTCCACTCGCCGGGTGGACGATGCTCGTCGGGGCGGTTCTCCAGTTCGGATTCAGTCTGGGGATGGGTGAGTCCACGAGTGGGCTCGGTCTGGACCCGGTGTTCCTCCTCCTGCTTGGATACCTCGTCGTCTTCCCCGGTGCGGTCGGGTTCGTCGTCTACCTCGGACTCGTGAGCCGAATCGGCCCACAGCGAACCAGCGTCGGGTCGTACCTCACGCCGGTCGTCGCCCTCCTCGGTGGTGTCGTCTTTCTCGCCGAGGCGGTTCCGGTCACCGCGCTCGTGGGATTCACGATCATCGCTGCCGGGTTCGGACTTCTGACCTTCGCGGAGCTCTCAGCCCGCCGAAACGGACGTGAGACCGTTCCTCACGGGTCAACCTGAGGAGTGGTCTCGGACCGGGGTCGTCGATCCGTAGCCTGTCGGCACGAGCCGTCTCGTTCTGGACAGGAACTACACCTTACGCAGAATACATCACAATAGAAAATTAAGTTCATTTCCTACACCAACGTCGATCAAGTCGACTCTCCGGGGGGAGACTCGAGACTCGGCATCGGTTCCGAGCACTCCAGTTGGCCGTTCTCAGAGACTCGCCGGATGGGGATACCTACGGCAGCAACAACCGCGGTCCGTTACGAGGAAACGGTGGCAGACATCGAAGAGACGATGGGAATCGTCCCCGGGTTCATGGCGGCAATTCCCGAAGACGCGCTCGTCCACGAGTGGCCGGTGTTCGAGCAGTACACGCTCGGTGAGAGCGTCTTCTCACCCAAGGAGCGGGAACTCGTGGAGTTGGCAATCGCGGCCACGCTGAAGTGCCAGTACCGCCAGGCGTTCCACAGGGGTGCCGCGGAACTCCACGGAGCGACAGAAGAAGAACTCGCTGAGGTCGCTGTCCTCGCGGGCTCACTGACCGCTGGAGTTCGATGATTCACGCCCAGCACTACGACTACGACACCTTCGTTGACGAATTCGGGCAGATCGGAGCCTCCCTCCGAGAACAACAGGCTGCTGACTGATCCGTCGTCAGCGACCGTCTGTCATTATCTGGGCGATCGTCACTGGTGTAGTCAACGGGTCGCAGATCGACCTCCGTAGTAAGCAGATGCCTGTCGTGCCGAACCGGCGGTTCCTCCTCGTGTTATGCTGCTTGGGGGAACCTACGTCGGCTGCAGACTGGCAGAAGTCAGTACCGTATCGTCAGTGGCTCGGCAGGGTACAGCTTGAGCGTCTCCCCCTGGACTCCGTCGTCGAACACGAGTGTCATGTGATGCCGCTCAGCCCTCTCGAACCGGACCAACTGGTCGATCGCTCGGAGTCCGTCAGAGAGGGTAGTCTTTGCGGGCGTGTGGATCGTGGCTTCTGTCAGGGCCCGCAGTCCAGCGGCGTGACTGGGGGGGTCGTCCGGTGGCTGTCCCCACGGCAGGAAGAACAGAAACGGCTCATCGAGATTCGCGGCGTTGTCGCCGACTCTGATGTCGAGCCCGTCCGGGAGATACGGCGGCTCGTAGCCCCACGTCGCGAACGGTGGTGTCTCGCTGGCCTGTCGTCCTGGACGGAAGCAGACTCCGAAGGGTGAGCCACCGCTGTCACGTCGGCGCCACCGCTCTAACAAGTGCGTCGGCTGAACCAGTTCGCTTCCCGCCTCGTCGGTGTCGTGAACCCAGAGGAACTCGAACATGACGTTATCGAAGAAGAACCGACGGTTCGTGGTTCCCTGTCCGGGATGTGTACGAGAGGCGCCCTCTGTGATCCCTGCCGCTACGAGTCGATCGGCTGCAGGGGCGCCAGGAGCGGTCATCACGAAGACGTGGTCGATCTCGGGCGATACGGCCATCAGCTCTCAGGTCGCGCTACAACGTAATGAGTCTCTCCTGGCACGCGACTGTCCTCGAAACGCCGTGCTGACTACACCCTTTGGATCCGATACTCCGTTCGTAGTACTTGTGAGAGTCCGAGTAGTGGAGAGGGGATGTCTAGCGCACGGTTCCCGGGAGAGGAATCGCTCCGATCTGTTGCCAGAGGGTCTGGAAGTCGGCTTGCAGCCACGCTTCGGTGATCTTGCCGCCGGCGAGTCGGTAGAACACCGTCCCGGTGATCGATACCTCGTTTCCCGTTGCAGGGATCCCCATGAACTCACCCTGGTGAGCCCCGTCGGCGGCGAACCGTACCGCGACGTGGTCAGCCTCGCCGACCAGTGTCTCGATCGAGATGTCCGCGTCCGGGAAGCCCGTGCTGATCGTCTCGAAGAACCCTTTGTACTCGGCGAGCGAGTTCGGGTTCCCACCGAGGTATCCATGGGTGACGATATCGTCTGCCGCGAGTTCGTCGACGACGTCGAGGTCGCCGCTCTGTGTCTGTTCGAAGAACCGGCGGACGATCGCCTTGTTCTCTTCTGTCGATTGTTTCTGTGTGCTCATGTTACTCACTCACTTTTTCGCTTCGAGGACCAGGTTCAACGGCGTCTCGGTCGCCCGACGGAACTGCGTGAAGCCCCCTTCGGTGACGACCTCACGCAGCCGCGACTCACCCGCCTGTGCACCGAGCCCATAGCCGACCTCCTGACTGAGCGAGCTCGGCGTACATGCCATCGTCGACGCGCAGTAGTACACTCGGCCGACGGGGTTGAGGTTGTCCTCGACCCGATCGTTCGCGAACGGCTCGACGATCAGCAAGATACCGTCCTCGGCGAGCGTCTCCCGGATGTGCGCCACGGCCCCGACCGGATCGCCCATGTCGTGTAGACAGTCGAACATCGTCACGAGGTCGTAGTCGGAGCCCTCGTACGCCTGGGCTGTCCCGACCTCGAAGCTCACCCTCTCGCTCACTCCCGCGTCGGCAGCGCGCGAGCGGGCCACATCGATCGACTCCTCGTGGTAGTCGATCCCGACGAACGTCGAGTTCGGGTAGGCTTGCGCCATGATGATCGTTGCTGCACCGTACCCGCAGCCGACGTCGGCCACGTGCGCGCCCTCCTGAAGCATCGCTTCTACGCCATCGAGGGCGGGAATCCACTCGTCGACCAAGTTCGTCAGATAGCCGGGTCTGAAGAGGCGTTCAGTCCCGTGAAACACGTCTTCGTCGTGTTCGTGCCAGCCGACGCCTTCGCCGGTTCGGAACGCGGCTTCGATCTCTGGCAGTGCCCTGAGGGCGCCGACGATTCCTTGGAACCCACCAGCGACGAACGCCGGGCTGTCCTCGTCGACCAGGAGCGCGGCCTGTTCCGGGGTGAGACTGTACTGCTCCGTCTCGGCGTCGTAGGTGACGTACCCACCAGCCGCTCCTGCGGCGAGCCACTGGTCGATGTACGGCTCTGCGGTGTCGGTGTGCTCGGCCAGTTCTTGCGACGTAAACGGTCCAGCGTCGGCCAGTGCTTTGTACAGGCCAAGCCTGTCGCCGATGACGATCAGGGGTGCGTAGTAGGTCGCCCCCATCTCGTCGACGGCCTTTGCCAAGAGTTCGTTCAGTTTTCCTTCGTCGATCGGTCGCTGTGTTTTCTGTGCCATAGTTGCTCTGCCCTCCGGGGTCGTGGTCTCCCAGCGTCTCGGAGGGACAGCCTAACAGAGGACACATATCAGCATATAGTCATTTAGTGGGATGTTTGCAGGGGGTGAGAAAATCCCGGACAGATGCAGGCGTCGACATTACTGAGCTGACAAGGTGTGGGACTCGGAGGTACAGCGGAGGTTCCGTCGAGTGGTCAAGATCGATGGCTGATACCCGCAGCACATCCGTTGAGCAGGAGCCAGACTGTCGGACCGATCTGTGGGGACGAGACCCGAGTTGACGAACGCTCGACTCTGTTCGTCGACTTATCCGATACGCACCGACGCCGTAGCGCTCGTCAGGCCGTCGACGCGCGTAACTCGGTGAACGCGTCGCGGGTCATCTGCGTTGCGCCGTCACGATACGCATCGAAGGTCTCCTCCGCCCAGGCGAAGACCGTCTCGTCGCTGGTCTCGATGAGCGCGACCAGCGCACCCGTCTCGTTCTCGACGCCGATGTAGACGACGTCGTCGTTGATTCCGAGCACGAGCGGAACGTCACCCTCGTACGCGTACAGTGTCGCTCGGCCCGATTCGAGAACAGCCAGTATCTGCCGGCTCCCTTCTGGGCGTGAGCGGGCGATCGTCTCGAGGAGTTCTTCGCTGAACACGGACTCGAGCGTCTGAGCCCCCTCCCCGAGTGCCAGGAGATGCGCATCGATACACATCATGGGGAGGTAATGAGAGACCGCACGGAAGCGGCTGGCCCCTCCTCCGAGTTTCGTCGCTCGCTCGACGACCGCCATCGGATTCGTTGAGGTCGAGAACGTGAGCGTCGCGTCGACGAGACAGCCGACCCCGAGGTCGACCACCTCCGACGGAACCCACTCGATGAT
>JBEPXT010000018.1:0-41751 GCA_041641795.1 Salinigranum sp.
TCACAGGATAGGAGTAACGGTAGCGTGGCCCTGCCAGCATCCCGTCGGGTGTCAAACCGTAAATCTCCCAACTCAGCAAGCCTCGGCTTGTGGGAAGCCCCGTCGTTTACGACGGGGAGGAGGTCACATCCGCCGGCGCCCTAAGAGGAAGGATGTCAACACCGACTGAGACTGTAGAATCGTCGCTCGACGCCGCGCTCCGCGCCCGCTCGCTGGTCGAGCGAGGCGCACTCGCGCTCGTCGTCTCCGTCCTGGCCGTCGCCCTGGTACGGGCCATCGCCGGCGCGCTCCTGGCGGTCCCTCCGGCGTTCGGGCCGACGCAGTGGGGTCCGGCGCTCGGATTCACCGCGTTCGCGGCGGTGGTGGCGACGCTCGTCTACGCGGCGCTCGACCGGTTCACGGCGCGCACCGACCGGAACTTCGTCGCCGTCGCCGTGATAGTGACGCTGGCTATGCTCGTCCCGGTGGCAACCGTCGCGCCGTCGATACCCGGGGCGACGACCGCCCTGCAGGCGGTACTCGTCGTGTTCCACCTCGTCGCGGGCGTCGGCATCACCGTCCCCCTCGTTCGCGGGTTCGGCCCCGTCCGCTGACGAATCGCTGCGAAAACCCTCGAAACGGCTGATTTTCGCGCGAGTCGCCGAACGCCGGCCGTGCCGAGCCGGGTCCACCGGCGACCGACCCGCCGGAACGGGGCGACCCAGGCTGGGCCGCTACAGGAACGGGCCCGGCAGGGGCGTCTTGACCGCCGCGAGCAGCACCGCCAGCCGAAGCAGGAAGCTGCCCACGAACACCAGCGTGAGCGACCCCACGACCGCCGCGTCGACCGTCCGACGCGTCCGGCGGCCGCCCGGTGCGGGCGCCGCGAACGCGACGACGCCGACCAGAACTACGGCGCCTCCGACGAGCGTGGCGAGCGTCGGGAGCACCACCGCCTGGAACTCGCCCAGCATCACCAGCGAGGTGTCGGCCGCCGGCGACGGTGAAGCGCCGAGGCGCGTCAGGCCCGTCCAGACCAGCGCCGCGGAGACGACCAGGAAACCAGCCACGACCAGGCAGTACGCGCCGACGGTGCGAGAGTACCCGTCGAAGGCCGTCGTGAGGGCCGTCGCCGCGGCGAACCCGGCCGCCACGCCCGTCACGAGAAACAGGGCCGGCAGGAGGACCGGGAAGTGCCAGAGCGGGACGATGGACACGACGGCGAGTTCGAAGCCGGTGTAGGCGGTTGCGAGCGCCGGAACCACGCCCGCGGCGGCCACCAGCCGACCGAGCGACTGCCCGGGGCGAACCCGGTCGGCGAACGCGTCGAGTACGTCTAGCACGCCGACGACCGCGGCAATCCGCCGGGGGAACGCGCTCGGACCTGTAGCCCGCGTGTCCGTGCCGAACGTGAGCCAGAGGACCCTGACCCCGGCGAAACCGCCCAGCGCGACCAGTATCCACGTCCCGCGAGTTATCCACGAATCGAAGTTCGTGAGCGTCAGCGGGAACAGGACCCCGCGGAGCGGGTCGGCCAGGTGCGCGAGAATCGCACCCCCGGCGACGGCGACGGCGGCGAGGGCGACCAGCGCCCCCCAGCGCCCCACCGTCTCCTGCTCCGCTGCCCTCGACCGGCGTTCGGCGAGTGCCCCGGCGACCACGCTGACGAGGTAGCCGCCGCCCGCCACGCCCACGAAGAAGAGGTACGCGGCGGTGAGCAGTCCCCAGTGGCTCCCCTCGACCCAGATGAGACCATCGGTCATGGCGACCACCGGTCAGTCAGACGCCTCCGACGTCTCGTCCGACTCCGAGGTTTCGTCCGACTCCGAGGGGAGCGGTTCCACGATGACGTTCGAACCGTCGCCCCGACGGAACTGCGCCACAGCATCCTCGGAGGCCAGGACGGTGAGTTCCGACCGCGGGCCGGCGCGAAGTGCGCCCCCGACGCAGTTGCTCACGCAGGCCGGTTCCGTGCCGCCTTCTTCGACGGTCTTCCGGGCCGGTTTGTCGACGCCGCCGTCCGCGCCCTCGCCCAGGCACAGGTGGCACTTCTGCATCGTACCGTCGCTCGCGTACTGCGGTGCGCCGAACGGACAGGCCCACCCGCAGTAGCCACAGCCGATGCACTTCTCGGGGTCCACGACGACGATGCCGTCGGACCCCCGCTTCGTGATGGCGTTGGCCGGGCAGACCCGCACGCAGGCCGGGTCGGCACAGTGCATGCAGGAGACGGAGACGGGCGCCTCCTCGAAGTCGGGGAAGGTCCCGGACCGGACGTACTCCACCCGCCGCCACTCGACGTGGGCGTCCGCGGCGACGCCGTTTCGCTGCTTGCAGGAGATGGCGCAGGCGTGGCACCCGAGACAGCGGTTGGGGTCGAAGTAGAAGCCCCACTGCTCGCTCATTCGCCCTCACCTCCGGCGGTGACCTCGACTGCCAGGTGCCTGTCTACCATCCCCGAGATGGGTTCGGCCGCCCCCGTGTCGAGCAGCATCGTGTTCGCCCCCTCCTCGTTCGGCTGGACCGAGTCCTCGCCGAACCCGTAGGGAGTCGCCACGACGACGCCCGGGCGCACGGATTCGGTGACGTGCGCCATGAGGGCGACGCTGGCGCCGGCGACGGCGCGGACCGTAACCACGTCGCCGTTCTCGACGCCCCGAGGCGTCGCGTCCGTCGGGTTCACCAGCAGGTAGTTCCCCCGGTAGTCCTGGCCAACAAGGTCGTAGCGGTGGGCGAACTGGTCCAGGAGGTACTGGAGCGTCTGGTCGCCGCCGTGTGAGAAGAACACGGTCCGAACGTCGATGAGTTCGAGCGGGTAGTCCCCGCCGACGCTGTCGCCGAACGTCCCCGGCGGGACCCACTCGGGTGCGGGCGACAGCCCCGCCTTCGACGCGGCCGCCACGTACGGCGGTATCGTGTCGAGGACGAACTGGAACTTCTTGGTCGGCGTCGGGAATCCGGCGGTCTTCCACTTCTCGTAGCCGTACTCGTCGAGCAGCGCGAAGTTCGACTCGTCGAGTTCGTCGAGGGAGAGACCGACGGCCGAGAGCATGTCGTCGATGAACGCGTCCTTGGACGGCCACGGGAACAGGTCGCCGTGACCCATCTTCCGGGCGAGTGCGGTGACGATGTCGAATCCGGACCGGGTGTCCCACTGGGGGTCGATTGCGGCCTTCGACCCGGTGACCCACGTGGTGGTGGGGTAGGCACCCTCGCCGCCGGCGCCCACCATCGACTTCTCTAGCTGGGTCGCCTCGGGGAGGACAACGTCCGCGCGGCGACTCACGCCGTTCCAGTAGGCGTCGATGGTGACGACGACGTCCATCGCCTCCAGGGCCGCCTGCCAGGCGCGGGTGTTGCCGTCCTTCAGCGGGTTGCGGTAGTAGAAGACGGCCCCCCTGAGGTCGCCCTGAGACACCGCCTCGGGAATCATCTGGTGGGAGATGGGCCACATGGAGGTGTAGTTCTCGTAGGTCGAGACGACGCGGGGCTTGCCGGCGTGGTTCTCCGGGAGGGAGATGCCGCGCGTCTTGAACGCGTTCGCGAGGGCGGGGCTCTTCCAGAAGCGCATGCCGCCGGGACGGTCGATGTTGCCGACCAGTCCCTGGAGAGCGAGCATGTTCTGGGCGGCCTTGTGGGACTCCGCGTACTGGCCGAGGCCGGTCCACGACGTCATCCCGGCCCGCGGCGCGGCCTTGGCGAAGCTAACTGCGACTTCCCGGATGTCGCTGGCGTCGAGACCGGTTATCTCCGCGGCCCACTCCGGCGTGGCGTCGGCGACGGCCGCTCTGTACTGCTCGAACCCGTAGGTGTAGTTCTCGACGAACTCCTCGTCGTACAGTTCTTCCTCGATGATGACGTTCGCCATCGCCATCGCGAGGGCGCCGTCGGTCCGGGGCTTGATGGGGAGGTAGACGTCCGACTTCTGTGCCGTCGTGGTCTTGACGGGGTCGATGGTGACGAGCGTCGCCCCGCGGGCTTTCGCGTCCAGAATCTGTTTGGCCTCCCACTGCCCGCCGAACGTCTCCAGCGGGTTCCGTCCCCAGGCGATGATGTAGTCGGTGTTGGTGTAGTCGGGGTACCGCGCCTGACCGCCGGGCTTGATTCCCATCAACCCGGCGGTCAGGAGGAACCCGCCCGAACACGTCGGAATCGGGTGGTGCATCACTTCGGGCGACCCGTAGACGCTCGTGAACAGCGTCTCGAAGATGCCGGACGTCTCCCACCCGGGGACGACCAGCAGTTTCTCGGGGCCGTGGTCGGCCGCGAGTGCGCCGAGTTTCTCGGCGGCGACCGACAGCGCCTCGTCCCACGAAACTGCCCTGAACTGCCCGTCGTCGCCGCGAACCATGGGCCGCTTGATTCGAGCGGGGTCGTACGCCTTGGCCACCTGCGACATCCCCTTCGGGCACAGCGTCCCGGGGGTGCCCGGGCCGGCACTCCCTCGCGGGTGGTCGTCGACGCCGGTGAGGTCGACGGCGACGCCGTCCCGGAGCGTCACGCGCTGACCGCAGAGTTTGTGGCAGTCCCAGCAGTTCCCGTGCGCGACTGTAACGGAGGCCGCCGACTGCGCGGCGGTCCCGGCGGTACTGGTGACGCTCGCGCCCGCCATCCCGGTTCCGACGAGCGCCGCCGAGGCGGCGCCGACTTTCAGGAACGTGCGGCGAGAGACCCGTCCGTCGTCACTCACCGGAGACCTCCCCGCCGGGGCGGCGGTCGAATCCGAACTCGTCGAGGACGGCGTCGTGATAACGCTCGAAGAACGCGCGTTCGGTCAGTTCCCCCCGGACGACGCGCTGTGCGTCGCGGCCCATTCGCCGACCGAGGTCGGCGTCGTACGTCGAATCGTCGGCCCCGGTCGGCCGGGGAACCCGTGGTAGCGTGGCGTCGGTCATGGTGTCTCCTGTGGACTACATCTACGGCCGACCGACCGGTAGCCCTGGTTCTTACCTCGGTAAGGAGTTATATACTCTACTGGCGGAGGGAGGCCGCGAAAGCGCGACTGATTGCGCGAACCCGGCAAGACAGCCGCGGGCGATAACGTGTCGTGTTCGTGTTACTTCGAGGACGGCCGTTCGGGCAGACTCACGCGAACAGCTGTTCGAGGACGGTCCGTTCGGCCTGCGCCAGTCGCTGGGAGAGCGCCGGTCTGGTGATGCCGAACTCGGCGGACAGGTCGTCCAGCGACACTCGGCGTGGCGTGTCGTAGTAGCCGCGCTGGACCGCGCGTTCGAGCGCCTCGTGCTGCTTGGGAGTGAGCGCCGTGAGGTCGACGTCGCCCGTCTTCTGGCTCGGCGAGTCCCCGTCGCGTTCGACGATGCGAACGACAGACACCGACCGGCAGACCGCACGCAGTTCCGAAATCAGTTCGACCAGCGTCTCACGGTTCGGGACGAAGGTCCTGATGACGAACGTCGACTCGTGGCGGTCCAGAAACCGCGGGGCGCAGTCGTAGGCACTGAAGACGATGCCGGGGCAACTCGGACAGGCGACCTGCGAGTTGTGAACCACGATTTCGGAGTGCCCCTCTAGCGTCGTGTCGCAGACCGTAACGTCGCAGTGACAGACGTCGTCGGAGAAGTGGACGTGAACGTCCGTGATGTCGCCGTCGAGAACGTCCATGAAGCAGCCTTCCTCCTGCTCGAGTTCGATTATCACCTCCAGGCTGTGTCCGACCGGTGGGGCGCTACAACGTACCGTTCCGTCCGCTGTGGATTCCATTCCCATCGTCGTCCCTCGTCCGGCCGCGGTGGGTCACCAGCACACTCGACCGTCTGAATGGTCGATATTCCGTCGGACAGCGCCTATACAGCTCCGCTGATTCTCGGAGTATAGTAACGACTCCGAATTATTTATCTGATAACAGTTTTTCGCCGGACGGTCGTCCGCCGCGTGGGACAGACGAACGGCTACGGGTCGACGTATCGAAAAAATCGGCGCGGATTGCACGTCGGTCGGCGGACGGTTCGGTGGCGTCAGTCGGCGTGGGGTGTGGCGTGAGTCTCGGCCGGGTTCACATCGCGCCGCCCATGCCGCCCATGCCGCCCATGCCGCCCATGCCGCCGCCCATACCGCCACCGGCCGGCATGTCGTCGTCGTCGTCGTCGGTGGACGCGCGGAGGTCGCCCGCGGCGATGACGTCGTCGATGCGCAGGATCATGACGGCCGCCTCCGTGGCGGACTCGATGGCCTGCGTCTTGACGCGGAGGGGTTCGACGACGCCCTCGGACTCCATGTCGATGATGTCGCCCGTGTAGGCGTCGAGGCCGGCTCCGAACTCGCCGCCGTCGTGGCGCGAGCGCAGGTCGACCAGCGAGTCGATGGGGTCGAGACCGGCGTTCTCGGCCAGCGTGCGCGGGATGATGTCGAGCGCCTCGGCGAACGCCTCGACGGCCAGCTGCTCGCGCCCGCCGACGGAGTCGGCGAAGTCGCGCAGTTCCAGCGCGAGTTCGGTCTCAGGGGCGCCGCCGCCCGGCAGGACCTTGCCGTCTTCGAGCGTCGTGCGGACGACGCCCAGCGAGTCCTCGACGGCGCGCTCGACTTCGTCGACGACGTGCTCGGTGCCGCCGCGCAGGATGAGCGTGACGGACTTGGCGTCCTCGACGTCCTCGACGAAGATGCGCTCGTCGCCGCCGATGTCCTTCTGGGCGACGGAGCCGGCGAACCCAAGGTCCTCCTCGGCGATGTCGTCGAGGCTGCCGACGACGCGACCGCCCGTGGCGCGGGCGAGCTTCTTCAGGTCGGAGGACTTCGCGCGGCGGACCGCCAGGATGCCCTCCTTGGCGAGGTAGTGCTGGGCCATGTCGTCGATGCCGTCACCGACGAAGACGACGTCCGTGCCGACGTCGACGAGCTTGTCGACCATCTCCTTGAGCTGCTTCTCCTCCTGGTCGAGGAACTGCTGGAGCTGGTCGGGGTCGGTGACGTTGACCTCGGCGTCGATTTCGGTCTCGCGGACTTCGAGGGCGCCGTCGAACAGGGCGACGTCGGCGTCCTCGACCATGTAGGGCATGTTCTCGTCGACGCGCTCCTTGTCGACGATGACGCCCTCGACGAGTTCCGAGTTGTCGATGGAGCCGCCGACGACCTTCTGGACCGAGACGTTGTCGGTGTCGATGCCCTCCTCGTCCCGGATGGCCAGCACGGCGTCGACGACGAGTTCGGCCAGTCGGTCCTTGGCGCTCTCGGCGCCCTTGCCCGTCATGGCCGTGGCCGCGATTTTGACGAGGGTTTCGCGGTCGTCGGCGTCGACGTCGATGGCCTTCTCTTCGAGGATCTCTTTGGCCTTCTCGGCGGCCTGGCGGTACCCCTGGGCGAGCGTCGTCGGGTGGATGTCCTGCTCGATCAGGTTCTCCGCCTCGTCGAGGAGTTCACCGGCGATGACGACGGCGGTCGTGGTGCCGTCGCCGACCTCGTCCTCCTGGGTCTCGGAGACCTCGACGATCATGTTCGCCGCCGGGTGGTCGATGTCCATCTCCCGCAGGATGGTCACGCCGTCGTTGGTGACGACGACCTCGCCGGAGTTGTCGACGAGCATCTTGTCCATCCCTTTCGGGCCGAGTGTGGTCCGTACGGATTCCGCGACGGCCTTTCCGGCCGAGATGTTCATCTGCTGGGCGTCTTTACCCGACGTGCGCTGGGAGTCTTCGCCGAGAATAATCATCGGCTGTCCCTGCTGCATTCGCTGAGACATAATCAATCCGGGATTGTCTGTGGTTCTATAAAAGAGTTACGTTACGCGCCGGCAGGGGCTCAGGCGAAAACCGTGGCACGCGGAGCCGATTTCTCGTTCGCAATACGCACGACGGGTTCGGGGGTATTTAAGCACTACCGGCAATATTCCGACCCCGGTCTCGTCGACCGCAGTCGAACGCGCCCGCCAGGCGGCTCGGCGACCGGTCGACGATTCGCCACACTCGAGGGTCGGAGAGAGAGAGAGAGAGAAAGCGTCGGTGCTCACTCGGAGGGGGTCATGTCGAACCCGCGGGTCAGTTCGTTGTGCTTGCGTTCGAGGAACGAGTAGACGGCCCCGTGCGGGGCGCCGTCGAGAATCATCCCCACGGCGCGCCGGACCGCTTCGACCTCCTCGGGTTGGCCGATGACGCTGAGCGTGGACCCGTAGATGACCACCTCGGCGCCGGTGAGCTCCTCCATCAGTTCGCGGGTGCGGCCGTTCTCGCCGATGAGGCGGCCCTTCTGTCGCTTCAGGTCGTTCTTGTTCCGCGTTCGTTCGCTCAGGTCGATTCGCTCGAACATCCGCATCTCGTCGTCGAGCAGCGACAGGGCCGCCTCTGGGGAGAACCCGCGTCCGACCGCACGGACGATGTCCGGCGCGACCATCCCGGTGACCGGGTCGCCGACCGAATCGATGGCGACGCTCCCCGTCTCCGAATCGATGTCGAGACGGACCTCTGCCCGCCGCTCGATTTCCCGCATGGTCGCACCGCCCTCGCCGATGAGAACGCCGATGCGGTCCTGCGGCACCTTCACGTGCTGCATAGGGTGCGATACTTGGTCAGCCCGTTTAAGGGTTTTTTCGCGGTCGCTCCGTGAGAGCGGTCCGCACTGTTCGGGAACGTGGCCGCCGTGCGAACCCCGGAACCGACCCCGCCGGGTCAGGAGTCGGCGGACGGGTTCGGGTCGACGTCGGTGACGTAGTCGTACAGGTCGTCGTCGGTCACGTCGAGAGACTGCCGGCGGAAGAAGTTGGCCACGTTCCGGCAGTCTCGCCGCAGGAACTCCCGGGCGTTCGGGTGGTGGACGGTGACGGCCTGTCCCAGGTCGATGACGACGAGTTCCCCCCCGTGGATGATGAGGTTGTACTCCGAGAGGTCGCCGTGGACCAGGCCGGCGCCGTAGAGGCGCCGCATGTACTCGCGGACCACCTCGTAGGCCGTCTCGGGGTTCTCGACGTGTACCTCGGTGAGTCGGCGGGCGCGGTCCTCCACCAGGCCGACCAGTTCCATCACGAGGGCGTTGCGCTCGACGGCGATGGGTTCCGGGACGCGCACGCCCGCCGCCCTGGCGCGGGAGAGGTTGGCGAACTCCTTTCGCACCCACGCGAGGACCACCTTCTTCTTGTCGTTCCCGATGCCCTGGAACCGCGGGTCACCCTCCAGGTACTCCCGCATGTGCTGGAAGTTGCTGGCGTTGATTCGGTATATCTTGACCGCGACGTCCCGGCCCTCGGCGCCGAGGGCCTCGTAGACGTTCGCCTCCTTGCCCGTGGATATCGGCCCCCCGAACGCCTCGATGTACCCGTCCTGGACGAGTTTGTAGATGGCGGCGAAGGTGGCGTCGTCGAACACCGACTGCTCGACTTTGAACTGGTCGGCGTCCTTCAGCCGCTTCCGGAAGTCGTCGAACTCCCGGTCCTGTCGGCGAGCGATGCGGTCCGCCTCGGAGTCGGAGACGTCTATCGACTCCCACTGGTCGCCGAACGACTCCGACTCTTCTGGTTCGAGTAGGCCGAACTCCTCGCTCATCTAGACGGCGTGTACGTGGTCACGGGTGAAAAGCCCCACACTCGTGCGAACGGGTCCCCGGTGACGTCCGGTCGAACGCGCGTCGGGGCGCGCGGACCAAGACCCGTCGCTGGAGGGCGCGACGACAGTCCGGTTCGACTGGCGAAAGAATACGTTACTGGATGTGGCCTTCCTGGCGGAGCTGGTCGGCGTCGGATTTGTCGTAGCGCCACGTGATGTCGGCCTTCTCGTCCTGCCAGTCCCACGGTTCGACGAGGACGATGTCGCCCTCCCGAATCCAGATTCGCTTCTGCATCCGGCCCGGAATGCGGGCGGTCCGCTCCTCACCGTCGACGCAGCGTACCTTCACGCGATTCGCGCCGAGCATGTTGGTTACTTCGGCGAACACTTCGTCGTCGTTGGGCATCCTGAGGTTCCGTCGTCCCTCGTTCTCGTTTGTGTTGTTCGTCATACAGATTTGTTGGGGGGCCTGAGATTTAAAGCCGCTGTTCCCCGCCAGAGCGGCCACGGTGGGCCTGACGACGGGTTCGGCGAGTCGGGACGGGAAACCGAATTCACTCGACTCGTGGCCCGCGAGTTGCTCCGGTTCGCGGACGACCCGCGAAGCGGCCGGCCGTCCCCGATGAACGCCGGGACCGGTCGGTGTGTACTGCCAGAATCAGTGAGCGCGAAGTCGGCGTGAAACGTCAGAGTCGGTGTGCGCGAAGTCGGCGTGAAACGTCAGGACCGGTGTGCGCGAATCTCCTCGCGGCCGGGTGCGACGAGTTCGTCGAGGTACTCGACGAGGGCGCCCTTGGCGTCGGCCGGGTGGAGGTCCCCGGATTCGAGCGCCGTCTCCAGGTGCTCGTAGTTCGCGAACGTGACGTCGCCGCCGTACTTCTCGGGTCGTTCGACCACGACCGTCTCGAACCGGGGGAAGACGTGGTACTGGAATATCTGCAGGACCGGGTTCTCGCGTTCGTGCCCCTCGTCGGTGGGGTCGGGGTCGCGGGTGGGCGGGCAGAACGCCGCGTTCACCTTCTCCTCCAGTTCCTCGCGGGAGTCCTCCATCGAGATGCTGACGCTCTCCTCGCCGGTGACCGGGTTCTCGCTCGCCGACATCTTGCCGATGCCCGTCGTCAGGTCGGCGAGGATGGGCGTGTGTATCGCGGGCCTGGGTTCGGCGTCGATAGCCGGCAGCGCCTCGCGGGCCAGCATGTGGACCTTCCGCTGGTCCATCCCGCCGACGGCGACGTCCAGGTCGAGGTACTCGATGTCGAGGGCCTGCATTATCGGGTAGACGACCTGCGAGACCTTCGGGTTCGACCCGCGCTGAATCTCGGCCATCGCTCGCTCGGCCCGCGAGAGCGTCGTCTCGAGTTCCAGGGCGTGCATGTCGAGGACGTAGTCCTCGTCTAGCTGGTAGTCGGAGCCGAGAACGAACTCGGTGTCGTCCTCGTCGAGGCCGTAGGCGAGAAACTGGGCTTTCATCCGCTCGGCCGTCTCGCGGATTTCCTCGAACGTCCCCTTGTCGTTGAGGTAGGCGTGGACGTCCGCGAGAAGGACGACGATTTCGAAGCCGGCGTCCTGCAGGTCGATGAGTTTGTTCGCGGTCAGCATGTGTCCGAGGTGGAGGACGCCCGAGGGTTCGTACCCGACGTACGCTCGCTTGCCGTCCGGCGACTCGGCTAGCGCGCGCACCTCGTCCTCGGGGACCGCCTCGGTGGTGTTCCGGGTGATCCGCTCGTAGACGTCCATACGTGTCCTCAATCGAAGGGGCGGGATAGTCCTTCTGAATGTGTGGTAACGGTTCCGGCGGAGCAAAGGCGGTGACAGGACGAGGAAAACGCGGTGACAGAACGAGGAAAATGCGGTGACAGAACGAGGAAAATGCGGTGACAGAACGAGGAAAACGCGGTGGCAGGACGAGAAAAGGCAGCGACAGAACGGAGCAAGTGCGCCGACAGGCCCGCGGGAGGCTACTGCTCGCTGCCGCCGTTGGCCCGGTGTTCGCTGATAATCTGGTCCACCATCGAGGCTTTCTGCTGCTTGCGGCGCTGGCGGGCGCGGTCCGCCCAGTTCTCGATGGCGGCCTCCACGTCGGATTCGCGGGCCACCGCGAGTTCGTCGACCTCCTGCATCGCCACGTCGGCCGCCTCGCCGACCGGAATCTCGTGTTCGAAGAGCACCTCGTCGGCGGCGTCGGAGAGGCCGCCCTCGCGGAGGACGATTCGCGGGTCGACCGAGGCGAGCATCTCTGCGGTGCTCCGGCCGGCCCCGCTGGCGTCGCGGAGGTAGATGACGTCGCCGGCGGCCAGTCCGTACTGCTCGTCGGCCCGGCGGATGGCGTCCCTGGTGAACTTCGAGACGACCTTCACCGCGACCAGGTCCCGCCCCTCGGAGACGTCGGCGAAGTCGGAGTGGTCCAGTTTCCAGAGGGTCTTCAGCCGGTCGAGCTTCCGTTCGAGTTCCGCGTTGCGCTCGGTCGCGTCCTCCAGTTCCCGTTCGAGGCGCGCGTTCTCGCGTTCGAGGCGGGTGATTTCGCGGCGCTCCCGCGCTTTCCGGCGCTCCTCGCGGCGGGCCTCGGAGAGTTCCTCCTCGTACTCCTCGATTCGGTCGTCTTTCTCCGAGAGCCGGTCTTTCAGGTCCGCGACGTGGCCCTCCAGTCGCTCGACCTGCGTCTCCAGCCGGCGGATGCGCCGCTGCTCCTCGGACGGTTCCGCGGGTTCGTGCGTCGTCGACTCCTCGTCGGAGTCCTCGTCCTCGCGCAGTTCCCGGAGGACGGCCTCGACGGACTCCTCGTCGGCGAGCACCCGCCCCACGACGTCGCCGCGGTCGACGTCCGGCGGGACTTTCCGGGTGATTCGGGCAATCTGGTCGGCGTGGGCGTCGAACGCGAACAGCGCCGCCGCCAGCGCGTCGCGCTCGTGGTCGTTGTCGTACGCGGCGTCGGTCGTCCGCTCCAGTTTCTCGTCGACCAGCAGGTCGCTCTCGGGCGCCCACCCGGCGGCGTCGAAGCTACGCCGGAACTTCTCGACCGTCTCGGGCATGGGAGTCACGTCCGCCGCGACGAGAATCGGCCGCCCGCGCTCGATGAGCCACTCGATGACCCCGGCGGTGTCGGCCGTCCGGGTCGAGAACACGTCGAGGACGTCGCCGTCGAGGCCGACCACGGCGGCGGCGGTGGTCGTCCCGGGGTCGATGCCCACGACGACGTGGTCGCGGCGCTGGGCCAGCGGTTCGAACTCGATGCCGTCGCGTCGGACCCGCTCCATCTCGACGCGGGTGTCGCCCGACCGCCCGGTCTGGATGGGGATGTCGCTCGGACGCGCCGACACCTCGAAGACCGCGTTCTGGTAGCCGCCGTACTTCTCTGTCACCTCGCGGTCGAACTCCAGGCCCGCCTCGTCGAGCGCCCGGGTGACCTCGCGGGTTCGACGCTTGACGGAGCCGTGGATGCGGCGGGTGTACCGGTCCTGGCTCCACCCGCCCTTCCCGGTCGAGCGACCGCGGGAGACTTTGATGCGGGTCGTGTCGGTGAACGCCGTCACCTCGTGGCCCACGTTGATAGCGGCGAGTCGCGCCGCGGCCTCCGCCTCCTCCATCGGGTCTTTGCCGTAGGGGACGCCGTGGCGCTTGGCGACACGGGAGAGCGACTCCGGCCGCTCGGCACCGGTGACCTGAACGAGTTTCGTCTCGGGAGGGAGCGACTGCAGGAACCTGACGAGGTCGTCTTTGTCGGCGGCCAGTTCGTACATGTTGTCCGTCGCGACGATGGCCGGTTCCTCCCTGGCGACGAGGCGGCGAAGCTTCCGGAAGGAGACCACGTCGCGGTCGATGCGCTCGCCATCGAACGCGACCACTGCGTAGGATGGGGCGTCGCCGCGGATGTCTCCGCTCTGGATGTCGACGCCGAAGACCAGCGAGTCGAGCGCGCTCGTCCGGTCGTTCACACCCAGCCTACGGCGCAGGGCGATATATAAGCCACGCCCCGGCGGGGTCTGCGAATGGGCCGGGGCGACGGCGGGACGCGATATCCGGCGACTGGCGCACTCCGTCGCCGGACGACAGCCATGACGAGAGGGTCCGTCGGTCGCGGGACGGCAGCCGTAACGACGGCGTCCGCCAGTCGCGGGCGATAGCCGTGACGACGCCTGCCCGCAGTCAGTTCGCGTCCGTCTCGGCGTCGGGGTACGGGATGGAGACGGACTGCCCGTCCCGGGCGACGAACACCTCGCCGTCGAACGCGGCGGCGGCTTCGCGTTCGAGTTGCGAGGCGTCGCCGGCGTAGCGGGAGGAGATGTGGGTCAGCGCCAGGCGGACAACCCCGGCGCGGGAGGCGACGTCCGCGGCTTCCCGGGCGGTCGAGTGACCGGTCTGCCGGGCCCGTTCGGCCTCGTCGCTGGCGAAGGTGGCGTCGTGGACGAGTAACTCCGCGCCCGTCGCCACGTCGACGGTCCGGTCCAGCGGACGGGTGTCGCCGGTGTAGACGAACGTTCGACCGGGCCGGGGGTCGCCCACCACCTGGTCGGGAGTGACGACGCGCCCGTCGTCCAGTTCGACCGACTGGCCGTCGTGGAGGCGGCCGAACTTGGGACCGACCGGGACGCCCAGTTCCTCGGCTTTCTCCCGGTCGAATCGCCCCCGCCGGTCGTCCTCGACGAGGGCGTATCCGACGGCCCGCGCCCGGTGTTGGGTCTCGAAGGCGCGGACCTCGTACGCCGCGGCGTCCAGCGCCGTCTCCCCGGCGCGAACCTCGTGAATCCGGACGGGGAAGTCGGGACGATACCCGCCCGCCCGTACCAGGTCGCGAATCTGCTCGCGGGACCCGGCGGGGACGTGAATCGCCAGGGGGTCGTCGCGGCCGTTGAAGTCCCAGGTCTGGACCAGCCCCGGAATGCCCAGGATGTGGTCGCCGTGCAGGTGCGTGACGAACAGGTGCGAGACGTCGAACCCGGTCCCGAAGCGCATCATCTGCCGCTGGGTCCCCTCACCGCAGTCGAACAGGAGTCGGTCACCCTCGCGGCGGACCAGGACGGCGCTCGGGGCCCGTTCCGTCGTCGGAATCGCCCCGCTGGTCCCGAGGAACGTCACGCGCATCGACATACCGAGGCTCAATCGGGGGAGCGATAAACCCGTGTCGGATTGGCGACGGTCGGGTCGATTCCACCCGGCCCCTCTGTCGTGGGCTTCCCCCATTCGACCGCGTTCGAGGGGCGAGCGAACGTCGAAAATCCCGGCTCGAGTGCGGACCGACTGCCAATCGGCTAGACTCCCTAATCCGGCGGAAGGAGCCTCGAAACCCGATTAACACCCGGTTAAATTCGGATATATTCGGATAAATCGTCCTGAAATCCACGACACTCTCTGTACCTGATATATACCCGGACCGCGTTGTGGCGAACATGGAGCGCAAGGCACTCACAGCGATTCTGGTGGCCGCGCTCGTACTCCTGGCGGGGTGCGGGGGGGCCGTCCAGCAGAACCAGACGACTGCGGCAGAACCGACGGCGAGCGCTGCGACGGGCACGGCGACCCACTCGGCGAGCGGCGGCGGGTCGAGCGTCGACGCGGCGCAGGACAGTGACGCGTCAGCCGAGACGTCGACCGACGGTGAGTCGGCAGTCGAACCCGCGGCGGAATCGTCCGACGAGGGCGACGGTGACGACGGCGTCAGCAGTTCGAGTACCGACTCGGACGGCGAGGGGACGCTGAGCTTCTACATCAGCGACGAGCGCAACGCCATCGGCGACTTCGACCACCTCAACGTCACCATAGACAGAATCGGCGTCCAGCGTGCCGGCGCACCTGACGAGGAGCGCGACGAGAACGAAACCGACGCCGCCGAGGACGACGGCGTCGAGAGCGACGACGACGAGACAGTCGAGAACGAGACGAGCGACGTCGTGCTGGCCATCAACGCGGGCGGCGACGCCTACGAGACGGCCGACAACACGACCTACGTCGCCGACAACGACTCGTACTACGACGGCGGCGACACCCACAGCGTCGACCGGGAGATAGACGGCACCGAGGCTGACGCACTCTACCAGAGCTACCGGTACGGCGAGAACTTCAGCTACGCCCTGGACGTCGAGAACGGCACCTACGACGTGACGCTGCGGTTCGCCGAGGTGTACTACAACGAGTCCGGCCAGCGCGTGTTCGACGTCAGCGCCGAGAACGAAACCGTCGTCTCCGGCCTCGACGTGCAGAACGAATCCGGTAACGACACCGCCTACGACGTGACCGCCACGGTCACCGTCGAGGACGGCCAGCTGGACGTCGCCTTCGACGGAGCGACCGAGAACGCGATGGTCAGCGCACTCGTGGTCGAGCGCGTCGAGTCGGGTGACGAGGAACAGGAGGAAGCCGACGAGGAGACGGACGAGCAGGAACAGGAGCAGGAGCAGGAACAGGACCGCGACAGTGAGGCCGGCGGCTGGACGGAGTACGAGGTCGACTCCAGGACGTTCGACCTGACCGAACTTCAGGGCGACAGGGCGTCTAAACTGTCCGACCTGAACATCACGGCCGGCGAGTACAACAAGGTCTTCATCTACGTCGCCGACGTGGAGGGCGTCGTCGACGGCGAGACGGTGAACGTGAAGCTCCCGAGTCAGAAGCTCCACCTGAACAAGGGCTTCACCGTCGGTGAGAACGAATCGGTCGAGTTCGTCTACGACATCACCGTCCACGAGGCCGGCAACAGCGGGAAGTACATCCTCAAGCCGGTCATCAGCCAGTCCGGCACCAGCGACGAGATACCCATCGAGAAGGTCGACGAGAGGGACGAGGGCGACGACGAGGCGTCCGCGGACGAGCAGGCCTTCGCCGTCGAGTTCGTCGGCGAGGTCGCACCGGGCGAGAACGCGACCATCGCGGTCACGCAGGACGACGAACCGCTCGCCAACGCGACGGTCGAAGCGAACGGCGAGTCGGTCGGCGAGACCGACGAGAACGGGTCGCTGACGTTCGCGGTCCCGGCCGACGCGACGGAACTCGAACTGTCGGTCACCGCCGGGAACGAGACGGTCGAACTGACCCGCGAGTTCGAGTCGGAGACGCCCGAGCCGAACGACGACGCGCCCGGGAAGAGCGGCGAGAACCCCGGAAAGGGCAACGGCAAGGCGAAGAAGAACTAACGGCGTTCGAGCGAGAGACGAGCGGATACGAATCCACGGCGGCCCGTTTTTCGGACGACTGTTTCTGGCGACCTCGACCGACCGAACCGGACCGACCGAACCGGACCGACCGATTCATACGCGGGCGTGGGCTAGCCAGCACACATGGACGCGCCGCTGTGGACCGAAACGCACGCCCCCGACCTGGCGGACCTGCCCCAGGCGGAGGTGCGCGACCGCCTCTCCAGGGCGGTCGACGAACCGATGAACCTGGTCCTGCAGGGACCGACTGGCGTCGGGAAAACCGCCGCGGTCCGGGCGCTCGCACGCGATGCCCACGCGGACCCGGACAACGACCTGGTGGAACTCAACGTGGCGGACTTCTTCAGCCGGACGAAAAAGGAGATTCGCTCGGACCCGCGGTTCGAGCAGTTCCTCCAGGGCGAGACGGCGTTCTCGAAGCAGTACCGGCGGAGCAGCGACAAGCGTCGCAAGTACAAGCGAGAGTGGTCCAAGCGGGACATGGTGAGCCACATCCTCCAGGAGTTCGCCTCCTACCCGCCGGTGTCGGGCACGTACAAGACGGTTCTTCTCGACAACGCCGAGGAAATCCGCGAGGACTTCCAGCAGGCCCTGCGCCGGGTGATGGAGCGGTACCACCGGACCACGCAGTTCGTCATCACGACCCGCCAGCCCTCGAAGCTCATTCCGCCGATTCGTTCGCGGTGTTTCCCCGTCCCGGTGCGAGCGCCGACCACCGAGGAGACGGTGGCGGTGCTTGAGGACGTCCTGACCGACGAGGGCGTCGAGTTCGACGAGGACGGCCTGGAGTACGTCGCGGGGTACGCCGGCGGCGACCTGCGGAAGGCCGTCCTCAGCGCCCAGACCACCGCCGCCCAGGCGGACGCGGTCACGATGAGCGCGGCCCACGAGGTGCTCCAGGAGGTTCGCGACGACGACGAACTCCGGTCGGTGCTGGCCGCGGCGCGCCGCGGCGAGTTCACGGACGCGCGAAAGACCCTGGGCACGTTTCTCGACGACGAGGGGTACGACGGCCAGACGCTGCTCCGGAACCTCCTCCGCGTCGCCCGGACCGAGTACGGCGGGCGTGAACTGGCGCGCCTGTACGAACTCGCCGGCGACGTCGACGCGGACCTGGCGACGGGAACGGACGACCGACTGCACCTGAGTCACCTGCTCGCCGCGTGGGCGGCCGAGGCGTGACGCGATTCGCGCTCGCACCCGGCGCCGAGACGTACGCCGGTCCGCTGTTCCTGCTGGCGATTCCGGCCGCGGTACTCCTTCCGGCGGCCGGCGCCGCGTTGCTCGTGCTGGGCGCGTTCGTCCTGTGGTTCCACCGCGACCCCGACCGCCACCCCCCGCCGTCGGGGGTCGTATCGCCCGCGGACGGCCGCGTGTCGGTGGTCCGCGAGGAGGGCGACCGCATCCGCGTCGGCGTGTTCCTGAACGTGACCGATGTCCACGTGATTCGCGCGCCCCTCGGCGGGACCGTCGAGTACCTGACCCACCGCCCAGGCGCGCACCGGCCGGCGTTCTCGAAGGAGTCAGACCGGAACGAGCGAGTCGAGATGCGCTTCGGCGACCACGAGGTGGCGATGATCGCCGGGTGGTTCGCCCGTCGCATCCACCCCTACGCGGGCGTCGGCGAGGCAGTCGACCGCGGCGACCGCATCGGGCACGTCAGTTTCGGGAGTCGGGCGGACGTGCTCCTCCCGCCGTCGTACGACCGCGTCGACGTCCTCGTCTCGGAGGGCGACCGGGTTCGCGGTGGCGAGACGGTGGTCGCCTACCGGGCGTGACGCCGGGCGAGTGGGCGTCACGCGCCGGAGCGAGGCGGGTCGCAACTACAGTCCGGAGCGCGCCTCCTCGGCCGGTTCGAGGACGTGTACGTACCTGACGAGCGACCGGTGAACGCGTCGCTCGAACAGGGAGTCGAGCGCCCACCCCGCCGACCGGGCGGCCTCGCGCCAGGGACGGTCGGCCACCATCACCGCCCGGGGAGCGACGCGCCGCGACTCGCGCAGGGCGCCTTCGACCAGGTCCCCGAGTTCGTGGCGGGCGACCTTCGACTGGCGCCCGTAGGGGGCGTCGAACACCACGGCGGCGACCGAGTCGTCCGAAATCGGGAGCGCCGTGGCGTCGCCCCTGAGCACGTCGAAAGACGGCGACCCGTCCGGGTCGGCGTCGTCTCCCGCCGGCAGGTACGCCGCGAGGTTCTCCCTGGCGCCCCGAACCATCTTCGACTGGGCGTCGACGCCCACCGTCCGCGCGCCGACCAGACCGGCCTCGATGAGGAGCCCGCCGGTCCCGCACATCGGGTCGAGGACGGTCGCACCGGGGGCCGCCCCGGCGATGTTCACGAGGGCGCGGGCGTCCATCGGGTCCATGCTCCCCGGCTGGAAGAACGGGCGGTCGGTCGGTTTCCGGTCCCCGAAGTCCCTGACGCTCCGGGACCGGAGCCACCCGACCAGGCACGCCTCCCCGGCGAACAGGGCGCGGAGTTCGTGGTCGGGGTCGTCCAGGTCGACCGAGAACCCCCGGTCGACCAGCACCTCGCCCAGCGTTCGCTCGACCGCCCGGGTGCTCACGCCGGAATTCGACCGAACGTCCCGGGCCCGGACGGCGACGGTTCCCGGGTCGGATTCCACCCCCGAGGAGTCGGCCGGGTCTCCGCTCCCGACGTACGGTACCGCCGCGGGGTCTATCGGGGCCGTCTCCAGGAGCACGCGGGCGCTCTCGACGCTGGCGTCCGTTCGGCCGACGAGTTCGCTCACCCGGTGGGTGTACGCGAGGTCCGGGACGCGGTCGAACCGGAGTCCGCTCGCGACCCCCAGACCGGGCGCGACCACCTCGACGCTCGCGGCCACCGACGTCGCCTCCCGGGCGGCGAACGCGTCCTCCTCGCCGGCGAATTCGAGGCAATACACGTTCGTACCTGGCGAGTGGCGCCCAATGAGGATATCGGTCCCGAACTCCTCGGCGGAGAAACCTATCAGCGGTATGTACCAACCTTTATAAACCTTAAATACGAGACTTAAGTCGTTACATGACCGACCCCAAGGAAACCATCAACATCGAGAACGTGGTGGCCTCCACTGGCATCGGGCAAGAACTCGACCTCCAGAGCGTCGCGATGGACCTGGAGGGGGCGGACTACGACCCCGAGCAGTTCCCCGGTCTCGTCTACCGAACGCAGAACCCGAAGTCGGCGGCGCTGATTTTCCGGTCCGGTAAAATCGTCTGCACGGGGGCGAAGTCCACCGACGACGTCCACGAGAGCCTCCACATCGTCTTCGACAAGCTCCGCGAACTCCAGATAGAGGTGGAGGACGACCCCGAAATCGTCGTCCAGAACATCGTCACCTCCGCGGACCTGGGGCGGAATCTGAACCTCAACGCCATCGCCATCGGTCTCGGTCTGGAGAACATCGAGTACGAACCGGAGCAGTTCCCGGGGCTGGTCTACCGCCTCGACGAACCCAAGGTGGTCGCACTCCTCTTCGGGTCGGGGAAACTGGTCATCACCGGCGGGAAGAAACCGGAGGACGCCGAGCACGCCGTCGAGAAAATCGTCAGCCGACTCGAGGAACTGGGCCTCCTCGAAGGGTAGTTCCGGAGCGGTCACCAGATGTCCGCAGGCGCGGGAGCGCAGACGGCGGCCGCGAATCCGCTCGCGGTGGCCGGAACCGTCGGGTTGTTCGCGGTGTTTCTTTCGGTGACGGCGCACATCGCCGCCAGGAACGTCCTGGGCGACGTCGCGGTCCGGAAGGCGTTCGTCGTCGGTCCCGTCCCGGCGGCCATCGCGGTGCTGACGGTCGCCTTCCGGGTCCCGTCGCTCCTCGGGGTCGGACTCGCCCTCGTCGCCGACGCGCTCCTCGTCAGGTTCGCTTACGAGGTGACGCCGCGACTGACCGTGTACGTCACGCTCATCCACTTCGTGGTGACCGTCATCCTGGGCACTATCGTCGTCGGACTGCTCGCGGTCTTCACGAGCGCTCCCGTCTGAATTCCGGTCGAAGCAACCAGATGCACCCTGCACACGCCGTTTCGACATGAGAGGTATCGTACGCACGCTGTTCTGGAACGCGCGCGAGCGTCGTCTGAAGGCGCCCTGGCGACTCCTCCTCGCGCCCGTCGCGTTCGTCGTCCCGGGCTTGCTCGGACTGCTCGTCCTCGGGGTCCTGTTCGACGCCACGGGCGGTCTGCTGGGGTTGCTCCCGGTCGAGAGCCTGGGGTTCTCGCTGCCCCGCGTCGCCGTCGGCCCGCGAGTCGCGTCCGTACTCGCCGTCGGCGTCGTCGCCGCCGGGACCCTCCTGGGCGTCTGGATTGCCGGCCGCGGTCTCGACCGGCGCCGGTTCGTCGACTTCGGCTTCTACCTTGGCCCCGACTGGTGGGCCGACTTCGCGTTCGGCCTCCTGCTGGGCGCCGGGTTGCTGACCGTCGTCTTCGCCGTCGAACTGGCCGCCGGGTGGGTGACGGTTCGGGCGGTGGCCCCCGACGGGACCGCCCTCCTCGGGTCCCTCGCCGGAAGCCTGGTGACGTTCGTACTCGTCGGGTTCTACGAGGAGTTGCTCGTCCGGGGGTACGTGCTGAAGAACCTCCTCGAAGGGCTGTCCGGGTTCGGACCGCTCGACGTCCGGGCGGGGGCCGCGCTGGCGGCGCTGCTCTCGGGGAGCGTCTTCGGCGTCCTCCACGCGAGCAACCCCGGCGCGACGGCGATTAGCGTCGCGGCCATCTCGCTGGCGGGCGTGATGTTCGCCGTCGCCTACCTCCTGACGGGCGAACTGGCGCTCCCCGTCGGTCTGCACATCACCTGGAACCTGTTCGAGGGCCCGGTCTACGGGTTCCCCGTCAGCGGCCTCCGGATGGACGCCTCCGTCGTCGTAACGACCCAGCGAGGGCCGCCGCTCGTGACCGGCGGGTCGTTCGGCCCGGAGGCCGGACTGGTCGGCGTGGGCGCGATGGCGCTGGGCACCGCCGCCATCGTCGGGTGGACCTACCTCAGGTACGGCGACGCCGGCCTGGCACCGGACGTCGAGGTTCCGAATCTCCGGTGGGACGACTGACCGCCCGGTCCCGGCGTACCCGTATATGCGACACCGGACCAGACCCGCCGTGACCTGACCGGGCCGCGGTGTCGGTTCACGTGCGCAGGCCCACCCACGCCTCACGCGCCCGACGGCCGGACGGCACGCCGACCCGCGGAGCGGCGTGTGCCGTCCGTACGCGACGACGCCCAGAAGCGAGCGGAAGCGCCCTCACTCCACGAGGCGCTCGATTTCGGTGACGAGGATGTCCGTCGCGCCGACCGCCTTCAGTTCGTTGATGGTCTGGAAGACGTCGCCCTCGTCGACGACTGCGTGGACGGCGACCATCTCGCCGCCGGCGATGTCCATCACCGTCGGGCCGCCCATCCCCGGAATCACGTCCCGGACCTCGTCGAGTCGGGCCTCGGGCGCGTTCATCATCAGGTAGCGCTTCCCGTCGGCGGCGAGGACCGACTGGAACGCCGTCTGGAGCTGCTCGACCTTCGGGTCGGTCGCGACGTCGGGGTTGGCGAACAGGCGTACCGAACTCGACATGACCTCGTCGAGAATCGCAAGGCGGTTGACCGCCAGGGTCGTCCCGGTGGAGGTGATGTCGATGATGGCGTCGGCCATCTCCACGTGGGGCGTGAGTTCCGTCGCGCCCGACACCTCGACCACCTCGGCGTCGATGCCCTGCTCGTCGAAGTACTCGCGGGCGATGCGGGGGAACTCCGTCGCCACGGTCCGACCCGCGACGTCAGCCGGGGCGGTCAGGTCGCCGTCCTCGGGGGCCGCCAGCACGAGTCGACAGCGGCCGAACTCCAGGTCCACGAGGTCCGCCAGGTCGTGCCCGGACTCGCGGACCTGGTCGAGGCCGGTGATGCCGAGCGCCGCCGCACCGTCCCGGACGTACTCGGGGATGTCGGCCGCGCGGGCGAACAGGACTGTCACGTCGGGGTCGACGGTTTCGGCGTAGAGTTTCCTGTCGGCGCCGTCCTCGAGGTGGAGACCGGCGCGTTCGAGCAGCGTTATCGACGGGTCGTGCAGGCGGCCCTTGTTGGGGACGGCGATGCGCATCGTGTCTCCCATCTCGCCCGCGGGGGAATTGCCTTTCGGGTATCGGGCCGTCGCGCCTGCCGGTACGCCCGGTCGCATCCGACAGGACTCACCTCGCCACGTCCGTCAGGTCTCACCTCGCCCCGTCGGTCATGCCCCACCTCGCCACGTCCGTCGAATCTACCCCGCGCATCCGGCGGGCCCGTCACCACGGAAGCCGACACCAGATGGCCTCGCAGGACCCGACCCCGTAGAGGTTTCCCCGGTCGCCCGTCAGGAAGACGCCGCCGTCGACGGCGGCGGGGGAACCGGCCCCCGAGACGCGCTGTCGCCACCGGCGGCTGCCGGAGGCGGCGCCGAACGCGGACAGGTGCCCCCGCGTGTCCACGAGGAGGGCGTCGCCGGCGACCACCGGCGACCCGAAGAACCGGTCGGGTTCGTGGACGCGCCAGCGCTCGGTCCCGTCGGCGACGTCCCTGGCGAGAATCCGGTGGGTACCGGCGACGTAGACCCGGCGACCGTCCGTGACCGGGTGGGACGACGCGGCCAGGTCCGGGTGCCCCGTTGACCACCGGACCTGGCCGGTCGACGCGTCGAACGCGTACAGGTGCTCCGACGACGCCGCGAACGCGGTTCCGTCGTGGACCGTCGGGGCGCGGTGGAAGCCGGGGCCGTCCGCGGGACCGCTCCAGCGATAGCCGCCGTCTGCGGCCGCGAACGCGCGAATGCCGGGCGGGTGGTACGGGACGGTGAGATACACCGTGCCGTCGGCGACGGCCGGCGCACCGGAGACCGACACCTCGTCGGCGTCGGCCGTGAGCGTGCGCGTCCACTCTCTCCGGCCCGTTTCGACGTCGAGTGCGCGGACCCGGCCGTGCCCGGTGACGACGAACGCCCGACCGTCGGCGACGACGGGCGGACCGACGGGTCGTCCCTCCAGGTCGCGGCTCCAGCGCTCCCGGCCTGCCTGGCGGTCGAGACACACCACCCGCGAGCGGTCGGCGACCCCCTCCTGCAGGTCGTCCAGTCGCGTGAGGACCACGAGTGCGTCCCCCGCCACGGCCGGCGGCGGTTCGACGAGACCCCGGGTCGGGACGCGCCAGCGCTCCGCTCCGGTGTGCGCGTTCACCTCGTGTACCATCCCCCAGCGCGACCACTTCGCCCGACCCCGCGAGGCGAGGTAGACGCGCATCGGCTGGTCGGCGTCCGCCGCGGAGTCGACGCCGCGGGCGACGGCGGGCGGCCCGGTCGCGTACAGACTCGGCTCGCGGTCGAGGTTCGTGCGCCCCGGCCCGAGGGAGGCACACCAGCGACGGGCCGGAGAGTCCGGGACCGAGGCGTCGGCCGCGTACCCGGTTCGGGCGGCGGTCCGGTCGGCCATCGCCCAGGTGCCCGACGGGGTCAGCGGGTTCACGACGCGCGAGCACCCGCCGCCGAGACACCCGGACAGGGCCGAGAGGCCACCGGCGGCGGCGAGAACCTGTCGGCGGGAGGGCATCGGCGGGCGTTCTCGACGACGCGGTATCAGTCTTCAGGTCGTGGAGCGGCCCGCCGGGGCGAGACGGTGGAATAATGACCCTCGCCGCGGAAGCGCGCCCATGACCTCCACGCTCTGTGTCTCCGGCGGGCGCGTGCTCCGGCCGGACGGGTCGGTCGAGCGGGCCGACGTGCTCCTCGACCGGGACGCCGGCGAGATTCTCGACGTCCGCCCGGACCTCGCGGGCGACGAACGCCTCGCGGCCGACGACTCCCTGGTCGTTCCGGGCCTGGTGAACGCCCACACGCACGCCGCGATGACGCTCCTCCGCGGGTACGCCGACGACAAGCCCCTCGACGCCTGGCTCCGGGAGGACATCTGGCCCGCCGAGGCGGCGTTGACTTCCGCGGACGTGCGGGCGGGGACGGAACTCGGCCTGGTCGAGATGATCCGGTCGGGCGTGACCGCGTTCGCGGACATGTACTTCCACGTCCCGGACGTGGTCGACGCCGTCGCCGAGGCGGGACTTCGCGCCCGCCTGGGTCACGGCGTGGTCACCGTCGCCAAAGACGAGGCGGAGGCCCGGGCGGACCTGGAGGAGGGCCTCGACGTCGCCCGCCGGTTCGACGGCGCGGCCGACGGGCGCGTCCGGACGGCGTTCATGCCCCATAGCCTCACGACGGTCGACGAGTCGTACCTGCGCGAGGCCGTGGCCGAGGCCCGCAAGGCGGGCGTTCCGGTACACTACCACGCCAACGAGACCACCGACGAGGTCGACCCAATCGTCGAGGACCGGGGCGAGCGACCGCTGTCGTACGCCGAGGACCTCGGGATGCTCGAATCCGGCGACTTCCTCGCACACGGCGTCCACCTCGACGAGAGCGAAATCGACCGCCTCGCGCGAACCGGGGCCGCGGTGATTCACTGTCCGGCCTCGAACATGAAACTCGCCAGCGGGATGGCGCCCGTCCAGGCGCTCCTCGACGCCGGCGTCACCGTGGGCCTGGGAACCGACGGCGCCGCGTCGAACAACGACCTGGACCTGTTCGACGAGATGCGGGACGCCGCGATGCTGGGGAAACTCGCGGCCGACGACGCGGCGGCGGTCCCCGCGGCCGCCGCCCTCCGCATGGCGACGGAAGGCGGCGCGCGCGCCCTGGGCCTCCCCGGCGGTCGCATCGAACCGGGAGCGGCCGCCGACCTCGCCGTCGTCGACCTGGGCGCCCCCCACCTCGCGCCGGAACACGACCTGGTGAGTCACCTCGTCTACGCGGCCCGCGGGTCCGACGTCCGCCACACGGTCTGCGACGGGACGGTCCTGATGCGCGACCGCGAGGTGCTGACCCTCGACGAACCGGCCGTCGTCGCCGAGGCGACCGACCGGGCGGCCAGCCTCGTCGACCGGGCGAACCAGTGACGCGACGGGTGAGTTCCGCCCCGGAGACTGGAGTGCGCGAACTTTCGTTACGAACATTCAGGAAGGATTATATACACTAGTCCCGAATGTCATACTACGGAACAATACGGACGGGTGTGCGTTCGCTCCCGGGGCCAGGGGGCGGCCAACTACAGATTCGCCTGTATCCGCGCCGACCAGCGCGGTTGCACGACTGGTTCTCACGTTCCACACAGGAGACCACCCCGACATGACCGCCGCTGGACGTGACGACGACCCGACGCGCGAACCGGCGACTGGCGAGACGAGGACCTGGACGGATACGCCCGTCGTCGACGCGCTGTTCGAGGTGCTCTCCGACCGCGACAACCGCTGCCTCCTCGCGTATCTCGACGGCCTCGACGGGCGCATCGCCTCCGAGACCGAACTCGTCGAGCACCTCGTCGAGGTCCGAGAGGGAACCGACGAGGAGACGCGCCGCACGGCCCTCGACGCCCTCGTCCACCACGTGTGCCTGCCGCGCCTCGACGCGGCGGGACTGGTCCGGTTCGACGGGAGACGCGGCGTCGTCGAGTACCTGAACCCGCCGTGGTTCGAGGCGGTGCTCGACCGCCACCGGGAACTGCTGTTCGCGGACGTGGACGCGCCCGCAACGTGCGACGTCGACCGGGAGGTGCTCGACGGACTCCTGTCCGAACCCCGGCGACGGCGCGCTCTCGCGCAACTCCGTCTGTGGGACGAACCGGTGACGCTCGCCGACCTGGCGGACGAGGTGGCCGTCCACGAACGCGGCCGGCCCATAACCGACATCCCGGCCGACGCCGTCCTCGAGGTGTACCTCTCGCTGTACCGGACCCACCTCCGCCCGCTGGTCGACGCGGGCCTCGTCGTCTACGACGAGGAGACCGACATGGTGGCGCCCGGACCGGACGCCGACGCGCTGGACTCGTTTCTCGGTCTCGCTCCGGAGTGACGCTTCGGTACCATTTTCAAGTGGCTCGCGAAATGACGAGCCATGAGTCAGTCGTCCTATCCCCCGATAACGGAACAGCTAGCGGACTCCGACGAGGCCCGCCAGGAGGGGCGTCGCAAGATGGACTGGGCGCTCCAGCACATGCCCATCATGCAGGAACTCCGGGAGGAGTTCGAGGCCGCCCAGCCCTTCGAAGGGCAGCGCATCGGCATGGCGATGCACGTGGAGGCGAAGACGGCCATCCTCGTCGAGTCGCTCGCCCTCGGCGGGGCCGAGGTCGCCGTCACCGGGTGTAACCCGCTCTCGACCCACGACGACGTGAGCGCCGCCCTCGACGCGACGGAGAACATCACCAGCTACGCGAAGCGCGGCGTCGACGACGACGAGTACTACGACGCCATCGAGGCGGTCATCGCACACGACCCCACCATCACCGTCGACGACGGCGGCGACCTGGTGTTCCGCATCCACCAGGAGCACCCCGAACTCATCGATTCCATCGTCGGCGGGAGCGAGGAGACGACCACCGGCGTCCACCGACTGCGGGCGATGGACGCCGACGGGGCGCTGGAGTACCCCGTGTTCGCGGTCAACGACACGCCGATGAAGCGCCTGTTCGACAACGTCCACGGGACCGGCGAGGCGTCGCTCTCCAGCATCGCCATGACGACGAACCTCTCGTTCGCCGGCAAGAACGTCGTCGTCGCCGGCTTCGGCTACTGCGGGAAGGGCGTCGCCAAGAAGGCCGCCGGGCAGAACGCCAACGTCATCGTCACCGAAGTCGACCCCCGGAAGGCCCTGGAGGCACACATGGAAGGCTACGAGGTGATGCCGATGGTCGATGCCGCCGCGAAAGGCGACGTCTTCGTCACCACGACGGGGAACCGCGACATCGTCACCCGCGAGGACTTCGAGCAGATGCAGGACGGCGTCGTGCTGACCAACGCCGGCCACTTCGACGTCGAAATCGACCTGGAGGCGCTGGGCGAGATGGCGGTCGACCGCTACGAGGCCCGCGAGGGCGTGGAGGCGTTCGAGATGCCCGACGGCCGCCGCCTGAACGTGCTGGCCGAGGGGCGACTGGTCAACCTCGCGAGTCCGGTCTCGCTGGGGCACCCGGTCGAGGTGATGGACCAGAGCTTCGGCATCCAGGCGGTCTGCGTCCGCGAACTCGTCGAGAACGGCGGCGACTACGGCGCCGGCGTCCACGACGTGCCGGACCGACTCGACCGCGAAGTCGCCGAACTCAAACTCGACGCCGAGGGCATCGAGTACGACGAACTGACCGCGACCCAGGAGGAGTACATGGACTCCTGGCAGCACGGCACGTAGGCGCCGCTCCGACGACGGAAATTGCCGCGTCGCCGCGGGCGGGCCGAGTACGACTGCCCGTCGAAATCCGCCTGCAGCGATAGCTCGTCGAGACCCTGCCGACTATACTGCAGCTATTCGGCGGCTTACACGCGGCTCTGATGACATGCGCGCTCGTTTTCAGATGAGCGGAAGCGTCGCCGGGTACTTGCCGTCGCCGGCCCACCTTCGGCGTATGATGCTTCGCATCGTTCTGGCGGCCTTCGGCGTCGTCGAGTTGTTGTTCCCGAGACAGGTCATCGACTCCATGATGGACGTCACGACCACGCCGGAGTCGACCTACGAGTTCGAGTCGTGGGTGTACAAACTCGCCAGGGTCGAAGGACTCGCCTTCGTCCTGATCGCACTGCGGTGGAGCAAGCGACGGGCCGAGGGAAGGTAGAAGGCCGTCTCGCGGACAGCACCTGCTGTACGGCAATCTCCGAACAGTCCGAATCGTCGTTGCCGGCGAAGACGCCGGTGACCCGCCGCCCGGGTCGACCCACCGGGAGCGGTCACTGCGTCCGCTCGTCCCGCATCGCCTCCCGACGACGGGTCGCGGTCCGCCGTCCCCGCTCGGACCACTCGCCGGCGCGGAACAGGAGCGCGACCCCGCCCAGCCACGCCAGGAGGCGCATCCCGTCGATTGCGGCGTCGGACGGGGTCTTCCACCCCCACCCGGTCGGTCGGCGCTCCCTGTCGGTCCACTCGACGAGGTAGTACCGCCCCTCGTGGCGGACGAAGAATCGCCGGGGTTCGACCAGCGCGTCGCCGCCGACGGTCGCCGTCCCGTTCCGGCCGGCGCGCCGGACGTAGCCGGGCGTTCCGTCGAGGGGTTCTGCGGCCGCACGCACGACGGTCGCCCGCGAGACCGATTCGAGCGAGAGGACCACCGTCCCGTTCTGGACCGTCAGGTTCGGCCGGAAGTACCCCTCGGGCGTCTCCACGTAGTCGTACTCGGTGTGGAGTTCCGCGGTCACCGGTTCGTCGTCCCAAAGCGGGAGTTCGACCCGGTCGCCGCGAGCCATCGCCCGGGCGACCACGCAGCGCTGTGCGCGAATCGGGTGCCAGTCGCAGTCGAGGACATCGACGCCGTGGTGCGTCTGGTCGGGGACGCGGTCGGTCGGCATGGCCTCGTACGTGTAGACCGACTCGTAGGAGACGTCGTCGGGGTAGAGGTAGAGCGGGTTGGCGAGGAGGGCCACACCGAGGACGAACAGCAGGAGGGCGCGTCGATACTGCGGGTCCATACCGGTCGGGTGCGAGAGAGTGCTGTAAGTGCTTTCGGTGGGAGAGCGGGCCCCGCCCGCGCGGTTCGGCCCATTTAAGGCCGGCAGCGCCGGAGACACGACCATGTCCGCGAACCGAAAGGGGGACCGGCGAGAGCGGGAACTCGTCAACCGCCTCGACGAGGCCGGGTTCGCCGTGATGCGCGCCCCGGCCAGCGGGAGCGCGACGGACCGCGACCTGCCGGACGTGCTGGCCGGCAACGGCGACGTGTTCTACGCCATCGAGGCGAAAGCCAGCGCCGGCGACCCCATCTACCTCACGGGCGAGGAAGTCGAGTCGCTCGTCTACTTCGCACAGAACTTCGGGGCGAAAGCCCGCATCGCCGTCCGGTTCGACCGGGAGGACTGGTACTTCTTCCACCCGGGCGACCTGTACGTGACCGACGGGGGGAACTACCGCGTGAAGAAGGAGACTGCGCTGGCGGAGGGCGAGGACTTCGCCGAGTTCGTCGGCCGGTCGAAGAAGACGACGTTCGACGACCTGGACGGGGAAAGCACCTAGTCGAGCGCTTCGAGGAACGACCGTATCTCCCGCCCCAGTTCCGGCCCCTTCTCCTCTTGCACGTAGTGGCCCGCGTCCTCGTACTGGACGACCCTGGCGTCCGGGAAGAGGCCGCGCCACCGCGGGAGCGTCCCGGCGAACGCCCGGTCTTCCATCCCGAACGCGAGCAGCGCCGGCTTGTCGGCTATCGCGTCCCGGCGGTGCCAGAGGCGGGACAGCCACATCTCCGAGCCGAGAATCTCGCGGGGGAACACCCACGACGCCTCGCGCTCGTCGGGCGTCGAGAGGGGCCGCAGGTAGTGGTCGTGGATCTCCGGGGTGAGCTTCGACTCGTCGGCGTACGCCGACGGGACGACCCAGCGGGCGAACAGGTTGAACCGCCGAATCAGCAGGCGCCCCACCCGACTGCCGAGGAGGCGGCTAAACGTCCGCATGCTCCGGTCGTCCTCGACGGGCCACATCCAGGTGTTCAGAATCACCAGCGCCCGGACGTTCGTCGGGTGGCGCGTCGCGTAGTCGAGGCCGATGGGACCGCCCCAGTCCTGGACCACCAGCGTGAGGTCCTCCAGGTCGAGCGCCTCGATGAACTGCTCGACGACGCGAGCGTGGGCTGCCGGTTCGTAGGAGAACTCGCGTGGCTTGTCCGAGAGGCCGAACCCCAGGTAGTCGGGGGCGATACACCGGTAGTCGTCGGCGAGTTCGCGAACGACGTGCCGGTAGAGGAACGACCAGGTCGGGTTCCCGTGCAGCATGAGGACTGGCGGGGCGTCCGGGTCGCCCTCGTCGACGTAGTGGAGGCGACCCGCGTCCAGGTGGACGAACTGCGACTCGAAGGGGTAGGCCTCCCGGTCCAGCCAATCGGGGGTGGTCCGTCCGGCGTCGATGTGGGACGACGCGGGACCTGGTGCGGTGGACTGGCTCATGGCCCAGAATTCGGTTGCCAGCCACGTAACCTTTCGTGGCGAGGGCTCAGGGGCTCGCACGCCGCGGTGACCGGGTCGCGCGGGCCGGGTGAGGGACGCGGCGGTCCCCGAGAGGGCGGAGCCTCGATGCGGGGAACCCGTAGCGTCTCGCGTCGGAGACGTCGTCGAGGTCCACGACCGGGCCGAGCGACTGCATGTAGACGGCCTCGAAGACGGGTTCGTGGTCGCCGTACGCCTCGTTGGAGGGGTACGCCGCGATAGCCGTTCCGTCCTCGGTCGTCACCTCGTCTGCACGGCGGCCGGTGGCCGCGACGACGAGCAGTCGCTTCCCGGTCTCCCGGTCGCGGACCAGGTCGCCGGGCGCGTGGTCGTGTCGGTCACAGAGGTGCGGTCGGTCGTCCGTCGTGGGGACGAACACCCGCTCTCCGCAGACCGCACACGCGGCCGTCCGGTGGCCCGGCGGCGGAACGAGTCGCTCGGAAATCTCTATCGCGACGCGCCTGATGTGCTTGCACCGTCCGCCCCGGATAGCCTGGTCGGGACAGGTACACGTTCGGTTCTCTACGTCGACAACGTACGTTCCGCCGTCGGTCTCGACGACGTACCGGTCGTCGCGAAGCGGCCTGACGGCCATCGGTTCGACCCGCGCTCTGCGGGCCCGTCCGGTAACGCCCTCGGCGGGGAGCCGGGTCTTCCGACGAACGCGAGGCGTTCGGCCGGAACCGGCGGCGGATGACGCGGTCGTGTGTTCTGAGTGCGTCATGATGTGGGTGGCTCGCGGGGACGCGTGCCATCTATACGTAGGTGCCGGAGAGACCTAAACCCTCGTTTCGTCTGGAAATCACCGCCTCACGCCGGCGATTTCGGTCCGGAGTCACCCGTGCTTCGAAGCGCTTTTCAAACGTCCACTGGATACCCCCGCGCATGGAAATCGAAGAGGAGATGCGGCGAAAAATCGTCGTCTCCGTCGTCGCGGTCACCGTTTTCATCGCGCTCATCATCGGAATCGGCGCGACGTACAGCAGCGACGGACTCGGCTCGACTGGAGGGATGGCACTCGTCGGGAGCGTGGTCCTCTTCATCCTGGTCATGGCCGGCGCGGGCGTGTTTCTCGACCGCTGAAGTCCCGGTTTTCGTGACCGCGGCCGCCCGCGGCCGCGAGGTCAGTCCGCGGACTCGCGCCAGTCCTCGAACTCCGCGGGGTCGGCGTCGTCCAGCGCCGCCCCGTAGTACGACATCGGGTGCGAGATGGTCTCGCAGCGCTCGTCGGGGTTCACGCAGTCGCCGTACGCCTGCATCGTCGCACACGACGGGGCCGGGTACTGCGTCCCGCCCGCATCGCGCAGGTACTCGGTCTGGTACCTGACGTCCGCTTCGTCCACCGCCGACTCCCGGTAGAGAGCGACGACTTCGTCGGTGTCCATCCCGATGCCCGTGAGGAACGCGGTGAGCGAGAACCGGGAGTGCGGCGGGAGTTCCGCCCCGCGCTGGACTCGTTCGAGGAGGTGGTGCATGCAGGGCGGGAACAGTTCTGGGACGACCGTGTCGACGTCGTACTCCGTCCGGTTGTCCGAGAGGAGGTCCCGGAGCGAGGCCACCGACTCCGAGAGCGCGTCCGCAATCTGCTCGCCCGCGGCCGTCGACCGGACCTCGAAGGGGAGGCCGTCGGCGACGCGCGCCCTGACCGCCTCCCTGAGGAGTCGGTACAGTTCCTCCCGTTCGACTCGGACCGTCCCGTCGGCCAGTTCGCGGTTGACGAGGCGCCAGTCGTCGCTCCAGGCGGGGTCCATCAGTTCGAGGTACGCGCCGACCCCGACGCGGAACCGCGCCGGGCGACGGCCCCGGCGGACGGGGTCGGCGGAGACGTCGCCGGCCAGGTCGAACTCCGCGAGGAACTCGTCCAGCGAGACGCGGCGACGCCCGGTGCTCTTGAGGCCGTCGTCGTCGGCCTCGAAGTCCTCGGTGAACCGCTCGGCGGCCGTCCGCGCCTCGGCGGCAGCGTACTTCTCGACGGCCGCCGGCGAGTCGACCAGCGAGACGAGGATGCGGGCGATGGGGTACGAGAGCAGTTCGTCCCGGACGTCCCACCGGCGGGGGTCCTCGGGGGCGACGGTTCCCTCCATGAGGGCGCGTTCGACGCGCTCGCTCCCCCGTTCGACCGCGGGGGCCGCCTCGGCTACCAGACCGCTCAGGGAGACGTCGGCGGCCTCGACGGCCGCGCGAGCCCCGTCGAAGAACGGGTACCGGGCGTGGAGGGAGTCCATGTCGCTCGTGGGTTCTTGGCCGCTCCGCATAAACGCCGCGGTCGAACCGGTCCGGGACGGACCGGCAGCCAGCGAGCGAGGACCAACCGCGGAATCTAATACGGACGCCGACCGACTCCGCAGGTAGTGCCGCGATTCGACTACCCGTGTCCGGGCTGTCGGTCCACCAACAGCCTCCACGACGCCGACTGCCGGTTCGAGGGGACGCCGTGGACCGACGTGGAGAAGGCCTACACCGACATCGTCTCCCTGCTGTCGGTCGCGCCCCACACCGAGGACGCCCTCCGGGAGGAGAGCCACGGCGAGTGGAACTCCCTCCGCGCCGCCGCGCTGGACCAGTTGCGCCGGTCGGAGCGCGTCTCCGAGTCGGACGGCGAGTTGCACCTGCTGACGGCCGCCGAGTACAAGGAACTCGTCTCCGAACCGACCCGGGACCCGATGCGGACCATCTACCGGGAGGGCAGCGTCCCCGGGTGCCACGACAACGCCGTCTTCGCCATGATAGCCTGGTACGAGATGGTCGGCCTCTCGTGGGCGGAGACCAAGGAGAACGTCGTCCAGTGGCTCCGCGAGAGCGGGGCGTGGGACCGCGGCGGGTTCGAGGAGGCCAGCCCCGAGGCGCTCGTCGAGAAGAAGCGCCACGTGTACGAGGCGGGCTACGGCTGGAAGGAGAAGGCGCAGGCGGCGAAGCGAGTCATCGACCACCACCGGTAGACCGGCCGGCCGAGCACGAGCGACCTGTGTGGTCGGTTCACTGACCTGACACTCTCGCAAGGGCTTTCCCGCGCGGCGACCTCATCTCCGGGAAGTGGCGACGCCCGAATCGTCGACTGCGACGGCCCGTGCTCCCCGCGGAGCCATCGCTATCGTCGTCTTCGTCGTCTTCCTCGACCTGCTCGGGTTCGGCGTCGTCATCCCCATCCTGCCGTTCTACGTCCGGAGCTTCGGCGTCAGCGACGTGTTCATCGGACTGCTGGCGGCCTCGTACTCGGTCATGCAGTTCCTGTTCGCGCCGCTGCTCGGCCGCCTCTCGGACCAGCGAGGTCGCCGGCCGGTGCTGATGCTGTCGCTGCTCGGGAGCGTCCTCGCCTGGACGGTGTTCGGCCTCGCCGCCGAGTTCACGGCGTTCGGCGTCGGCGTCGGCGTCGCGGTGCTGTTCCTCTCGCGGATGCTCGCTGGGGCGATGGGCGGGAACATCGCCACCGCGCAAGCGTACATCGCCGACGTTACGCCCCTGGAACGGCGCGCCGGAGCGCTCGGGCTCGTCGGCGCCTCTTTCGCCCTCGGGTTCGTCTTCGGCCCCGCCATCGGCGGCTTTTTCGCCAGCGACCCGGTCGTCGCCACCGCCCGACGGGTGCTGCCGGCGTTCGTCCCGGCCACGCCGTTCTCACTCCCCAGTTTCGCCGCCGCCGGCCTGAGCCTGCTCTCGCTGTCGTTCGCGGCGGTGTTCCTTCCCGAACCCGACCGCCACCGCGGCACGGGGGAGCGGTCCACGCTCGTCTCGCAGTTCCGAGACGCGCTCGCGGACCCCGCCCTGCGGGACCTGGTGGTCGCGTTCTTCGTCGTGTCGGTGGCGTTCTCCGGCATCCAGGTGATGTTCATCCCGTTCGTGGCCGACGTCTACGGCTACGACGAGTCCCAGGCCGCCCTCCTGCTGACGTTCATCGGCGTGCTCGGGGTGTTCAACCAGGGCGTCCTCGTCGGCCTCCTCTCGCGGCGCTACCGCACGGCGTCTATCGCGCTCGCGGGCGCCTCGGCGCTCGCCGTCGCGTTCCTGCTGCTCCCGTTCTCGCCGGTGGTCGGACGGGCGATACCGTTCGCCGGCGGACCGGCGTGGCTCACCCGGGAACTGGTGGCCCTGCTGGGGGTTCTCGCGGTGCTGTCGGTCGGGAACGGACTCCTCAACGTCGCCCTCTCGACGCTCGTCTCGACGGCGGCGCCGGCCGACCGACAGGGGAGCGCGTTCGGCGTCACCCAGGGTGCAGGGAGCCTCGGACGGACGGTCGGTCCGCCCGTGATGGCGGCGCTGTACACGCTGGCGGCATTCTGGTCGCCATTCGTCGCCGGCGGCGTCCTCGTCGTGGTCGTCGTGGCGCTGCTGGCGGGCGTCGCGCGGGCCGACAGCGACGCGTCGGTCTCCGAGGGCTGACGCACGCAACGCATCGTCCGAGGGCTGACGCCCCGACCCCGCCGGAGTGTCCGCGTCCGACGGCGTCCCGGCGTCACCACGTCAGGGTGAGAACAGTTGCCTGACGACCTTGTTCTCCGCGGTGGAGAGTCGCTGGTAGAGCGCCTGCTTCGAGATGTCGAATCCCTCGGCGAGGTCCTCGAGCGACGCCTGGCGGGGACGCTCGTAGTACCCCTGTTCGAAGGCGTGTTCGAGGGCGGCGCGCTGCTTGTCGGTCAGTTCCGAGAGGTCGACGTCCACGAACTGCGCGGCGACCGTCTCGCCGGCGGTCGTGATGCGGAGGAGTTCGACCGTCTCGCAGACCGCCTTCAGGTCGGCGATGAGATCCCAGACGACCGCCCGGTCGCGGACGAACGTCCGGACGACGAAGGCGTCGTCGACGACGTCCGCGATGTTCGCCACGCAGTCGTACTCGTCGAACACGCTGCAGGCGCACGTCGCGTCGTGAATCGCCGTCTCGGTGTGGGCGACGTGCGCACTGTCGGCGTCGTCGCGGTCCTCGACGAGGAAGTCCCAGGAGCACCGCTCGTCGGAGAGTTGCCGCTCGACGTCTCTCACGTCGCCTCGAATCCGAGTCAGGGGGCAGGGCGAACACGGCCGAATCTTCACGTCGACTCGGGCGTCGCGTCGTTCGGTCGTTCGGGGTGCGTCCATGGCAGTCCGTGCAGTTGCGAGGCGAGGGGGATGCCAACGCGACGGCACCCGGCGCTCGCCGCGTGGCTGCGAACGTCCGAACGTTCGTTCGACCGGGCGATAACGACTACCCTTGACGTGTCCGGTATTTATACGTCGCGCCGCAGTCGCGGCACTCGGAAATCGAGGGGAGCGGCGCGAACGCGCGACGGAGAACCCGCAGAACGCGTCAGTCGCTCTGGATGCGCGGCGCGAGCATGTAGGTGACCTGCCCCTGTCCCTCCGCGAACTGGTAGTGGAGTTTCACCGGGAACTCCTCGCCCAGTTCGACGGTGACCTCGGCGTCGCTCGGGATGGCCTTGTTCATGTCCTTGAGGTAGTCGAGCGAGAACAGCGAGTTCGCCGGACCGGCCTGGAGGTCGATGAGGTCGTCGGTCCCGAGTTCCAGGTCGACGTCGTCGGTGTCGCCCTCGGCCTCGATGTGGAACGTCTCGGCCTCCTCGTCGACCCTGAGGGCGATGTGGTCGGACACCATGTCCGCGGCCTTGATACCGCGGGCGAGTTGCGCCCCCTCGACGACGATGCTCGCCGGGAGGTCGAGGTCCGGGATGTCGGGCTCCTGGCGGATGGAGTCGGGGTCGATGAGCGCCAGCGTGTAGGAGAGCCCGTCGATCTGGATGTGGAGTTTCCGGGTCTCCTCGTCGAGTTCCAGGTGGACGAGGTCGCCGCTGTTCGCCATGCCAGCGATGTCCTCCAGGCGACCGAGGTTGACCCCGATGATTCCGCCGTCCGATTCGTAGGACTCGAAGGCGGCGGCGTCGAGCGATAGGTCCACCATGCCGACGTTCGCCGGGTCTACGGCCCTGATGGCGAGTTCGTCCTCGTTGAGTCGGATCTTGCACTCGTCGACGAGTACGCTCACGGAGTCGAGCGCGTCCCGGAGCGTCGAGGCGCTGACGATGGCCTTGAACATTTGCGAAGTTGTACGGAAGGGGCCTTAAAAATCCTCCCGGTTTCTGCGAGCCGAGGGCGGCCGCGAGCGGACCCGAGAGCGGGTCGTCCCCGCTGGTTTCCGGAGTGCGAGAAGCGGGTCGGATCGACGAGCGTTCGACCGCCGGGACTGGTGGGCGACGAACGTCGCCGCGCACCGACGACTGTGCGCGCTGTCGGGCCGCGAACGACGCGTTGAAACGTGACGACCGGGTACAAGAGGGAAATGGCGCGAAAGGACCACTACTACAACAAGGCCAAGCAGGAGGGGTACCGCGCCCGGTCCGCCTACAAGCTCAAGCAACTCGACGAGACGGCCGGACTGTTCGGCCCCGGGAACACGGTGGTCGACCTCGGGGCGGCCCCGGGGGGATGGCTTCAGGTCGCCGCGGAGGCCGTCGGCCCCGGCGGCACCGTCGTCGGCGTCGACCGCCAGCGGATTCGGCCCCTGGACCGCGACAACGTGGAGACCATCCGCGGGGACATGACCGAGGCGAAGACGGTCGAGCGCCTCCGCGAGGCGATCGGCGAACGCGGAGCCGACGTCGTCGTCTCCGACATGGCTCCCAACATGACCGGCGAGTACTCGCTCGACCACGCCCGGTCGGTCCACCTGGCCCGGCAGGCGTTCGACGTGGCCTGCGAGCTGCTCGCCACCGGCGGCGACCTGGCGGTCAAGGTGTTCGACGGCCCGGACCTCGACGCGCTCCGGGCGGACCTCGAAGACGAGTTCCAGTACGTGCGCGACGTCAGGCCCGACGCGTCGCGGGACGAGTCCTCGGAGCTCTACCTCGTCGGGAAACACCGGCTGACGGCGCCGGTGGCCGTCGGCGACGAACTGGAGGTGGACATCGTCGACACCGGGAGCGAGGGGGACGGCGTCGCCAAAGTCGGGGAGTTCACGCTGTTCGTGCCGGGCGCCGAGACGGGGGAGACGGTCCGCGTCACCGTGACCGACCTCAAACCGCGGTTCGGCTTCGCAGAGCGCATCGACTGAGTCGTCCACCGGACGTAGGGGTACCACCGACGCCGGCGCGGCACAGCGTTCCGTAGCCGTGACCCACCGCCAGTCGGTCGCTGTACGGTTCCAGGTCCAGTCGGTTCCAGGTCCAGTCGGTTCCAGGTCCAGTTACTCCTCGACGACCAGGTCGAGAGCGAGGTCCGCGTCGCAGTCGTCCCTGAGGGCACCGCGACACTGGCCGGTCACGATAATGTCGCTGAACGAGGTGTAGGTTCCGCACTCGGGACACCGCAGCCCTCGCTCCATGCTGTGGCGTTCGTCGAGGCGGATTCGTCGTTCGACCGCCATGGGGTACGTTAGCGAGGCAACATCTTAAACTCGCGTACGGGTCGGCGGCGCACCGGGGGTTCAGTCCGCGAACTCGAGCGAGGGGTCCTCGTCGGCGGCGCGGGGCCGGAGGAAGCCCACCGTCGCGTAGACGAACGGGGTGTCGACCAGTGCGATGAGGAGTTTCAGGAGGTACTGCCCGACGATGAGCGAGACGGCGACGTCCGTCGGGAGGGGTTGCCCGATGCCCAGGAGGCGGGGGGCGACGACGAACGCCACCGTCACGAAGATGACCGTGTCGATGGCCTGACTCGTCGCCGTCGACCCGACGTTCCGAAGCCAGAGGTGGGCGCCGCCGGTCAGGTCCCGGATGCGGTGGAACACGAGCACGTCCCAGTTCTGGCTCACGACGTAGGCCAGCAGGCTGCCGAGGACGATGTTCGTCCCCGTCGCCAGGACGGTCCGGAACTGGCCGGCGAACTCCGGGTCCGCCGCCGGTGCGAGGATGGTTCCCCACACCAGAGCCAGCAGAACGAAGTTCATCACGAAGCCCACGTTGACCATCACCTGGGCGGCGCGTCGGCCGTACAGTTCGGCGTAGCAGTCCGAGGCGAAGAAGGTCACCGCGTAGGCGAGGGCGGCACCAGGCAACAGGACGCTGTCGCCGACGACCGGGAGCGACCCGGGGAGGGCGAACGCGAGAATCTTCGACGCGGTCAGTTGCGCGGTCACCAGCGCCGTCACGAACAGGGCGACGAGGGCGATTCGCCCCACTTCGCCCCGCGTTTCACTCATCGTCGAGGCGTCCGTGGCGTGCGTCTATCTCGTCGAGGCGGTCCAGGGTCTTCCGAATCGACGCGCGGATGGCGTCGCTCCGGTTGACGAACTTCCGTTCTTCCCCGACGTGGTCGTCGAGGTCCGAGAGCAACTCGTCGGGTATCTCGACGCTTATCTTGGCCATACCCGAATATTCTCCGGCGCTTACTTACTCCTTTTCGTTCGACTGTCCGTCGAGATTCGACCGAAAATCGGCCGACCGGTCGCGCTACCGGGAGAGAGCGTGAACTGGCGCCGAGACTCGCCGTCCTCACGGATGCTATCCAGAGAATATCGGGGCGGGACGACCGAGGTCAGACGTCGACCCCGCGGGGTCGGGCGAGGTCGCGGCGACCGCCGAGGGTGATGACGAACAGGACGCCGAGGCCGACGCCGTAGGCCGCCATGAGCGGAATCGTGACCATGAGCATCGTCGAGACGCTGGCGGGGGTGAACAGCGCCGCGAACGCCAGGATGCCGACGGTGACCTCCCGCCACCGGTCGCGCATCGTCCGGTACCCGATACCCGCCGTGTTCAGCAGCACCATCAGGATTGGAACGTCCGCGAGCAGGCCGATACCGGCGGTGGTGAAGAAGATGAGCCAGAAGAAGTTGGTGATGCGGTAGGCGATGACCATGTTCGCCGTGAGGGCGTCGGCGGCCAGGTAGGAGATGACCGTCGGCGCCACGTAGGTGTACCCGAGGACGAACCCGCCGAGCAACCCGCAGACGAGGGCCCCCGTCCACCCGAAAACCACCCGACGTCGGCGCTTGACGATGTTGCGTTCCCGGAGGGCGGGCCAGGCGTAGTAGGCTACCAGCGGGAGCGACACCAGCACCGCGACGAGCGTCGAGAACTTGACCTCGAAGATGAGCGCCTCGACGGGGTGGAGGGCGACGACGTCGACGTTCTCGGGAGTGACCTGGGCCGGGAGGCGACTCAGGAAGTCCTCGTAGACGTCCTTGATGCCGCCCGTGTAGAGCCACCCGAAGGTGCCCGCCAGCACGAGACTGAAGAGGGCGACGATGCGGAACGCCCGCGAGGTGATGGACTCCAGGATGAACGTGATGTCCCTGTAGTACCCGCCGATGTCGTCCTCGTCGCGCTCTCCGTCCGTCATCTCCTCGATGAACGTCCCCGTGGCCCGCGAGGTTCGGTCGCCCAGTTCCTCGGAGGTGTCCGGTTCGCTCTCCTCGCGTTCGGCCGCCTCGTCGTACCGGTCGAGGATGGCGCGGGCTTTCTCCGTGTCGCCCGCTTCCATGGCCTGGCTCGCCAGGCCCATCGCCTCGTTCTCCGAGAGGGCGTCGAAGGCCTCGGGCGGCGCCGCGGCGACGCCGGCGGCGTCGAGTTCGCCGATGTCGATGGCCGCGGGTTCCCCGAACTCGCCGGGCGCGTCGCTGTCGAGTTCGACGTAGACGAAGTACAGGAGCGCGAGGAACCCGAGTGCCAGACCGCCGAGGACCCCGTAGAGGGCTGCGGCAGTCGCGTCGGGCACCGGGAGCGACGACCCGGCGGGAAGCAGTCGGTAGTCGCTCCCGGCGCTCGCGAGCAGGTCGTTCACCGCCGGGACGCCGCCGCGGGTGTAGAACGCGTAGATGCCGACGAATCCGAGCACGACCATTCCCGCGAGGTGGTTCCAGCGGTGGCGGACCGTCCGGGGAACCGATATCTGCTCGCTTCCGCGCCGGGCGGTGACGACTATCTTCGCGAGGTAGAGACTCCCCCCGTACAGCGCGAGGAGCGGCACCGCCCACATTATCTGGGTGAACGGGTCGGGCGGCGAGAACAGCGCGCCGAAGACGAAGATGGCGACGACGGCGTGGCGCCACTTGTCCCGGAACGTCTCGTAGGGGACGATTTCGGTGTACGAGAGGACGGTAATCGCGAGTGGCATCTGGGCCGCGAAGCCGAACGAGATGGTCAGCAGAAAGATGAACTGCGCCCACTTGACGATGGAGTAGGTTGGCGAGAACCCGGCCGAGAGCGCGTTCCCGGTCAGGAACTTGAACATGAACGGGAAGAACACGAAGTAGCCGTACGCGACCCCGAGGACGAACAGCCCGACGACCATGCCCCCGAGCAGTGCGAGTTTCCACCTGGGGACCGGCGAGGAGGGCCAGAGGTCCCGGTCGCGAAGCGCGTCCCGAGAGAAGTAGACGAAAATCGGGAGCGCGAGGATGACCCCGGCCGTGAGTCCCACCTTCGCCTGCAGGAGGATGACGTCGAAGGGCGTCTGGGCGATAATCGAGTAGCTCCCGCGTGTCGCCTCCGACATCTGCGCCTCGGTGACGCCCTTCAGGAAGTCCCAGACGTAGAGCCGAAGCGCGTAGAACGTGCCGAGGAACCCGACGAGGAACACCACGAAGACCTTCTGGAGGTCCTTCTGTGCGGCCCGGAGCATCGCACCCGCTGTCTCGCGGCCCTCCTGAAGCGTCTGGCGGGTGTCCTCGTCGAGCGCACTGGACATATCGTACTGAAACCAGTAGGTAACTATCAATCTTTTCGACTCGCCCGGACGCGCGCCGATGGAAAAAGGCCTATAACCACCCGGTGGCCAACATCGACTGAATGGGCGAGGAATCGGAGGCGAGCGCCGGGTCAGACCTCGCCGAGGAGAACGCGGACGACAGCGAGGACGGCCACCCCGGGGGGCGGTCCGGCGAGTCGGCGGGCGACGACGCGCCGCCCGAGGACGGCGGCGCAGACGCGTCGGCGCCAGCGGACGACCCAGAGACCGACGCGTCCCCGCAGGCTGCAGGCAGTGACGACGCCGCCGATTCCGACGACTCCGACGAACGCACCGCCGATTCCGACGACCCCGACGAACAGACGGTCGGTGACGACGATTCGGCCGGCGGTGATTCCGAATCGACCACTGACGGTGACGACGACGGGGACGGCGAGTACGTGCCGCCCTGGGAGCAGAGCGAAGTCGCCGACGACGAGGTCACGGACGTCGACCACCACGAGAGCGGCGAGTGGGGCGACCC
>JBEPXT010000019.1:0-40748 GCA_041641795.1 Salinigranum sp.
CCGAGAGCGACGACGGCCAGGACTCCCAGGAGGACCATCAGCGCAGTGTCTCTGTCCACGGCAGGTGGTAACAGCATGCCCGGTAAAGGGGTTTCGCGGAAGCGACCAGGGCGGGTCCGTCTACCGAACCCGGCGAGGTAGGGACGGGTGAGCGGCCCCCTATCGCGGTCAGACCGAAGGGGGCCAGTTCCGCCGCCAGTGACAGACCCGCGACCCCGGTCACTCCGTCAGGTGCGACACCGACCCCGAAAACGCGAGACGCCACCCCTCGTCCGACCAGTCGAGCTTCGTGAGCCCGCTCAGCGGCGCGTCGACGCCGTCGTCGTGGCCGAGAAACCGGGTGGCGACGCCGCCGACGGTCAGGCCGTGTCCCACCAGCAACGGCGAGTCGTCGCCCAGTTCGAGCAGTCGGCGCGCCGCGTCCGCGGCCCGGTCGGCGGCCTCGTCGCCCGACTCCGGGAAGGTCGGCACGAGGCGCGCCTCGTGGGAGCGGTCCACCGTCTCGAATCGGTCGGCGAGCGTTCGCGGGGTGAGTATCTCCGGGGCCGCGTCGAACCACTCCGGGTTCAGGTGCTCGCCGAGTCCTGGCTCGAGGAAGACGGGGAGACCGAGTTCCCGCGCGACGGCGTCGGCCGTCTGGACGGTTCGCAGGAAGGGCGAGGCGTAGATGGCGTCGATTCCCTCCCCGCGGAGGCGACGGCCCGTCCGCGCCGCCTGGTCGTGTCCCCGCTCCGTGAGTCCAGGGTCGTGGACCCGCTCTGCCCGCGACGCCCACTCGGGGTCGACGCTGTCCTGTCGCTCGCCGTGCCGGAGTAACCAGACCGTGCGTGCCATACTCCCGGGTTGGGAGGCGAGCGATATAGCGCTATCTGGGGGGTTGGTCATCGGTCGCTCGACCCCTCGACCCCTCGACCCCGCTGAGCCATCGCTCGACCCGCGGTCACCGACGGCTCGATTCGCGGTCAGCCACCGCTCGTACTGTGGCGCTGCTCGCGGGTGCCGTCCGGCCCGGGTGGCGGCGTCGTCTGGGTCGACGCCGGTTGCTCGGCCGGCGCGTCGCCGGTCTGGTTCAGAGCCGTCTGGAGCCACCAGGGCGGGTCTACCGTCGTCTCGCCCACTTCGTCGTACCGGATGGTCGTCTGGACGGTGCGGTTCGGCTCCTCGGGCAGGGTGTACTGGCGGTGTACTTCGTGGACGAATCCGTGCTCGTCGACGAGTGCGTACCCTGAGACGTTCTCGACGCCCGGCCAGGGGTCGCCGTCGAGCGTGACCCAGTACAGCGTCGTCCCGTCGTCCGACTCCGTCTCCACGACGCTCGATCCCTCGACGGTGAGGAACCACACCAGGTAGACCCGAATCCGCTCGGTGTACGGCCCCGGACTCCCCCCGCCCGAAATCACGGGCGCTCGGTCGTACGTCGCCTCGCTCTCGATGCCCGCCTCCCCGGCCTCGGCGTCCCGGACGAATCGGGTGGTTCCGTTGGCGAACACGGAGTCGTCGGCGATGAAGGGCGTCGGGTCGTGGGCGTCGCCGGATTCGCCGACCGCCGAGACGTAGACGGTGGGGCGTTCGACCCAGACCATCTCGAGCCCGCTGGAGACCATGGCGTTCCCGACGTACTCCCGGCGCACGAGCGTCACATGGTAGGACCGACGGTCGGCCAGTTGCGCGTGTGCCTCGGCCAGGGCGTTCGCGTCGACGATGCCCGAGGGGGCCAGTCCGGGCGGGTAGCCGCCCGACCCGCCTGCCCGGGACGCGTCGTCGGGAGTCGTCTCCGCCCCGTCCGACCCGGCGAACCCGCCGGCGGGCGACGTCGTCCCGCCGGCCGTCGCCGCAGCGTCGAGAGATTGCGCGTCGGTGGCGCCGAACGGACCGACCGCCGCGCCAGCGAGAACGACTGCCAGCGCCACGCCGACGACGAGCAGCGAGACGGTCCGTCCGCGTCGCCACCCGTCGTCCCGGGCCGCGTTCGACGGCCAGTCAGTCGCGGCCGACCCATCGCCTGTCGCGGCCGACCCGCCGCCTGTCGCGGCCGACGCCGACTCCGCGGCCAGCGGCGGGTCGGGCCACCCGCTCGGCGACGCGTCGAAGAACTGGTCGAACAGCGAGGCGCAGGCCTCTCGGTCGATGGCGTACAGCGCCGCGTCCCGGAGGTCGGCCGGACCGACGACGGTGACGTCCCCGCTAACCGAAACGTCGTCCCGCGTCGTCACCAGAACGTCGACTCCGGAAGAGTGGCCGGGGTTCGGCGCGGGCGCTCCCGGGAGCGACCGGAGGACGCGCGAAAGAGTGCGCCGACGAGGCCCGGGGAGCATCCGGGCGAGGGAAGAGACACCCGAAGAAGTGAGACGCCGGACGCGGGACGCTGGCTGGACGTACACCCGCCGAGAGACGCCCGTCTCGGGGGCAGTGACTACCAGCGTACTCGCGTCGACGGCGCGGACGTCGTATCCTTGCTCGGCCCAGAGGGCTTCGACGAACGCGGTTCGCGCCGCACCCGGTAGGGAACGCAGGAGGCGGGCGAACTCGGTACGGGGAATGGGCGCCATAGAATCTCGGTGTGCCTCGGCAGTGTCAGTCCAGAGAATCGGGTCCCCGGTAACCGCAGAGTGGGTCTGGACGGGATTCGTTTTCCCCGACCCGTACGACCGTGCTGGCTTGCACCAGTTTCACGAACGCCCCTTTCGAGGCGTCCGGTAGTTGGTCTTCCCGCTATCCCGTCCGGACGGGATAGTTGTGGGCCGGTTCGGTTCTCCTCTGGGGTTTTGACCTCGTCGGCCTGTTACGGACGCTTCGGTTTTCGCCCCTAACCCGTCTGAGTCCACCGTTGTCGGTGGTCCGGACAGGTCGTCCAGTGAACCCCCGCGGCTCCCAGGGGTAGCCGTAGATACGTCGGCCAGACACATAAATCAATCTAAATTTGCGTGTCAATAACAATCACGAATCCAAGAGAGTCGGGGCGCGAAATCGCCGGCCGGCCGGTCAGTCGAGGCGAGAATCCGGTTCCGAATCGGGCGATCGAGTGGCGTCGAGGTGGGATTCGAGGGACTGCGCGGCGGGCGTCGAGGCGTACGTGCGCGACCCGGCGTCGAACTCGACGAACCCGCTCCGCTGCAGTTTCGGGAGGTGGACGTGGTACAGCCGGAGCGACAGGCGGCCCCAGTCTCGTTCGTCTCCGGACCCGTCGTCGTCCGTCCGGGCGACGTGGTCGGTCAGGTCGTAGAGCGAGAGCGGTTCGCCGGCGTCGAGGAGACACGAGAGCACCGCGCGGCGGTGGCGGTGAGATAGCGCACCGAAAAGAGCGTCGGCGTCGATTCCAGCGAGCGAGGGGATACCGGTCACAGTTCCCGCTGCGCCGCCGAACGTATTAAACGATGTTGCCGACATCGGTCCCCCGACGGGAGGGTGCGAGCGACACAGTTCCGGGGCTTACGAGGTCAGTTCCGGGCTCCGCGGCGACTCCCGAAGAGCAGTGCGCCGCCGGCGAGTCCGAGTAGCGCGGCCGGCAGCGCCAGCGCGGGCACCCACCCGAACAGGTCCGCGAGCGTCCCGGTGACGACGCTCCCGGCCGCGCCGAGGAACATGTAGACGGTCCGCACGAATCCGTAGGTCGTTCCCTGGTCGGGCCCCGCGAGGTAGTCCATGAACCGCGCCTGCACCACGCCGGGCCAGCTTATCCCGAGTCCGAGCAAGACGACTGCGAGGAGGGTACCGACCGGGGCGGGTGCCAGGAGCAGCAACGCGAGGGCGCTCGCCGTCGTCAGGAACGACGTGGTGAGCGCGACGTCGCGGCCCACCCGGTCGGAGAGGCGCCCCATCACCGGCTGGGCGACGCCGGAGAGCAGGAACACCGCGCCGAAGGCGAGACTCGCGCGGGACGTCGAAAAGGCGTGGTACTCGACGAGGAACGTCGGCAGGAACGACGCGACGGCCTGGAACGTGAAGACCGCGACGACGGCGACGGCGGTAGTGACGACGACGCCGGGGTGAGAGAGGAGGTTCCCGGGAACGCCCAGACGCAGGGACGACCGAACGGAGGTGCCGGGTCGGGTTGCGGCCGTCGGTCGGATTCCGAGCGCCACCAGCACGAACGCCGCGCCCGCGGCGAGGACCCCGAGGCCGACGGCCGACCGCCACCCGAAGCGCACTGCGAGGAACCCCGCCGCCGTCGGAGCGGCGAGGCCAGCGAACGCGCCCCCGGCGGTGTGCAGGCTCAGCGCCCTCCCGGTTCGCTCGAAGAGTTTCGTCAGCAGCGAGGTGGCCACCGAGAAGTAGAGCCCGGCCCCCGCGCCCAGCGCCACGGCGAAGAGGCCGAACAGGACGAACGTGGGGGCCGTCGACAGCAACAGGCTCCCGAGGGCCGTGAGCGCGAGCGCCGCCAGCATGATTCGTCGTTCCCCGTAGGCGTCGCCGAGGACGCCGCTGGGGTACTGGAACAGCGCGTACGTCGCCCACATGCCGGTGAGCGCGACGCCGACGAGGCTCTTGGAGACGTCGAACGAATCCATGACGAACGGAACCAGCGGCGAGATGAGAAATCGGGTCCCGAGTTGCACGAAGTTCGCGAGTATCGCGACGGCGAGCACGGTGTCGCGGTACCGCCAGTTCACGGCCGATTCACGGACGGAGGTGCAGGAGCACCGGGCTTGTCTCTGTCGATTCGCCCGCGGACGCGTCAGACCCGGGCCGAGAGCGCCGGTGTCGACGCGCCCCCGACCGGAGTGTCACCGGTCCGCGTCGGCGGCGTCCGTCTCACCCTCGGTATCGGCCGTCGCCTCGGGGTCCACGACGTCGACGTTCGAGCGGACCCAGTCGGCGGCGCGTTCGACGGCGGCCCGGTCGGTTCCGGAGAGTCGGATGCGGTTGTGGCCGCGCCCGACGTCGGGGTAGCTTCCCACGGACACGTCGAATCGGTCGCGGACCGTCGCCAGCGCCTCCGTGACGGCCCCCTCCGGGGCGGGGGTGAACAGCGTCACCGAGACGGAATCCCCGGCGAACTCCGCGGCGACCTGTTCGAACATCGCGGTCATCTCGTCGGGGATTCCGGGGAGGACGTACACGTTCTCGACGACGCACCCGGGGGAGAGACCGGCGGTGTTGAGAAGCACGCGCGACCCCTCCGGGACGGCGGACCAGGCGTCCAGGTCCAGGTGGAAGTCGGGGTACTGCTCGACGACGTCGGGGTGGGCGTCACGGTAGGCGGCGGCCGTCTCGCGGACGTCGGCGCGCGCCTCGTCGTCGACCACCAGCGGCCGGTCGAACGCCGCGGCCACGGCGTCCATCGTCACGTCGTCGTGGGTGCCGCCGAGTCCTCCCGTGACGATGACCGCGTCGTACGTGTCAGTCCACTCCCGGAGCGCCTCGGCGACGGCGTCGGCATCGTCGGGGAGCGTGAGGATTCGCCGCACGGACCCCCCGCGCTCGGTCACCCGGCGGGCGAGCCAGGACCCGTTCGTGTCCTCCGTCTCGCCCGTGAGGAGTTCGTCACCGACGGTCAGGATGGCGACGTTCATGTCCGGAGAAGTGGGCCGAGGTAGATGAAACGTCCGGCCCGGAACCGGCGCCCCGGCGCGAAACTGGTCGCTCCGCGAGGGCGGACGCTCCAGGAACCGGGCGGACGCTCTTCGGAGAGACGATGTCCGCGACCACGGCGCGGGGACGGCTTTCCGAACGCCGGCAGGAGCAACGGGTCTCCGCCGTCGAGGTCCGGAGTAGTCGCAACGACTGCGAGACGTGTGACCGCCGCCGCCCGGGAATACCACCGATTCATGGGACTGGAGAGTCCCGGTACGCCTGGTGAACATCGCATGCTGATGACGCCAGGCCCGACGGCCGTGCCGGACCGGGTCCGAGAACGGATGGCCGAACCGATGCCGAACCCCGACGTGGACCCCGAGTTCGCGGCCCTGTACGCCGACCTGACCGAGAAACTCGGCGAGGTGTACGGGACAGACGACGACGTGCTGGTCATGGGCGGAGAGGGAATCCTCGGGCTAGAAGCGGCCGTCGCCTCACTCGTCGACGACGGCGACGAGGTGCTGTGCGTCTCGAACGGCCTCTACGGCGACGGATTCGCCGACTTCGTGGATCGCCACGGGGGCGACCCGGTGATGGTCGAGTTCTCCGACACGGCGGGGCTGGACCCGGACGCGGTGGACGAGGCGGCGGCCGAGGCTGACGCCGACGTGGCGACGCTGGTTCACTGCGAGACGCCGACGGGGGTGTTGAACGACGTCGGCCCCGTCCTCGACGTTCTCGCGGACGCCGGCGTCCTCACCGTCGTGGACGCCGTCTCCTCGCTCGGCGGCGCGCCCGTCCCCACCGAACACGTCGACGTCTGCCTCGGCGCGTCCCAGAAGTGCCTCTCGTCGCCGCCGGGGCTGACGACGGTGACGGTGAGCGACGCCGCGTGGGAGCGCATCGAGGCCGTCGACGAGCAGTCGTTCTACACGAACCTGGCGCCGTGGCGCGACGTCGACGAGAGCGGGCAGTTCCCGTACACGCACCTCGGGGCGAACGTCGCGGCGCTGGACGAAGCCGTCGACCTGCTCCTGGACGAGGGCCTCGAAGACGCCTACGAGCGACACGAGATGGCCGCCGCCCGGTGCCGAGAACGGGCCGCCGAGGTCGGTGTGGACCTGTACGCGTCGGATTCCGCGCTCTCGTCGCCGACGGTGACCGCTCTGCGCACTCCCGGGCGCGCGGCCGAGGTCCAGGCGCAGATGGACGCGGAACACGACGTGGTCGTGGCAACGGGGCTCGAGGACCTGGCAGACGACGTGATTCGGGTCGGTCACATGGGCTACAACGCGGACGTGGAGAAGGTCGACCGGACGATGGACGCACTCGAAGCCGTCCTCCGGACGACTGGGTGAGCGAAGAGACCGCGGAGCAGGGACCGTCGCTCGTCGGCAGAACTCGCCGCCGAAGGCTACTCGGACCGCCGACCGTTCAGTAGTCCCGACTCCGGTACGAACGAACCAACGCCCCGACGCCGGTACGAACGCCACGACGTCGATACGAACGCCTCGACGAGGAGGCGAACGAGTCACAACGTGACAAAGTTCGGGGAGCATCTAGTTACTATCTGGGTTCGTATATTATATTTCGGTCAGGTCCCCTCGTCTTCCGCCAGCGCTCTCGGCCGACGTTCGTTCGGAACTGTCCCCCGAGGCCGTCCTGTAGACCCGGCGTAGATATTCGAGATACGTACGATAGTCCACTCGAGCACCTAACTCTCTGGAGAAAACGTAGACAAATTTCGACGGACGTAGTTTCTCCCCGGCTTCACAATCTCACATACTCAGAGATTTGGACCGGAATCGGTTAGTTGCCGTGATTTCGCGTCGAAGTCCGGGTCTGGCTATGGACCGCAGTTCGACGAGCGACGGACGTGGCAGACCGACCAGGCCGGAGGTCGGTCGGTCACGCGTCGGGCGCGGCTCGAAAGTTATCGGAATCTCATGTATATACGTTTACTGGTACTTATCTCCGAGTCAAATTTCGATGTAGGCCCGAGACGGGCCCCGTGAACCGCAAACTTACAGTAATATGGTTGTAAACAAACCGCGTGCTACCGAGGACGCTCCCCGACCCGGTGTTCCGTCTGCCTGCCGCGTTCGTCCCCGACGCCCGGCGTTTTCTCTTCGTGAACGCGAGGCGTCAGTCCGACAGCAGGTCGTTCTGAATCGACCGGGCCGTGCTGACGACCTGTCCCGCCAGATCCTCTTCGAGCGTCTTCCCGCTCAACTCCTCGGCGGGGCCGCCAACGCAGACGGCTCCGACGGAAGACCCGTCGGGGCCGGAGACGACCCCTGCGACGCTCTTCCACCCCTCGATGAACTCCTCGTTCTCGAAGGCGTACCGGCGCTCCCGGACGCGTTCGAGTTCCGCTTCCAGCGTCGCGCGGTCAGTCACCGTCTGGGGGGTGAACGACGCCAGGTCGGCGTCCGCGAGCACGTCGGCCCGACGTTCACTGTCGAGAAACGCGAGAATCGCTTTCCCGCCGGCAGTGGCGTGAAACGGCGTCGAGCGACCCTCGGCGAGTTCGGCGGGCGGGCGGCCCGATTCCGTCTCGACCAGAATCGACACCGCCCTGTCGTCCTCCGGAACCACCAGTCCGGCGGTGCGACGCGTGATGCGTGCCAGTTGCTTCACCGAGGGCGTGCCCACGTCGAATATCTCCCACCGCATTCGGGCCTTCGACCCGATGTCGAGAAAGCGGAGGCTCAGGTGGTAGGTGTCGCCCTCGGAGGCGACGTAGCCGAGTTCCGAGAGCGTCGCCAGGTGCTTGTGAACCGCTCCTTTCGAGAGGTCCAGTCGCCGTGCGAGGTCCGTCACGCCGCTGCCGCCCGAGGCCGCCAGCGCGTGGAGTATTCGGAAACTCGTCCGGGTCGCCTTGACCGTCGCGCTCCTGCCCATCTGTGCCCGCCAGTTCGCCGGGGACGCGGTTAATTGTTTCCCGTCCGTGAACGCAACGCCGTGGCAAGGCGTTCCCCTCGGCGACGGACCCGCGGATGCATCCCGCCGAGAGTGGAACTATCGCGGGCGAAATGGCGTCTATCAGCATCGTCCCGAGTCGAAACGCGAACGAAACGACGCCACGCCGGTGCACGGGCGTTTTCGGCTAGTGAACAGGAGAGTGACGCACGGTTTCACCACTCGGTGACGCTCCCGTCGTCGATGCGCCACACCGGATTGTGCCAGTCGACGTCGCCGGCGCGCGACCGGACCACGTCCTCGTCGATGTCGATGCCGAGTCCGGGGTCGGACGGGACGTGGACGTAGCCGTCGTCGAAGCGGAACACGGACGGGTCGGCGAGGTAATCGAGGATGTCGTTCGTCTCGTTGTAGTGGATGTTGAGGCTCTGCTCCTGGATGAACGCGTTCGGCGAGGCGGCGTCGACCTGTACGCTCGCGGCGAGTGCGATAGGGCCCAGCGGGCAGTGGGGCGCGAGCGCCACGTCGTAGGCGGCGGCCATGGCGGCGATTTTCTTGACTTCGGTGATGCCGCCGGCGTGCGAGAGGTCCGGCTGGACGACGTCGACCGCACCCTGTTCGAGCAGCGGTTTGAAGTCCCACCGGGAGTACAGTCGCTCTCCGGTCGCTATCGGGGCTGTCGTGTGCGCGGCGACCGACCCCAGCGCGTCGTTGTGTTCGGGGAGCACGGGTTCCTCGACGAACATCGGGTCGTACGGTTCGAGGGCCGCGACGAGACGCTTCGCCATCGACTTGCTCGCCCGGCCGTGGAAGTCCACGCCGACGTCAACCTCCTGTCCGACCCGGTCGCGCACCTCGGAGAGGCGGGAGACGGCCGCGTCCACCGTCGCCGGCGTGTCGACGTGCCGGAGTTCGGGCGTGGCGTTCATCTTCAGGGCGGTGAATCCCTCCTCGACTTTCGCCTCGGCGGCGTCGCCGACGTCCTCGGGGCAGTCGCCGCCGATCCACTGGTACACCCTGATTCGGTCGCGGGCCAGGCCGCCGAGCAGGTCGTACACCGGCGTCCCCAGTCGTTTGCCCTTGATGTCCCAGAGCGCCTGGTCGATGCCGGCGATGGCGCTCATGAGAACCGGCCCGCCGCGGTAGAATCCGCCCCGGTACATCGTCTGCCAGTGGTCCTCGATGTTCGCAGGGTCCTCACCGAGCAGGTAGTTGTCCAGCAGTTCTTCGACGGCGGTTCGGACGGTCTTCGCCCGTCCCTCCACGACTGGTTCGCCCCAGCCGACCAGGCCGTCGGCCGTCTCCAGGCGGAGGAACAACCACCGCGGCGGGACCTCGAACAGGTCGTAGTCCAGAATCTGTGTCATGGTCGGTGCGTACGTCGCTGCTGTGACGGAACGGTGACGCGGGCACCGGCCCGGGGTTTCCCCGACGCCTCACGCCGGGTGACCGCGTGACCGCCGAGACGATTCGCGGAGGCGGTGTGCGGCTCAACCGCCGGTTCGGTGGGCCGAGCCCGTCCCATTCGCGGTGATAGTCTCCCCCTGGCGCATAAAGCGTTTGGGTCCCCCGGCGCGGCTACCGGGGCTTCCGAACCGCTGAACCCGTCGACCGACGCGACCGGCGACACTCGCCAGACCTACTCGTGGGCGTCAGCGTTCGCCCGAGCGTCCTCCACAGGAGCGTCGCGCAACTCCGCCGCCGCCTCCTCGGGGAGTTTGTTGTTGATGTACGTGCCGGCGCCGAGTTCGCTCCCCGCGAGGTGCTTTAGCTTGTCCGCCGTGCGGTAGGGCGGGTAGAACTCCGCGTGGAAGTGGGCGTAGTCGCCGTGGTCGCCCGTCGTCGGCGCCTGGTGCAGCGCCATGACGTACGGCATCTCGAAGTCGAACAGCGCGTCGTACTGCGTCTGGACCGTCTTGAGAAGCCGGCCGAGGTCGCTGACCGCGTCATCGTCGAACGCCGCGAGCGACGGGCGGTGGTCGTTCGCGTAGACGTGGACCTCGTAGGCCCACCGGGCGAACGACGGGACGACCGCGGTGAACGACTCGTTCTCGGCGACGACGCGACGGCCGTCACGGACCTCATCGTCGAGGACATCGCAGAACAGGCACCGCCCCGTCTCCGCGAGGTGCCGTTCGCTGGAGTCGAGTTCCGTCTGGACTGTCGGGGGGACGAACGGGTAGGCGTAAATCTGCCCGTGTGGGTGTTCGAGGGTGACTCCCACCTCCTCGCCCCGGTTCTCGAAGATGTAGACGTAGTCGTGGCTCTCCTCGGCACCGAGTTCGCGGTACCGGTCGCGCCAGACGGCGACGAGTTTCTCGAACTGGGCGGCGGGTTTCTCCGACATGACCGCGTCGTGGTCCGCGGTGAACAGAACGACTTCGCACGTCCCCTCGGCCGGGGCCACGGGGACGAGGTCGGACCCCTCGACGGCGGGGTCGGGCGGGTCGGGTTGCAGCGACGGGAACCCGTTCTCGACGACGGCCACGTCGTAGTCCGCGTCGGGAATCGCAGTCGGGTACTCTGCGTCGTCTTCGGTCGGGCAGAACGGACAGTAGTCCTTCGGGGGTTTGAACGTCCGCGACTGCCGGTGCGTCGCCGTGACGACCCACTCCTCGAGGAGGGGGTTCCACCTGCGTTCGGACATGGTCAGGCGTCGTCGTCGGTGTCGGTCGACGCTTCCCGCCGGTCGAACTCGTAGAAGATGACGTACTTGTCGTTGTGGTTGGACACGCGTCGTTTGTTCATGCGTACGTGAGTGCGATTTTCAGCGCAACTCCGTATAAGATTTCCGGACTATCGAACGACGGACCGCCGACTGGTTGCCGGACGACCGGAGGGCTGGACGCCGAACGACTGGTTGCCGGACGACCGGGAAACTGAATACCGGACGACCGGACCACCGGACTACCGCGACGATAGACTACCGGCTACCCGGAGAGCGCGATAACCGATGCGGACTCGGCGGCGAGAAACTGGGCGCCTGGCCCGGGTGCGAGGGAAACTCGTCCCCTGAGCCGCGTCACCGGCACGTTTATTATCGACCGTTAGGAAAATTCGAGCCGTTGAACCGAACGATGGAGAGACCACAGTCTGTACTGGACCACCGATGGCTTACGAAGTGACGTCCCCCGGCCGCGTGAACCTCGTGGGAGAACACACCGACTACACGGGCGGTTACGTCATGCCCCTGGCGACGAATCTGCACACCAGGCTCGTCGCCGAACCCGCCGCGGACGTCGACGTGTACTCGGCGGCCCTGGACCGCCGCGCGTCGTTCTCGGTCGGCGACGTCGACCGGGCGGACACCTGGGCGGACTACGTCAGGGGCGTCTACTACGTGCTCGACCGGGAGGGGTACGCGCCGGGCGGGTTCCGGGGCCACCTCGACGGGTCGCTCCCGCTCGGGTCGGGGCTGAGTTCCTCGGCCAGCCTCGAACTGGCCGTCCTCGCGTTTCTCGACGAGGCGTACGACCTGGGCATCGACCCGGAGGAGGCGGCGCGACTCGGACAGCGCGTCGAGAACGAGTTCGTCGGCGTCTCCTGTGGCATCATGGACCAGTTCGCGGTGGGGCTGAGTCGCGCGGGACACGTCCTCCATCTCGACACCGAGAGCCTCGAGTACGACCAGGTCGCGTTCCCCGAGGACGTACAGGTCGTCGTCTTCCACACCGGCGTCGAGCGAGAGCTGAAAGACTCGGCGTACAACCGCCGCCGGGAGACGGTCGAGCGAGCGCTCGACCGACTCGGGAGGGAGACGTCGAAAGCGGTCACGGCGACCGAACTGGCGTCGCTGCCTGCGCGCGAGCGCAAGCGCCTCGGGTTCGTGACCCGGGAGAACCGGCGGGTCCTGCGAGCGAGAGACGCCCTGTCGGACGGGGACGCCGCGCGCCTGGGCGACGTGCTGGTCGCGGCCCACCGTGACATCGCGCGGAACTTCGAGGCGAGTTGCGAGGAACTGGACGCGTTCGTCGAGGCAGCACTCGACGCCGGTGCGTACGGGGCGCGACTGACCGGCGCCGGGTGGGGCGGGTCGGCCGTCGCTCTCGTCGACGCCGACGAGGGACAGTCGTTCGTCGAACGCGTCAGTCAACGCTACGAGGAGCGCTTCCCGGACCTGGAGCCGACTGCCCACCTGATTCGGCCCTCGGCGGGCGTGACGACCGAACACCGCGAGGGACTGTCGGTACCCGAGCGCCCCTGAGTGGAACGTCGCCAGGACCGGTGTGACGCGCGTCCGGTGGCGCGGACCGCCGAGAGTCTCGCGTCGAGAAGAGCGTCAGCGGCGCACGGAGCGCCGCGGGAATCCGCGGGTTTACTCGCGGGCCTGGGACGTCAGGTACTGTCCGACGTCGCCTTCTTCGCCGCTCGTCTTGGTCTTCAGCACCGACCCGTCCGCGGGGTCGAACAGGTACAGCGACGCCTCGTCGAACCCGTACCGGACTCGCTCGTCCGGTTCCGGGCGGAGCGAGCTCTCGATGCGGGCCGTGAGGTCGACCGGTCCCATCTCCATGTAGAGGAAGTTCTCGTTACCCATCGGTTCGACGACGGTCACGGTGGCCTCCTGACCGCCGGACGTGACGAGGCTGATGTCCTCCGGTCGGATGCCGACGCGGACCTCGTCGTAGCCGGCGACCGGCGAGTCGTCGGCCAGTTCGAACTTGAACCCGCCGGGGCCGTGGAGGACGCCGTCCTCGACGGCGGCCGTGAACAGGTTGATGCTCGGGCTCCCGATGAAGTCCGCGACGAACTCGTTCGCCGGGTCGCGGTACACCTCCTCGGCCGTCCCGACCTGCTGCAGCCGGCCGTCTTTCATCACGGCGATGCGGTCACCCATCGCCATCGCCTCGACCTGGTCGTGCGTGACGTACACCGTCGTCACGCCCAGTTCGTGCTGGAGTTCCTGGAGTTCGGTGCGCATCTCAGCGCGGAGCTTCGCGTCCAGGTTCGAGAGCGGTTCGTCCATCAGGAACACCTCCGGCTCGCGGATGATGGCGCGGCCGAGGGCGACGCGCTGTTGCTGACCGCCGGAGAGCTCCTTCGGCTTGTCCCCCAGCAGGTCGGAGATGCCGAGCATCTCGGCCGTCTTCTCGACGCGGGCGTCTATCTCGTCGCCGCTGAGCTTCGTCGAGAGGCGGAGACCGAAGCCGATGTTCTTCCGGACGTTCATGTGCGGGTACAGCGCGTAGTTCTGGAACACCATCGCAACGTCCCGGTCGCGGGCCCGCAGGGGCGTGACGTCCTGGGAGCCGAACGAGATTCCCCCGGACGTCACGTCCTCCAGCCCGGCGATACACCGGAGCGTCGTGGTCTTCCCACAGCCCGACGGCCCGACGAGGACGAGGAACTCCCCGTCCCGGATTTCCAGGTCGATGTCGTCTACCGCGACGACGGCGTCCTCGCCGTCGCCGAACTCCTTTCGTAGCGTGTGTAGTTGAATTCCTGACATGATTCACTCCTTGACCGACCCCGCGAGGATGCCGCTGACGAACTGCTTCTGCAGGAACAGGAACAGCACGAAGATGGGGACGATAGAGAGCGTCGCCGCGACCATAATCTGGTCGTAGTAGACGCGCTGGGCCCCCACGAGCTGATTGATTGCCACCGGGATGGTGTACTTGTTCTGCTCGAGGACGACCAGCGGGAAGAGAAACAGGTTCCACTGGAAGAGAAACAGGATGATAGCCAGCGCCGCGAGCGACGACTTCATGGTCGGCAGCGCTATCTTGTAGTACAGCTGGAACTCCGTCGCGCCGTCCATCCGCGCCGATTCGAGCAGGGCGTCGGGGATAGACCGCATGTTCTGGCGCATCAGGAAGATGCCGAGCGGGTTCGCCGCCCACGGCAGGATAATCGCCCAGTAGGTGTTGGTCATGTCCAGCTGGCTCATCAGGAGGAACAGCGGGATGACCAGCAGCTGGATGGGCAGGATGAGCGTCGCCAGGATGGCGTAGAATATCGGCTTCTTGAAGCGGAATTCGTACTTGGCGAAGGCGAAGCCGGCCATAGAGCACAGCAGCAGCGAGAGCAGCGTGTAGGTCACCGCGATGAAGATGCTGTTCTCTATGGCGCCGGGATTCCACAGGTGCCAGAAGTCGTAGGCGACGTAGATGGGCCCCAGGTCGACGTACTGGCGCATCTCGCCCACGTGGCCGAGAATCTGCACGTTCTCCCGGGCCTGTAGCGCCTGGAAGTTCTCCCAGAAGTGGCCGCCCGGGAGCAGGCGCGGCGACGTCGACGAGAGGAACTTCGACTCGGGCAGGGTTGCGGCGACTCCAATCCAGTACAGCGGGACCATCGTCAGCACCGCGCCGACGAGGATGAACATGTAGGTCAGGAACTGCCAGGCCCCCTCGCGTCGGGTCTCCTCACGCATCCTCGTCACCTCCGACCCGCAGCTGAATCGCCGAGAGGACGCTCACGACGCCGATGAGGACGTAGGTGAGCGCGCTGGCGTACCCGAGGCGGAAGTCGATGAACGCGGTCTGATAGATGTACTGCACGATGGTGATAGTCGACTCCAGGGGCGCCCCGCCGCCGTTGATGATGACCGGTTCGCTGAACAGCTTGAACGTCCCGATGGTGGACGTGACGAACACGAACAGGAGCACCGGCCTGAGCTGGGGAATCGTCACGTACCGGAACTTCTCGATTCGGCCCGCGCCGTCTATCTCCGCGGCCTCGTAGAGCTGCTGTGGGACGTTCTGCAGTCCGGCGAGCAGGATTATCATGTTGTATCCGGTCCACCGCCAGGTGACGGCGCCGACGATGGTCATCCGGGACCAGAAGTCGCTGGAGAGCCACGGAATCGGTTCCAGGCCGACGCTCGTCAGCACGAAGTTGACGAGTCCGGCGTCCTGCATCATCAGGAGGAACACCGTCGAGTACGCGACGAGGTTCGCCGACACCGGGAGCGCGAGGACGGTCCGGAAGACGCCGCGGAACCTGACGAACGAGGCGTTGAGCGCCACCGCCAGCAGCAGCGCTAACCCAACCATCAGCGGCACCTGCACCAGCAGGATGAACACGGTGTTGAACAGCGCCTGGTGGAACAGGGAGTCCGAGAACATCGTGGCGTAGTTCTGCAGCCCCACGTACTGGAGGTTCGCGATGCTCACCAGTTCGTAGGAGAAGAATCCGGTGTGTATCCAGAAGATGGTGTCCCCGCCGACACCCTGGAACCTGAAGAACGACAGGTAGAACGTGTAGAGGATGGGAAAGGCCAGGAAGATGGCGAACAGGGTAATCGCCGGGAGGAGAAAGAAGTACCCGACTTTGCGCTCGCCGGCGGCGGGAAGGCGCTCCGTGAGCGACTGCCGCCAGAATCGAATCGAGTCGCTCACGGAGGTCGGCAGTCGAGAGGTGGAATCCCGCGTAGCCATGGTTCGGACTCTCTCAGGCGAGGTCCCTATCGGTGCGGTCCGCGACCTGTTTCGCGGCCGCGTCGACGGCCTGCTTGGGCGTCTTCTTGCCCGTCATCATGTCGCGGAAGTGGTTGTTGATGGCCTTGGTGACCTCGGGCGTGTCGACCGTGTAGCGGTACGGCTTGATGTTCGGCGCGATTTCGGCGAACATGCGACCGGCGGCCTGGCCGTCGAGGAACTCGTGGGACTGGTCGAACGCCTCGCTCTCGTAGGCGGGTTTGAGCGCGGGGAAGATGCCGTACTCCTTGTACATCTTGATCTGGTTCTCCTTCTTGCCGAGGGCGAACGTCATGTAGTCCCAGGCCCGGCGAGCCGTCGGGTCGTCGACCTGGTTGGGGATGGTGAGGTTCGACCCGCCCCAGTTGGTCGCCCGCGACCCGCCAGACTCGATTGCCGGCGGCTTGAAGACGCCCCACTTGCCGGAGGTCTTGCCGAGCTCGGCCTTCAGGGTTCCCTCCATCCAGGCGCCGGCCGTGAGACTCGCGGTGGTGCCTTTGCTGAACGCCGTGAACCACGAGGACGACCAGGAGGGGAGGTCGTTGGCGACCCCGGAGTCGCGAATCTTCTTGAGAATTCGTGCGACCTGCAGGCTCTTGTCGGAGTTGATGTTGACCGCGCCGTTTTTCGTGAACGGCTGGCCGCCGATCTGTCGGTACATCATCCGCCAGAGGCCGTCGTAGTCGTTGGACGGGAGGTTGAGGAGGTACGTGTCCTCGGGAAGTTTCTTCCCCTCCTCGATGTACTGGTCCCACGTCTCGACGCTGGAGACGTCGATGTCGTGTTTCTTCAGCACGTCGCGCCGGTAGAACGTCCCGACCGGGCCGATGTCCCACGGCAGCGCGTACGTCCCGCCGTCCTTGGTCAGCGGGCCCCACTTCCCCGAGACGAACTTGTCCCTGATGCCGGCCTCGTCGAGCCACCCCGAGATGTCGCGGAGGCCGCCGGTGGCGACCCACGAGGCGGCGTCGACGCTCTCCATCATCGAGGCCGCTGGCGCGCCGGTTCCCGACAGGAGCGTCGACTTGAACTTGTCTTTCAGGTCCGAGCGTCCGATCTGGTTTATCTTCACGTCCCCGCCGCGGGCTTTCTCGTACGGTTCGTCGATGAGGTCCAGCGACTTCGCCGCGACGTCCCAGCCCCAGACGCCGATGCTCGACGCCATCTCGGCGTCGGAGGCGGCCGTCGTCTCGGACCCGGTAGACGTGGACTCGCCGCCACCGCCGCCGCCGTCGCCCGACGTCGGGGTGGACGTCTCGTTCGGGTCGCCGGTGCCGACACACCCGGCCAGGCCGGCCGCTCCGGCGAGGCCGCCGTATTTGAGGAGTTGGCGTCGCGAATAACGCAGATTTCTCTCCGACATAACGTTGGGAAATCCTATCTCTATAACTTAAACGTTATTATTTATTTCTGTTATGTCCAGTATTGGACGCGTCGCTCACCGCGTCTCCGGTGTGCCTGACCACCCACCGCCGACCCGGGGCGAACACGCCGATTGCGTCCCGACCTCCAGCGCAGGCCGTTCGCGCGTTCAGGCCGCTCGTCCGCCCGGGCCGCTCAGCTGAGATGCGGTTCGTTCTCCGCGTGGTCGACGATGTCTCGGACGCCGCGGCGCACCGATTCGTCGCTCGACAGGTCGGGTTCCCAGCCCAGCGCCGACAGTTTCTCGATGGAGAGGCGCATCTTCGGGACGTCTCCGGTCCACCCCCGGTCGCCGCCCGTGTACTCGTACTCGGGGTCCAGGCCCAGTTCGTCGCTGACGATGTCGGCGATGCTGTTGACTGACGTCGTGGTCCGGGTGCCGAGGTTGAACGTGTTCACCGGGCCGTCGGCGTTCTCGACGGCGAACACCATCGCGTCGACGCACTCCGAGACGTGCATGTACGACTTCTCCTGGCGGCCGTTCCCGAGGATGGTCAGCGTCTCGGGGTCCTCGGTGAGTTTGTAGATGAAGTCCGGGACGACGCCGGCGCCGTACCGGGGGCCGACGATGTTGGCGAAGCGGTAGTTCCAGACGGTGAACCCGTGGGAGTGAGCGTACACCGAGAGCAGGCCCTCCTCGGCCAGTTTGCTCGCCCCGTAGATGCTGATGGGTTCCAGCGGCGCGTAGTCCTCGGGCGTCGGCATCGGCGCCTCGCCGTACACCGTCGAGGAGGAGGTGAACGCGACGTTCGAGACGCCCACCTCGTCCATCCGTTCGAGGAGGTTGTACGTCATCGCCTCGTTGGCCTCGAACTGCTCCCGGGGTCTGTCGGCGTCGACGTACTTGTCGGCGGCGAGGTGGAAGACCACGTCCAGGTCCGGCGTCACGACGTCCGCGACTACCTCGGGGTCGGTCAGGTCGCCGACCACCAGGTCGGCCTCGTCGGGAACGGACTCGCGGATGCCGTTCGAGAGGTCGTCGACGACGACGACGTCGTTGTCCGCGACCAACCGCTCGACGAGGACGGAGCCGATGAGACCGGCGCCGCCCGTGACGAGAATCCGCTTGCCTTCGAGGTGCATGTGCGGCCTTTCAGAGCACCGACCGAAATACGTTCCGATGGTGCCGTTCGCCCGGCGGGGAGGCGGACCGACCCACCCGCGCCGGGTGCAGGCCGCGACCACCCCCGTGGGAAACACTTTACCGGGGGGCGGATGAGATTCGGGTATGAGCGTCGGAGTCTGCTACTTTCCGGAGCACTGGCCGCGCGAGCGGTGGGAGACGGACGTCGCCCAGATGGCCGAGGCGGGTATCGAGTACGTTCGCATGGGCGAGTTCTCGTGGGCCCGCCTGGAACCAGCACGCGGGGAGTTCGACTTCGAGTGGCTGGACCGGGCGGTCGAACTCGTCGGCGACCACGGGATGCAGGCCGTCCTCTGTACGCCCACGGCGACGCCGCCGAAGTGGCTGGTCGACGAGCACCCCGACATACTCCAGGAGGAACCCGACGGGACGACGCGCGGGTTCGGGAGTCGTCGCCACTACTGTTTCAACTCCGAGAGCTACCGCGAGGAGACCGAGCGCGTCGTCTCGCGCATGGTCGAACGGTTCGCCGACAATCCGCACGTCGCGGGGTGGCAGACCGACAACGAGTACGGCTGTCACCGGACGGTCCGGTGTTACTGCGAGGATTGTGCCGCCGGGTTCCGCGACTGGTTGCGCGACCGGTACGGGAGCGTCGAGGCGCTGAACGAGGCCTGGGGGACGGCGTTCTGGAGTCAGCGACACGCGGCGTTCGCGGAGGTCGACCCGCCGCGACACACCCCCGCCGAACACCACCCGTCTCGGCTGCTCGACTACTACCGGTTCGCCAGCGACAGCGTGGTCGAGTACAACCGGTTCCAGGCCGATCTGATACGCGGGGCGAACGACGACTGGTTCGTCACGCACAACTTCATGGGCGACTTCCCGACGCTCGACGCCTACGACGTGAGCCAGGACCTCGATTTCGCGGCGTGGGACTCGTACCCGACGGGGTTCGTCCAGGACCGACGGGCGGAGGACCCGACCGCCTGGGAACTTCGCGCTGGGGACCCCGACCAGGTGGGGCGCAACCACGACCTGTACCGGGGAGCGTCCGGCGGCCCGTTCTGGGTGATGGAACAGCAACCCGGCGACGTCAACTGGCCGCCGTACGCGCCGCAACCCGCCGACGGCGCCATGCGCCTGTGGGCACACCAGGCCGTCGCTCACGGGGCCGACGCCGTCCTGTACTTCCGGTGGCGTCGCTGCCGTGAGGGCCAGGAGCAGTACCACGCCGGCCTCCGGAAGCAGGACGGGTCGCCGGACAGGGCCTATCACGAGGCGAGGGCGGCCGCGGGCGAACTGGCCGACCTGACCGCGGACCTCGGCCAGGTGGCCGCCCCGGTGGCACTGCTCCACGAGTACGACAGCCAGTGGGCCGTCGACGTCCAGCCACACGCCCCCGACTTCGACTACTGGGACTACGTGGGGACGTACTACTCGGCGCTCAGGCGGCGCGGCGTCCAGGTCGACGTGGTGCCGCCGTCGGCGGACCTGGAAGGCTACCAGGCGGTGGTCGCGCCCGCGGTCCACCTGGCGGACGAGGACCTGGCGGCCCGACTCGCCGCGTTCGCCGAGGGGGGCGGGGAGTTGCTGCTGGGCGCACGGTCGGGCGTCAAAGACCGGGCGAACAAACTGCCGAACGAACCGGCCCCGGGACCGCTGGCCTCGCTCGTCGGTGCGACCGTCGAGAGACACGAGAGCCTCCCCGACGCCATCGAGACGGCGGTGCGATACCGCGAGGAGACGTACGACTACCGGACCTGGGCGGAGTGGCTCACTCCCGACGACGCCACGGTCGAAGGGACGTACGAGACCGGACTGGCCGAGGGGAACCCGGCGGTCGTCCGGACCACGAGAGGGACGGGCACCGTCCACTACTGCGGCGTCTGGCCCGAACGCGGACTCGCCGACGCCCTCGTCGGGACCGTGCTAGACCGCGCCGGCGTCGGTCACACCGACTCCCTCCCGGACGGCGTCCGCCTGGCGGAGCGAGACGGGTACGTCTGGGTGACGAACTTCACCGACGAGTCGGTCACCGTCGCGGCGCCGGACGACGCCGACTGGGTACTGGGCGCAAAACGGGTCGGCGCGTACGACCTCGCTGTAGTCGAGGCGGACCTGTCGACGCTCTCGGTCCGGGTGGATTGAACGGGGCCCACTCCGAGCGACGCGGACCGGCGCGGAAACGACCCGTCCGTCCGATTCCCGGACGTCAGTACAGTTCCGGCAGGTACTCCGCGTTCGCCTCGACGAGTTCCTCGGTCATCGCGTGAATCTCGTCGAGGGTCAGCGCCGCGCCCGACAGCGGGTCGAGTTTGACGGCCTGGTGTATCTTCTCGCGGTCGTTCTCCAGTGCGCCCTCGACGGCGAGTTCGTGGACGGCGGTGTGTCGCCGGTCGAACGCCGCCACCTGCGTCGGGAGTTCGCCGACCGAGCAGGGGCGGACGCCTGTGCCGTCGACGAGGCAGGGAACCTCGACGCAGGCGTCGTCGGGCAGGTTCTCGATGGCGCCCGACGCGTTGCTGACGTTGAGATTCAGGCGCCGGGGCGTGTCCGTCTCGATGGAGTGGATGAGCCTGGCGGCGTACTCCTCGGAGCGTTCGACGGTCACCTCGTCGAGGTCCACGTCCAGTTCGGGGTCGTCGCGCTCTGCCGAGCGGGCTTTCCACCCTTCGAGGTAGGTGGCGGTCTGCATTCGCTCGGCGAACCCGGTGCCGGTCATCTCGTCGATGGTCTCGCGGTCGGTCCGGAAGTACGGGACGTACTCGGACATGTGGTGGGAGGACTCCGTGGGGAAGTACCCGAAGTGCTTCAGCATCTCGAACCGAACCGTGTCCTGCTCGTACACCTCGGGGTCCGACATCGCCTCGCGGAGGGCGGGGTAGACGCTCTCGCCCTCGTGTTCGACGTCGAGGAACCAGGCGACGTGATTGACGCCCGCGACCCAGTAGTCGAGTTCCTCCCGGGGGATGCCGGTGTACTGCGAGATGGCCTGCGCGGTGTGAGGGACGCTGTGACAGAGGCCAACGGTGTCCACGTCGGTGGCGTCGTACATCGCCTTGCAGAGAATCGCCATGGGGTTCGTGAAGTTCAGCAGGAGCGCGTCGGGACAGAGGTCGGACATGTCGCCGGCGATGTCGAGCATCGTCGGAATCGTCCGCAGACCGCGGAAGATGCCGCCCGGACCGAGGGTGTCGCCGATGGCCTGTTCGACGCCGTACCGTTCGGGGATGCGTATCTCGTTCTCGAACGGGTCGGTCCCGCCGACGTTGATCATGTTCAGCACGTAATCGGCGTCGCGGAGCGCCTCGCGCCTGTCGAGCGTCGACTCGACGGTGGCGTCGAGGTTCTCGTTTTCCACCATCGCCCGGGCGACCCGCGTCGTCTGTTCGAGGCGGTGCTCGTCGATGTCCATGAGGACGATTTCGCTGTCCTGCAGCGCGTCGAACGAGAGGACGTCCCCGACGAGGTTCGTCGCGAACACCATACTCCCCGCTCCGAGAAAGGTGATGCGGACCATACTGTTCCCTCGTGACTGTCGACAAATAAGTATCCCCGTTCGAGTCGGAGAGCGACGGTCGGGGGCGCCACAAATGATATGTGTATTGATGATTGCCACGTTACGTCACTGTTCGAATATTAGGGGCCGGCGCGAAAGTTTCGTGTCTCCTCTCGTCGACTACAGGCCGAAGGACCGTCCCGGGAGCGTAAGAACGCCGGTATCCGAAGTGACAGGTGACGAACCGCAGAAGGACCGGGGAGAATCAGGCGGTTGCAGCGGCAGACGCGTGTTCGAGTACGTTCGACGGCGGGAGGGACCAATCGGGGGTGCGTAGTTCGAGAGCGAGCCGTCGGGCAAATTCGCGGGGCGGCCGAGCGGTGCCGTTCGAAGCAGTTGCCCCGCGGTCGAATGACAGAATGGTTTTATTGATTGGTTTCTGTTATAACTTGGTGAAGGCCCATCCGACAACCGGCGTGAATCAGCGGCCCGGCCCCGTCGCTCCGGGGACCGCCTCGTCGCCGGGACGGGGAAGCGGAGCGGTCAGTTTCGGCCGTCGAGCCAGTCGCAGTTCAGGCATCCGCGGAGGCCCTGAGCGTTGAACACGCTGCTGCCGCACTCGGGGCACGACCAGGACGTGCTCGGGGGCGTCTGCGACGCCTGGTAGGCTGGAGTCATGCGTGGTACGTGTGGGAGGTATATTGCGTCTCCCGGTGAATAAGGGTATCTGCGGGTGCTGAGACCCGCGACAGTCACCGCAGGCTGATGGTCAGCGCGAGCGCAGTTCCCGGATGGCACGGCACGGGTGTCACCGAGCCTGAGTGGGGGTCGGTATCGAAATCCGCCTCCGCGCTGACGACTGTCACCGCCACCGGTCGCGAAAACAGCCCGGAGCGAACTCGCATCGAGACAGCGTGAGACGAGTTCGTCATCGGTACGGACGGGAGCGCACGAGTACTTGCTCGGGTCGCTCGCCGGGTACGGCGACGTCACCGGATCTCTCGTCGTCGAGGACATGGGCATCGACATCGACGACCTGGAGAGTACCGTCGAGGGAAACATCGACGAGGCGACGCTCCCCGAGTGGTTGGAGCACGTCGCAGAGCGCCGGTGAACGAGAAACTGACCGAACGGAACGACTCGAAAGCGAACCGGACAGAGTTGATTAGATGGTTTATCGGCACGAAGAGTCTCGGGACGGAGCGGCAGTCGACCGGGACACCGCAACGACTGAAAAAGTCGTGATAATACACGGGTGAGCGACGGAAAAATTGTATAAGTGGGCAGCGTAGTGGGTAGAACTGGCCCTTTTTTCCGTCGACTCGATGAGTCACCTCGCGGGAGATGGACACGCCACACGTTGCGGATACGCGTGTGTCCAAAAAGAAATATGTCGCCCGGGAGCACTCCGTGTGCGATGCACCACGTCAACCTCGGGGACGCTTTACAGAGATAGGACTGTGACGAACAGGCCGCGGTCCGTTTCGTTGTTTGGGTCGCCGTGAGGCCGGCCGCGGGACCAGCGGAGCCCCGGACGTGCGGCAGTTGCTTTACACGCGTATCAACGTAATTCACATCCGAGTGACTCCGTGAACGACTGCCCCGCGCCGACTGCGTTCAGCAGCAGTGAACGAAAGTCTCGGCCGGTGAGTCGATTCGGTCGAAATCGTCGGGCTAGTGTGCCGTTCGTACAGCGATTCGCAACGGAAACCGGGACAGGACGGAGATGAGCGAGGGGGGGGACCCGCGCCAGAGGCGTTCAGACAGGCTGAACGGGGCTAGTTGTGTTCGACGTTGATTTCGATGACGTTCGACGCTTCGAGCACCCGTTCGGGCACCTCGGACTCCAGTCGGTCGCCCTGCATCCGCGTCCGGGGTCCCGAGACGCTAATCGCGCCGAGTGGCCGCCCGTCGATGACGACGGGCGCAGCGACGCACCGAACTCGCTCGTTTCGCTCGCCGTGGTTGATTGCGAACCCGCGCTCTCGAATCGACTCCAGTTCCTCGAACAGGGCCTCCGGGTCCGTGATAGTCTCGCTCGTCTTGGCTTCGAGGCCGTGTTCGTCGATTATCGCCTCGACGTCAGCCCGGGGGAGCGCGGAGAGAATCGACTTGCCGAGCGCGGTGCAGTGGAGGTCGATGCGCTTCCCGGGTCGCGTGTCGTGGTGGACGGCGCGGTTGCCCATCGCCTTGTAGAGGTAGACGCCCTGGCCCTCCTCCGGGACGACGAGATTCGCTACCTCGCCGGTTTCCTCCGCCAGTTCGTCGATGATGGGTCGAGCAATCTGGTACAGTTCGTTCTCGGTACGCACGTACTCCCCCAGTTCGAGGAAGCGCAAACTCAGCTCGAACGTGTCCTCGTCGCGTACCACGTAGCCCTGTTCGACGAGGGTGAGGAGGTGGTTGTGCGCGGTACTCTTCGGAATGTCCAGGTGGTCGGCGACGTCCGTGGTCCCCGCCGCTTCGAGGTCGCGGAGGGCTTCGATAATTCTGAACGAGGTCCCCGTCGCCCGTATGAGATTTTCTGGCTTGCTCATGCCAACATATAGCATAGAGAGGAGACATAAATCTGTCCATCAGAGCTGAACAGCGGGGCAGTCTCCGCGTCAGAGCGTGGAGACGGTGCCGTCCTTTCGGGGGTCGGTGGCGCCGGAGAGGACGCCGTCGTCGTATCTCGCTATCTGCCCGCCGCCGAACGCCTCCGGACCGAGGACGCGGACGTCGTGGCCTCGGCGGGTGAGTTCCGAGAGGAGTGCGTCGTCGGCCCGGGCCTCGATGGCGAGCGTTCCGTCGGTCCGGTAGCGCCACCGGGGTTCGTCGAGGGCGGCCTGGATGGGCATCCCCCTGTCGACGAGGTTCGTCAGGACCTGCAGGTGTCCCTGGGGTTGCATGAATCCGCCCATGACGCCGAACGCGGCCCAGTCGTCCCGCCCGAACCGTGCCACGGCGGGGATGAGCGTGTGAAACGGTCGCTTGCCCGGCGCGATGACGTTCGGGTGGTCGGGGTCGAGCGAGAACGACCGGCCGCGGTTCTGGAGGGCGATGCCCGTTCCCTCGGCGACGAGGCCGCTGCCGAACCCCTTGAACAGCGAGTTGATGAACGACACGACGTTCCCCTCCGCGTCGGCGACGGTCAACAGGACGGTGTCGGCGTCTTCGGCCCGGTCGTTGGGCAGTCCCGCCGAGACGTCTTCGAGGGCGCTGTCAGAGACGAGCGACGCCCGCTCGCGCGCGTACTCCTTGGAGCCGAGCGCCGGGACGTCCTCGTACTCGGGGTCGGTGATGTAGTGGTGCCCGTCGTGGAAGGCGAGTTTCATCGCCTCGACCAGCTGGTGAACGCGCTCCGGTGAGTCCGGGTCGACGTCCTCCTCGGCGAGTTCCCGGGCCACGTTCATCGCCTCTATCGCCACGAGGCCCTGATTGTTCGGGGGCAGTTCGTAGACGTCGACGCCGCCGTACGTCGTCGTCACGGGATCGGGGAACTCGGTCTCGAATCCCGACAGGTCGTCCGTGGTGAGAAGTCCCCCCGCCTCGCGGACCGTCTCGACGATACGCTCGCCGATCTCGCCCTCGTACAGGGCGTCGGCCCCCTCCTCGGCGAGCGCCTCCATCGTCTCCGCCAGGTCGGGAAACGAGACCACCTCGCCGGTTTGCGGGGGCCGCCCGGCGGGGAGGAACGTCTCGCGGGCGTACCTGTCCTGGAACAGGTCGTCGGCGTGCGTCCACTTCTGGGCGATGAACTCCGTGACGGGGTACCCCTCCCGGGCGTACTCGATGGCCGGCCGGAGCACCGCTCCGAACGACAGCCGACCGAATCGCTCGACGGTGGCCTCCCACCCGCGGGCAGTTCCCGGAACGGTCACCGTCAGCGGTCCCGTAAGGGGCATCGTCGTCTCGTCCAGCGACCCGCCGCGCTCGTCGGCCGCCGCCTCTCGGACCGCGTCCAGCGTCGCCCCCGCCGGGGCCCCGCCGCAACTCCGCATCGCGCCCACGTCGCCGTCGGCAGTCCGGTACATCGCGAAGACGTCGCCACCGAGGCCGGTACTCGTCGGTTCGACGACGTTCAGTACGGCGGCCGTCGCGACGGCGGCGTCGAAAGCGTTCCCCCCGTCCTGCAGGACGTCTCGACCCGCCGCCGCGGCGAGCGGTTGACTCGTGGCGACGACTCCGTCCAGCGCGTACGCCGTGGAGCGTCGCGAGTTGAACCGGTCCAGATTGGGATGACGTGCCATGTCGGTGGTCTGACGGGCGCTGTAATAAAACTGCGGCCGGGTGTCGACGCGGTCGCCGGACCCGGTGAGAAAGTATAAATACTCCCTCCCGTATGAGTGTGATGAGGTCTCAAGACGCATGGAGACGTTCGACCTAGATCAGATAGGCACGTTTATCGCACTCGGCGGAAGCTTCTCGACGCACCGCCGACAGGACAGTGACCCGGAGTGGCCCATCATGTGGACCGTTCCGCACCAGACAATCATTCCCGAGGGGGAGCCGATTCAGATTCCCTCGTACCTCGAAGACGTCATCCCGGGGCCCGAGCCGGCCGTCGTCATCGACGACGTCGGCGACGGACTCTGGCAGGCCTCGGTCGAGGAGGCCGCGGAGGCGGTGAAGGGCTTTACCGTCTCGAACGACGTGACGACCAAGGGCAAGTTTCCGGCCTACCCGTACCCCGACCAGGAGGGCTCCCTCGGACGCGGATACAAGAGTTTCCCGACGTTCAGCCCCACGCTCTCCGGGTACGAACCGCTGGAGGCCGACGCCATCGACGAAGATACGATGGTCGAGGCCATCGTGGACGGCGACGTAGTCGTCTCGGGGTCCACGGACACGATGGACTGGACCGTCGCGGAACTCGTCGCTCACGTGAGCAAAATCGTTCGCCTCCAGGAGAACGACGTCATCTCCCTGGGGGACCCGTCGCAGCCGACCGGGACGCTCGACGACGCGAGCGAGGTCACCTGCCGCGTGGAGAAGGTGGGCGAACTCACCAACCCGATAGAGCGAGTGGAGTGAGACGGCAGGACGACCGAGCACACACGGCCGACTGCAGCGACGCACAGCATCGACGAACCGACGCCGTTCGGATCAGTATCTGACATCGCGGGAGGGCAGTTCGCCCTCCCCCCGTGCCCAAACCACCGCCAGCCGTGCCTGTGAGCCTCAGTCGGCCACCGAGGTCACTGTCGTTTCCAGGCAGGCCATTGCCTGACTCGAGAGGGTCGGCGGCGCCGCACCGCGCTACCCGGTCAGGCCGAGAAGAACGCCCTGACGGCGAACAGCGCCGCGGTGCTCACCGCGAGCAGCGTCGTCAGGAGGAGGAGGACGGGGCGCACGCCGGTCGACCGCATGTCCGCGACGCGGATGTGCAGACCCAGTCCGACGAACGCGAACAGGAACAGCCACCGGTAGCCGTTCTGGAGGGCGGCGACCTGTGCCTGCGAGAGGACGCCGAGGTTGGCCACGACCATCATGGCGACGAACCCGACGACGAACTTCGGGAACTGGTCCCAGACGAGCCGGCCGCGCGAGTCGATGGACCCGGCGTCTGCCTGCCGGCGGGCGTAGAAGACCGAGTAGCCCACGACGGCGACGCTGATGAGCACGTTCCGGGTGAGCTTGGTCAGCGTCGCCCACTGGCCGGCCGTCTCCGAGTAGGCGAACCCCGCCGCGGCGACGGGACCGGTGCTGAACATGCTCAGGCCGGCCCAGACGCCGAACACGACGTCGGAGAGCCCGAGAAACTGGCCTGCGGCCGGGAACGCGACGAGCGTGAGGGCGTCGAACAGCAGTATCGTCGCCACGGCGTAGGCGATCTGGTCCTCGTCGGCGTCGATGCCGCCCGCCACGGCCACGATTGCCGAGACGCCGCAGATACCCGCCCCCGCGGCGATGAGCGACCCGATCTTGTCGGCCAGGCCGAACAGGTTCCGCGAGAGAAACTCCACCAGCACGAGCGTGAACGCGACAGTGGCCACGACCAGGACCAGAATCGTCGGGCCTGCCGCGAGGACGGCGTCGAGCGCCAGGCGGACGCCCATGAGGACGATGCCGGTCTCCAGGAGGAGTTTGTGCGTGGACACGCCGGGTTCGGCCCACGACGGCTGCCCGTAGGTGTTCGTGACCACCGCGCCCAGGACGACTGCGAGGACCAGGTGATTCCCGAACGGGAGCAGCGACGCCGCCGTCCGCGCCGCGAGTCCGAGCACGACGAGCAGAGCGAGGCCCGGGAGCAGTCGACGGAGCGGTCTCGCCACCGGGACTCACCACGGAATGAACAGGTTGGCCTTGACGAGTCCCAGGAGGGCACTCCCCAGCGCAACGGCCTTCCATCCCCGGTCGGAGCGATGCCACCGCGTCCGAGTAGATTTGAGTCGGTCTCGCACTGCTCTGTAGACACTGTCCGCGTCAGTTGCCGCTGTCATCGTCTACCTGTTCACGTCGCCCGGAACGTCTTAAACGTTGGTTTCCCCCACAGATTTATTTCGGTGTGCGTTGCGTCATAGTGTGACATGCCACAGGATATGCTGGACCTCGAGATGAGCAGCACCTCCGCCGACATCGTCGAGAAGTGTCTCGGCGTGACCGAGGGCGAATCGGTGCTCGTCATCACAGACCCGCGAAAGGTTGGCGTCGCACGGAGCATCGCCAACGCCTCGAACGCGGCCGGGGCGGAGACGGTGACCGCCATCATGCCGCTCCTGGAGAGTCACGGGAACGAACCGCCGGCCACCGTCGCCGACGCGATGGTCGCCGCCGACGTGGCGTTCACCTGCACGACGCACGCGATTACGCACACTCGCGCCCGTCTCCGCGCTGCCGAGGAGGGAACCCGTGTGGGCGTCCTCAGGAGCGTCACCGAGGACATGATGGTCGAGGGCGCGATGCGCGTCGACTTCGAGCGGCTTCGAAAGCGAACGGAAGCACTCGCGGAGATACTGACGGACGCCTCCGACGCGGCGGTGACGAGCGACGAGGGCACGGACATCGCGTTCAGCATCGACGGGACCCAGGCGTTCTCGCTCGACGGGTACTTCCACGAGGAGTACGGATTCGCGACGCTGCCGCCCGGCGAGTCGCCGACCCATCCCGTCGAGGGAACCGCGAACGGAACGGTCGTCTTCGACGTCTCGATGGACAACATCGGGAAACTGGACGAGCCGATAACGGTCGAATTCGAAGACGGGTTCGTGACCGAGGTGCGAGGAGGCGACGAGGCCGACCAGTTGCGCGACATCCTCGACCGGAGCGACGAGAACGCGGGCAACCTGGCCGAGTTCGCCATCGGGACCAACCCGGAAGCCAAACTCATCGGGAACCTGGCCGAGGACAAGAAGCGGGCCGGAACGATGCACTTCGCCATCGGCGACAACGAGTCGCTGGGCGGGACGACGAAGAGCGACATCCACCTCGACGGCGTCGTCCGCCGGCCGACGATTCGGCTCGACGACCTCGTCGTCGTCGAGGACGGGCGCCTCCGAACGGACCTCCTCGACGAACGGGCCTGACCACGATGACGCTCGATTCTGCGACGGTCCACCGACTTCGCGTCCCGATGAACGCGTCCTACGGGAGCGCACACCACCGCGAGTTCACCACCATGGAGTCTGTGCTCGTCGTCCTCGAGGGCGACGGCATTCGGGGCGTCGGCACCGCCGACGCGACGCCTGGGTACTCCCGTCAGACACACGACGAGATAGCCGAGTCGCTCCTGGAAGACCTGCTCCCGGCGCTTCTGGACGCTCAGCCGGCGCATCCGAACGCGCTCGCGGACCTGCTGGCCGACGCGAGAGAGGCACCGAACGCGGCCTGCGCACTCGAGATGGCGTATCTCGACTGGTTCGGGCGACGACACGAGCAGTCACTCGCCGACATGCTCTGGGGGGCGCGACGGCGCCGAGTTCCCCTGAACGGGTGGGTCGGCATCGACGACCCCGACGCGATGGCAGCGGCCGCGCGGGAGTGGTACGAGGAGGGGTACCGGTCGCTCAAGATAAAACTCAGCGGCGACCCGGACGAGGACGTGGCGCGCGTCAGGGCCGTCTGCGACGCCGTCGCCGACGACGGGATGGCCGTGCGGGCGGACGTGAACGCCGGCTACGACGTCGAGACGGCGATTCGGGTGGCGCGCGAACTCGAATCGCTCCCGCTCGTCCACCTCGAACAGCCGGTACCGAAAGACGACATCGAGGGTCTCGGGCGAGTCACCCGGTCGACGTCGACGGCCATCATGGCCGACGAGTGCATCCTGACGCCCGCTGACGCGTTCGAGATTCTGCGGACGGGGGCCGCCGACCGCATCAAGGTCAAGATTCTCCGGATGGGCGGCGTCCGTCAGACGCGAGAGGTACTCGACGCGGCGGCGCTCGCGGGGGTCTCGTGCGTTCTGGGCCACGGTTTCGGTCTGACGCCGGCGACGAGCGCCGAGTGCCAGCTGGCGGCCGCCCACGACAACGTCTTCGGTCCGATCGAGTCGGTCGGGCCGCTCAAGATGCGCGAGGAGCCGTTCTCCGAACTCGCGTTCGAGGCGGGCCACGCCCTGCTTCCGGAGGGCGACGGCCTCGGCGTCGAACTGGACGAGGCGGCAATCGACCGGTTCGCGGACAGTTCGCGGACCGTCGAGCGATAGGCGCCGGGAGACCGTTCGGCCTGGCCTCCCCGGCCTGTCGGCAGTGGTCAGACGACGGTCGGCCGGGGGCCGGAGAGACGACCGTCGCCCGACGACCGGAGAAGCGGCAGTCACCCGAGCAGCGGCCAGTAGAGCCCCCAGCTGAGGGCGACGACCAGGACGGCGTAGGTCAGGGTGACCACGCCGACGGTGAACACGTCCCGGTTGCGGAGGGACGGATACTGCTCGGCGACGATGAGCACCGTCGGCAGGTGAAACGGGAGGAGCGTCGTCGACCCTACGGTGATGACGACGGCCAGCGCCGCGAACAGCGGGTCGAACTGCAGCGACTCCGCGAGGGAGATGGTGACCGGGAGCGTAATCGCCAGGCAGGCCGACGCCGTGGAGAACAGCAACCGGAACAATACGACGCCGCCGACGATGAGGGCGATAGCGACCCAGGCGGGCAGCGACGCGAGCGGAACCGCACCGAGGAGCGACCCCACCAGCAGGTCCATCGCGCCGGTGTTCGAGAGCACGTCGATGAGCGACAGGACGGCCCCGAACAGGAGGAGGATGCCCCAGTTGACCTCCCGGAGGTCCTGCTCGGTGACGACCCGGACCCCGGGGGCGGCCAGGACGGTGACCGCGAGTACCGGCGGAATGATGGTCGAGAACCCGGCGACCGACCCCACGACCCACAGGAGAATAGTCGCCGCCATCACCGCAGCGACAATCTGCTGGTCGCGCGACAGCGCCGTCGACATCTCCTCGACGGCGACCGTCTCGACGTCGTCGATGGGAAACAGGCGGGCGATGGTGAGCGTGCTCGCCACGTAGAGGGCTGCGACGGGCGGAATCATGTACGCCGCCCAGTCGAGCCACGAAATCGGCGCCGCGGCCCGGCGGATTATCTCGGAGGAGAGCAGCGCCATCCCGCCACCGGTCATCAGGGCGAGCGAGGCAATCGGGTTGACCTGCCCGAGCATCAGATACGACGACTGGAGGAAGTTGTTCTCCCGGTCGAGTTCGTACAGGTCGTTGAGGCGGCTGACGATGGGGACGAACGTCACGGTCCGGGCGATTCCGGACGGCATGAGAAAGGCGAGCACGAGGACGTTCCGCGAGAGCAACCCGAACGATTCCCGGGGCGTTGTCCGCGCGGTGAGCAACCGCGCCGCGACGTGTTCGTCGATGCCCACGGTCGAGATGGCGTTTCCGAGCAGGAACAGCAACAGGAGGAAGAACACGAGCCGAGAGGCGAACCCAGCGACCGCCGCCCCGAACGAGTCGACCACGCCGAGGACGGCCAGCAGGGTCACGCTCAGGACGCTTGAGACGCCGAGCGGTATCGGCTTTGTCAACCAGAGCACCACCGCGAAGAGGAACACCGCCATCGCGCGCTGGGCCGCCGCGTCGTCGACGATAGAAACCTGCGTGCCGACGACGAGGACGACGCCGGCGAGGACGACCCCCAGCGCCTCGGTGAGAGTTACGGGCACGTCGGCCGGCAGTCGAACCTGTCTCGGCGCGTCTGTCCAGTCGTCGGAGTCCACGGATACTCTACGGGAGAGGACACCGGCATATAGAGATTACCCCGACGGGGAGCGAGGGACCGAGTGACCACCCCCGGCCCGGAGGAACCTTTATGATTCCAGTCGGGCGACCCAGTCGTAGCATGGTGCGCGCGCTCGTCGACCAGGACGTCCAGCCGACAGACCGACTCCTCGACCGACTCCCGCCGTCGGTGACAGCCGTCGTGGGCGTCGACGAATCCGAGGACGCCCTGCTCGACGCTCTCGACGGAGTGGACGTGCTGTTCACGACGTCTCGGCTGAAAGTCACCCGGCGGGTACTCGAATCGTCGTCGCTCCGCGTCGTGGGGAAACTCGGAACGGGCATCGACAACGTCGACCTCGAGGCGGCCGCGGCCCACGGCGTCCCGGTGACTCACACCCCGGGAATCAACGCCCTCGCCGTGGCGGAACACACGCTCGGACTCGCCCTCGCGGTCCTTCGTCGGACGGTGCAGTGCCAGGAGATTCTATCCGAGGGCGGGTGGCGAGACGAGACGCCACTCGGGACGCAACTGTCGGGGGGAACCGTCGGCATCGTCGGGTTCGGGAACATCGGGTCGCGGGTCGCCGGCCTCCTGCGCGGGTTCAACGTCGACGTCCTCGCACACGACCCGTACGTCCAGCCCGAGGACACCGAAATCCTGGGCGTCACCCTCGTGGACCTCGACGAGTTGCTCGAACGGGCCGACCTCGTCACCGTGAACGCGGAACTCACGCCGGAGACGCGGGGCATGCTTGGAGCCCCCGAGTTCGAGCGGATGCAGACGACGGCGACGCTCGTGAACACCGCGAGGGGGCCAATCGTCCGGGAGGCGGCCCTGGTCGACGCGCTCCGGGCGGGAGAAATCGCCGGGGCGGGTCTCGACGTGTTCGAGTCCGAACCTCTGTCTCCGGATTCACCGCTCCACGAGTTCGACAACGTCGTCGTGACGCCGCACATGGCCGCCCGCACCGAGTCTGCGAGCGTGGCCTGCGTCGACAGGCTGGCGTCCAACGTGAGAATGATACTCGCGGGCGAACCGGTGCCCGACCGCTACATGGCCGTCGACGTCCCGTGAAGCGCGACTAGAGGTTCGACGCGCCTGCGCCGCCGTCGACCGGAATCGCCACGCCGTTGAGGTAACTCGACCGCTCGGAACTCAAGAACGCCACCACCTCGCCGAGCTCTGACGGGTCGCCGATTCGGCCGAGGGGGATGCCCGACCCGCGTTCGTCCAGTCCCTTCTCGTAGCTCTCGTAGTCACCCCGGTCGACTCCCTGCTGGATGAGGTCCTGCATGCGCCCGGTCTCGTGAGGGCCGGGGAGCACCGCGTTGGCGCGGACCTCGGGCGCGAGTTCCTTCGAGAGAGTCTTCTCGAGGCCGATGACGCCCATCCGGACGGAGTTCGACAGCACGAGCGAGTCGATGGCCTCCTTGACGCTCCGGGAGGTGATTGTCACGATGGTCCCCCCGTCACCGGCGCGGAGGTGGTCGGACGCGGCCCGGACCAGGCGGACGACGCTCATCACCAGCAGGTCGTACGCGTTGTACCAGTCCTCGTCGGTCGTCTCCAGGAACGGACCGCTCGGCGGCCCGCCGGCCGAGGTGACGAGGTGGTCGAGTCCGCCGAACTCCTCGACGGTGGTTTCGACCATGCTGACGACGTCGTCGGGGTCGGTCAGGTCGCCCTGGACCCCCAGCGCGTCCCCCGCACCTATCTGTCGAATCTCCTCGACGGTCGACTCGAGTCGGTCCGCGTCCCGACCGTTCACGACCACGTTCACGTCGCGCTCCGCGAGTGCGACGGCGGACGCCTTCCCGAGGCCGCTACTCGAACCCGTGACGAGTGCTACATTGTTGGCTATCGTCGACTGCATCGGTGGCAGTACCGGGTGGCCCCTAAATAAATCTAACCCGTCCGGCGACCGGACGCGCACCGGTGCCGGACCGGAGCCTAATTTTCCAGGTCGTGGTGGGTGTTGACAAATGGCTAAATTATAAATAGTGGCATACTATAGCTTCAGGGCGAAGCTCATGACCAAGCGAAGAGAGTTCGTCAAATTCGCAGGAACAGCATCTATTGCAACGACCCTGGGGCTGGCAGGGTGCACAGGTAACGGCGGCGACGGCGGTGACGGCGGTGACGGTGGTACAGGCGGCGACGGTGGCGGCGGCGACGGCGGGGGCGGCGGAACGACGGGCACCGAAACAGACGGCTCGGAGGGGACTACCCAGTCCAACCAGAGCGGCTACCCCGAGCAGGGGAGCACCGTCGAGTACATCGTCCCGTTCAGCGAAGGCGGCGGCACAGACACGTACGGTCGCCAGATAATGGGGAAGGTCAGCGAGAGCCTGAGCATCAACGTCCAGATCAACAACGTGCCGGGCGGCGCGTCGCTCCGCGGCGCGGGGCAGATAATGAACGGCAAGCCCGACGGCTACACGATGGGCGCGTTCAACCCGCCGTCGACGCCCCTCTCGTACCTGGTGTTCGAGCCGAACTACGACCTCTCGAAGATAGAGGGCGTCTGTACGTACGCGACGACGCCGTACGTCCTCATCGCCAACGCCGACCAGGAGATAGAGGGGATGCAGGACCTCGTCGAACGCTACAACAACGGGGAGTTCTCCAACATCGGCGGCTGCCAGGCCCAGGGCGGGTTGAACCACGTCGCCGCGCTCGTGATGAAAGACCAGTTCGGGATGGAGTGGGAGAACTACGTCGGCTACGACGGGTGTGCGCCGGCCGGACAGGCCGTCGCTTCGGGCGAAATCCCCGTGAGCATCGGGTCGGACCTGGCCGTCGAGGGCGTCGTCAACTCGGGGCGCGCGAACGTGGTGGGCGTCCTCATGAGCGGCGGGAGCACCGTGTTCCCCGACGCCCAGCCGATTACGGAACAGGGATTCGACAACATCGACTACATCGGCGGCCTCAACCGGGCGATGTGGATGCCCCCCGAGACGCCGAGCGACAAGATTCAGGTGATGGCCGACGCCGTCGAACAGGCCGTCCAGAGCGACGAACTGCAGTCGTGGTCCGAGGAGACGGGCAACGGCCTCACGTTCAACGGTCCGGAGGCGGCGAACGAACTGCTGCAGAACTCACTCGAGCAGATTCCCAAGCGCGTCGACATCGAACAGATCCGAGAAGCGGCACAGAGCTAATCGCCACGTAGATGAGGGTGCAAGTAAACTCGGAACGCGCGCTCGCCCTGCTGTTCGCCGTCGTGGCCGGAGTGATGGTCGCCCAGTCGTTCACGTTCGGGCCGACGGCCGGGCGGTTCCCCCGACTCACCGGCGGGGTGGTCCTCGTCGGGTCGCTGCTGTTGCTCTTCCAGGACTACCTGCCGTCGTCGATACGGACGTTCGTGGCCGAGGACACGAAGCTCATCCGTACGCCCGATACCGTCACGGAGATGTCCGAGGGAGACAGCGACGATTCGGCGGCCGACCAGACCGACCCGGCCACGAGCGACTGGGAGACGGACGACGACCGCCCGCTCGATCCCTCGACGTTCACGGGCGTGATTATCGGCCTGTATCTCCTCGCGTCGTTCCTCTTCGGGATGCTGTGGGTCTCCCCCGTGTTCATCGTCGTGTACTCCCGCTGGTTCCGGCAGCCGTGGCTGCTGTCGATACTGCTGGCGGTGCTGGGATTCGGCGTAGCCTACGGGTTCCAGGCGGTCCTCAACACGCCAGTCGACGAGGGTATACTGTTCTCGTTCAGCCTGCTCCTCGGAGGCCTCTAGATGGTCGCGATAGTGCAGACGCTGGGCGAGGCGTTCCAGATAATCGTCAGCGGGCAGACGCCCATCTGGATTCTCCTCGGCGTCCTGCTCGGAATACTGTTCGGCGCCCTGCCGGGCATCGGAGCCACGCTCGGGATGGCTATCGTGCTCCCACTGACGCTTCCGCTGGACGGGGCGGACGCGATAATCCTGCTCATCAGCATCTACAGCGGGGCCATGTACGGCGGCTCCATTCCGTCGATTCTGGTGAACGTCCCCGGGACCGCCGGCGACGCGGCCACCACCTTCGACGGGTACCCGATGGCCCGCCAGGGGAAGGCGATAAACGCGCTGGTCATCTCGGCCGTCTCGTCGGCCATCGGCGGGGTCATCGCGGTGCTGGTGCTGATACTCATCTCGCCGATACTCGTCGAGCTGGTGTTGCTGTTCGGCTCCCCCCAGTACTTCCTGATGGCGGTGCTCGGGCTGTCGATGATTACCGTCGTCACGACCGGTTCGACCGTGAAGGGGCTGACCGCGGGGGCGCTGGGACTGCTGCTGGCGACCATCGGCGTCGCGCCCACCGTCCCGGTCCAGCGGTACACCTTCGAGCTCATCGCGCTGTACGACGGACTCGACTACATCGCCATCCTCATCGGCCTGTTCGCCATCGCCGAGATGGTCGGGCTGGCGAAAGAGAAGCAGGTCTCGAAGTCCGAAACCGGACTCGAGGGGAGCGTGATGGACGGACTCAGGTCCATCGTCAAACACCCCATCGTCGTCCTCAAGTCGTCGCTCATCGGCATCATCGTCGGTGCGGTTCCCGGGTCGGGGGCGTCGATATCTAACTTCATCTCCTACGGGGAGGCTATGCGGTCCTCGAAGTCACCCGAGCGCTTCGGCAACGGAGCCGAGGAGGGGGTCATCGCCACCGACGCCGCGAACAACGGAACCGTCGGCGGCGCGCTCGTGCCGACCCTCTCGTTCGGCATCCCGGGCAGCGGGTCGACGGCGGTGTTGCTGGGTGGGCTCATCATGCACGGCCTCCGACCGGGACCGGACCTGTTCACCACGCAGTTGAACATCACCTACAGCGTCCTGCTGGCCCTGTTCGTCGGGAACGTCGTCATCCTCATCGTGGGGCTGCTCGTCGTCCCCCGGACGGGGTATCTAACGCAGGTCGACACCGACATCATCATCCCGATAATCGTCGTGCTATCGTCGCTGGGTGCCCTGGCGCTCAGGAACAACTGGATCGACGTCTGGACCATCTTCGTCCTGGGCATGGTCGGGTACTTCATGAAGAAGCACGACTTCTCGGTCATCGCGTTCGTCCTGGGCGCGATTCTCGGCCCCATCGCCGAGGAGAACCTCTATCGGTCGCTGCGCATCTCGGGCGGGTCGTTCATGGTCTTCCTCGAGGACCCGCTGTCGCTCCTGCTGGTGGTGGCGACCGTTGTCATCCTGGCGGGGCCGTATCTGCGGACGAAACTCGCCCAGTGGCGTGCGGAGACAGCCTGAGGCACCCCGAACTCACCTGCCGCGGCTTCCGCCGCGGTCGTCGGGTGGCGTTCACTCCCACGTGCCGTGGCGAACTCGTGGACGGCGGCGGGCACCGTCGGACCACGCTCCTGACTCCCGTCGTCGACTCCGCGAGGCGACCGGGTCGGTCCTCGTCGAGAGTGATGCTACCTCACCACAGGATTTATCGCCCGTCCCGTGCGATGAATCTGCGATGCGTTCACGCCTGGCTTCGACTATCGTCTCGCCGCTCCGGCGGCCCGAGTACACGGGGGCGAACCGGTGTGCGCCCTGTACGGCGCTCAACGTCGCAATCGGCCTCATCGCGGGCGGCCTGACCGCGCTCGTGTCCCCAGTCGCTGGCGTCGCGGTGGTCGCGGCGTCCCTCACTCTCGTCTACCTTCGAGGGTACCTCGTCCCGGGGACGCCCGAACTGACACAGCAGTACGTCCCGCGGTGGGTCCTCGAACGCCTCGGGAAGGAACCGGGTGCCGGAAGCGAGTCGACCGGACTCCGAGGGACCGACGGCCGAGTCCCGGCCGGGGACTCGGTAGCGAACGACGCTGCACCCGACGACGACAATCCGTCCGCAGGTCCAGGTCCGTCCGGGACCACCGGCGGCCCCTCGTCCGGTGCATCGACGGAGCGTTTCGCGCCGCCGCCGGACCGTGTTTTCGAGGCGGCGGGCGTCCTGACCGACTGCGGTGACGACCTCTGTTTGACGGCGGAGTTCGAGGAGGGCTGGCGCGAGCGCCTCGAAGCGCTCCGCGGGTCGCTGGACGACGACGCCGTGGCGGACGAGCTGGCGTCGTTGCTGGGCGTGGACGCGAGCCGAATCGACCTCGAATCCCGCGGCGACGGGAGTACCGTCGGCGCGACGGTGGACGGGAACGCCGTCGGCCAGTGGGTGTCCAGGGAGGCGCTGGTGGCAGATACGACGGCGAGCGCCGAACTGGCCGCCCGCTACGGGCGCTGGACGGACGTCGATGCGGGGCATCGCGGAACCGTCCTCTCGACGCTCAGGGTGTTCACGCCGGCCTGTCCCGCCTGCGGGTCGGCCGTCGAGTTCGGCGAGGAGTCCGGCGACGGGTGTTGCTGGCCCGGCGAGTCGTACACGGTCAGGTGTGTGGACTGCGACGCGCTGGTCTACCGCGTGGACCGCGGGTCGATGGACGCGGCGATGGGTGAGTGACCGGCCGCATCACCCGCCGGCGTCCGAACGCTTAATGCGTCGTCTGTTAATTGATAGACCATGACAGTGGTAGCCGCAGTCGACGACTCACAGCACGCGCGCCGTGTCGTCGCCGAGGCAGCGAAACTGGCCGACGCGTTCGACACGGAACTCCATCTCGTCCACGTCCTCTCCCGGAACCGGTTCGTCGAACTCGAACGGACGAGCGTCAGCGAGACCGGCGAAGCGATAGAAGTCAACCGTATCCGAGAGATTGCTGCAGAAATCGCAGAAGAGGCCGCCGCGGACGTCGACCTGGACCACGAGACGGTCGGACTGGTCGGCGACGCCGCGCCGCGGGTCGTCGATTACGCGGCGGAACACGACGCCGAGTACATCGTCGTGGGTGGCCGAAAGCGCTCGCCCGTGGGCAAGGCCATCTTCAGCAGCGTCACCCAGAGCGTCCTGCTCGACGCGCCGGTGCCGGTCCTGGCGGTCATGAAAGCCAGGACGTGACCGTGCGACGGCATCACACGCCCGACGAGTACGCGGAGGGAACGATGAGCGCGTTCCCCGTCCGGGACCGACCGTGACGCGAATCGCCCCGACCGAACTCCAGGAGTTCGTCGCCGGCCTGGTGAGGCGGATGGGCGCCCCGCCCGACACCGCCGCGTCGGTGGCCGCGTCCCTCGTGGACGCAGACCGCCGCGGCCATCGCTCCCACGGCGTGCTCCGCGTTCCGATATACGCCCGGATGGTCGCCGATGGGGCGATACGCCCGGAGGCGCGACCGGAACCGGACCACCTGACCGACGTCACCGCACTGGTCGAGGGCCGGTCTGCGTTCGGTCAGGCCGTCGGCCGCCTGGCGGTCGACGTCGGGACGTCGCTGGCGCACGATGCGGGCTGTAGCGTGGTGGGCGTCCGCGACGCGACCCACCTCGGTCGAATCGGCGAGTGGGCGGAGCGCGCGGCGAACGACGGGGTCCTGTTCGGCGCCTTCGTCAATCACCAGGGCGGCGGGAAGACAGTCGCCCCGGCGGGCAGCGCCCAGCGCCGACTGGGGACGAACCCGATAGCGTTCGGCGTCCCGACGTTCGACGCGCTCCCGTTTCCCGTCGTCGTCGACATGGCGACCAGCCAGGTCGCACACGGGAAGATACGCGAGCGAGAACAGACCGGTGAGCCGGTTCCGGCGGCGTGGACGACGACGGCAGACGGGGCGCCTGCGACGGACGCCGCGAGGTTCGAGGCGGGCCACGGCGCACTCCTCCCGCTGGGCGGCCGCGACGCCGGGTACAAGGGCTTCGGACTCTCGTTCGTGACCGAACTGGTCGCGGGGATGGTCGGGAATGCGCTGACCGCCGGCGAAGCGGACCCCGACTGGACCAGCAACGCGGCGATGTTTCTGTTCGTCGACCCGACGCGGTTCACCACCGTCGACGGCTGCGAGCGACGGGTCGCCGCGATGGCGGCGTACATCCGGGAGACCGAGTTCTCCCCGGACGTTCCGCTGGGGCACGGCGCCGCGGGGGAGGAGACGCTCCTCCCGGGCGAATCCGAGTACCGAACGGCCGACCGTCGGTCCGAGCGGGGCATTCCCATCACCGACGAACTCGCCGACCGACTCAGAACCGTCGCCACCGACCTCGGCGCGGGCGAGACGGTGCCGCCCGCGCTCCGGAACTGACCCCGAGCGACGAGACGTTCCCCGACGGTCGGAGTCCTCAGTCGGGGCAGAACGCCCCGTCGAGATTAATAATTGTATCCTCATCGCAGGACGTCCGCGACCCTCGAGCGCGCTACTGCTGTGAGTGCCCGAGCCGAGGAACGGCAGGAACGCGGGCGAGAGAAAACATCGGAGAAGTACAGGCGGCGAGACGGGAAGCGGCGAGGAGAGTCGAGTGGACGGATCCGAATACGTGACGAAGTGGGGGAATCGCCCGAGTGAATACCTCAGGGGGCGGTACGAATCTCGTCATCGAGGGAGTTATCGTCCAGAGGTGTCGCTTCGACGATACGGTTCGAGGAGCGAATATTACAATCACTAACGTCCACAATCGTCGAGAAGGAACCACACTCCACAGGCCCGGGACGAGTCAGACGCCCCCCAACGGACCGCGGTGCTATCGCCTTTGATACTCGGGGAGCAACGTTTTCATCCCCGGTTCGAGAACACCCGTCGATGGCCCGTACCGACGAGAGGGGGGCGGACGCGGGTGACGAGGGCGCCGTCGAGCGTCCGGAGCGTCGCTCGCGCGAGGTCACGACGCTGAAAGACGTCGTCCTCGACTC
>JBEPXT010000020.1:0-40444 GCA_041641795.1 Salinigranum sp.
GGCGGCCAGAGCGGCGGGGAAACACCCGTACCCATCCCGAACACGGAAGTTAAGCTCGCCTGCGTGCTGGCAAGTACTGGAGTGGGCGACCCTCTGGGAACGGCAGTTCGCCGCCTCACCATTCATACCTCATACCGTATTCACCGTCCGTCAGCGACCGCACCGTGAACGGTCGCTCGCCGCCGACGCCGCCGGGCCGTCCGGCCCTCGCGGCGCCGGCCGTAGCCGTCGCCGTCAGTGACGACGCCGGCGGTACGGCCCGCATCTACAGTCGCCAGTGGCGCCAGACGGGTGCGAACGATTGCATTCAGCGACGCCACTCGCCTCCCGAGAGTCAGACTGCCTCGAACGCGACGGCCGGATCCTAGTTCGAGCGAGGCGACTGGTCGCGGCCGTTCTCGGACGACTCCGGGTCGGGGAAGAACTGTTCCTGTGACGCCTCGAACGAGGGCGAGGTGGTTTCGAGTCGGGCGAGGGTCGCGCGGAAGTCGTCGTGACTGAACGACGCCCCCATCGACCCCGTCTCCGTCTTCAGCACCTCGATGCGGTCGATGAGCGTCTCGTACTCGTCTTTCCGTTCGAGTTTGGTCTCCGAGTGCGTCTCCTGGAGCGCCGCCTGTTTCGCCAGCAGGGAGAACAGCTCCCTGACCTGCACCTCGTACGCGCGACGGTCGAGCAGTCGCTCGACGGTCTGCCGGAGTTCGTCGCGCGAGACGGGCTTGACGAGGTAGTCGTCGAACCCCATCTCCAGGATGTCGACGGTGGGCGTGACCGCAGAGACGATAGCGACCGGACAGTCGAATCCGAGGCTCCGGATGCGCCGGAGGAACTCGTCGCCGGTCATGTCCGGCATCCGCCGGTCGAGGAGGACGACGCCCACGTCGTCGTCGAGCATGTCGAGGGCCTCCACGGCGTCGTACGCGGTACGTACCGGGTAGTCGTCGACCAGCCAGAACGAGAACAGGTCCGCGAGTCCGCGCTGGTCCTCCACGACGAGCACCGCCGGCGGCTCCTCGCTCACGGCCAGTCACCGACGCACAGAGCGTCAGACTGTGGGTGAGCGACCGCAGTCCGGCCGTCGAACGGAACGTTCACAGAAAACTATGTATCGAGAGAGCTAATAAATCCAGTGCTTAAATTTGGTTGAATAATAGACACGAGCGGCAGTATTGAGAGTGGAACGCGAGACGCAGCAGCGACGGGCGGAGTGACGACCGAAACCGGACGGTCCCGAAAGCCTGCAGGAGAGGCTTTCAGGAGAGCGATACCGGCGAGTCCGTGGTGATTGCACCGACCCGCGTCGAACGTAAAGGTCGGATTAATCGCGGCAAACCGGGACAAACCGACGGAAACCTGATTCAGCGAAATCCGGGTTTTTGGAGTTCGTCTCGATATGGTACGACGAGATGAACAGGCACGACGCTGTGACGACCCCACCGCGAACGGTGGACGCGCCCGAGGTGGCGCGGCCACGAATCGGCACGTACCGCCGACGCGAGACGCGTCAGGAACCCGCGTTTACCCCCAGCGAGACCCGCGTCGTCTCCCGAGAACGTCGAGAGCGGACGCGTCGCAGCGTGGCCCTGGACGCGACCAGTGGAGGGCCGGTCCGATGAGCAAGAACGTGAACCGGAAGCGCCAGCCGCGGGAATCCGAGTGGCTGGCCGAGTACGACGGAAGCGACGTGACCGCCGACATCGCCGTCGCGCGGGCGCTGGAGCACGTCGGCATCGCCGCCGAGCAGTGGAAACTACGCGACATCGTCGACCCGGAGGCGCTGGACCAGGTGTTCCCCCACGAGGGCGAGACGGGACACGACGCGTCGGTGGAGTTCGTCGTCCAGGGGTACCACGTCGTCGTCGAGGCCGCCGGCACCGTCCGCGTCAGGCGCGCCGACTGACTCACTCGCGCTCGGCGGTGGCGTCGACCGCACGCCGGACGGCCGCGGGACTGACGTCGGCGAGGACCGCGATTCGGTCGAGGGGGACGCCGAGTCTGCGGTGAGCCAGGGCCGCGCCGTCGACGACGGGATTCGTTCCGCGGTCGGGGCCGCCGGGAGACCACGGTCCTGCCGCGGACACGGGGCGTTCGGCCTCCGCGAGCGAGTCGCCGGCGCTTCCCGCGGCGGCGAGTGCGCTGGCCGCGACGGTGGTGACGAGGACGCTCGCCACCGCGTCGCGGACTGCGTCGCCCGCGCCGGAGGTGGACCTGCGGGCGGGTTCGAGCGCGCCCGCGAGTGCGAGATGTCGGCGCGTCGCTCCGTCACCCAGGACGGCCCGTTCCAGCGCTGCTCGCTGGACGGCCGCGATAGAGGCGGGCGCGTCGTCGCCGGTCGGGTCGAGGCGCGTCACGATTCGGCGGGCGAGTCGAGGGCGTAGTCGACGACTGTCCCGTCGGGTCGGAGCGTAACCCGTCCGAGGACGACGGTATCCCCGGGAGACCGCCTGTCGGCGATGGTCCGGAGCACCGACTCGCGGTCGAGTTTGTCCCACACGACAGCCTCGACGAGTCGCTGGAACTCAGCCGGGTCCGTCCACCCAGAGTCGATGTCCGAGGGAACGTTCACGAGGAACTCGAGTTCCGCGTCGGTCACCCGGATGCCCACGCGGAACGTGTCGCCCGCGTCGGTGTCGTCGCTCATGTCGCCCAATCGCGGGGGAGCGGACAAAGGCCCGTCGACCTGGCGGTCACCGGTATCGTTCGGACAGCGGCGCTCTGTCCGTCGGTGCCGACCGGGCGAGGGCACTCACTCGTCGGCACCGTCGGGGACGTCGTCGAGTGCGTCGAGGAGGTCCCGGAGCGCCTGACGGGCGCTGGCCGCTTTCACGGCCGACCGGTCGCCCGCGAACTCGTACCGGTGAGCCCGGCTGAACGACGTCTCGGTGCCCCAGTCGCCGGCGTGGGCCACGCCGACGAAGACCAGGCCGACTGGTTTCTCCGTCGTCCCGCCGGTCGGGCCGGCGATGCCGGTTGTGGCGACGCCCCAGGTGGTCTCCGCGGCGTCGCGGACGCCCCGCGCCATCTGCCGCGCGACCGGTGCCGAGACGGCGCCGTGTCTGTCGAGGGCCTCCCTGTCGACCCCGAGGGCGGTGAGTTTCGCGTCGTTCGAGTAGGCGACGACCCCGCGGTCGAAGTAGTCGCTGGACCCCGGGACGTCGGTGACGAGCGACCCGACGAGGCCGCCGGTGAGCGATTCCGCGAGCGCGAGCGTGTGGCCGGCCGCCCGGAGGCGGTCTCCGACGCGCTCTTCGACCGGACGGGCGTCTGACCCCGCACTGCCGTCGACCATGGCGGATGCACGCCGCGGGTCCCAATAGCTTCGGGGGAATCGTGGCCGTCTGGCACACACTCCCGCGACGATACTCGATGCGGACATTATTTACGGCGGGGATTCCACACTGTTCCACATGGCTGGCCGGTCGGAACTCGCAAGCGAGGTCACGAACGCGATGGGTGGCCTCGGCGGCGCTATCTCGCTCGACGACCTGTTCCCGGAGCGGTGGATGGACGAACACACGGACGCCGAGAGCATCGAGGCGTTCGTCCTGGAGAGCGACTTCGACGTCGAATCGCCCGAACCGTTCCAGGACATCCCGGACTACGAGTGGGACCGGTACGTGGCGTCTCGCACCGAGTTCGAGGACTGGTCGGAGATGGTTTCTGCGGCGCTCGAAGAGTACCTTGCGAACGCCGCACCCGCCGCGTCGGCGGACTCGCCAGAGGCGGCGCACGAAGCGGCCGACGATTGAGCGCCCCCGAACCGGTCGAGCGGTCGCGCGGCGAGTGACCGCCGTCGGCGAGAGTAGCGCCGTCCACCCAGTCCGAGAGCGGTGCGAGTCGCCCGATTCCCCCCGAAAGCTGCGCAGCGAGTTCTGATAGCTCCCAGAGCGACGCGGGTCGTCTCTCCATCGTGAGCCGACGGCGTCGATTGCGTTTGGTCGAGACGGAAGCGACCACCGTGTGACCCCGGGTACGGGCGCGCTACCGACTGCGCGGCGGGACCGAGTGACCACAGGCGGGTCGGCGCACAGATAACAATAATTAATAAACTACCGGAGGGTAGTTAATATATGACCGTCGTAAGCGTCTCGATGCCCGAGGAGTTGCTGGAGCGCATCGACGCGTTCGCCGAGAAGCACGGCTACACCGGTCGAAGCGAAGTGATACGAGAGGCCTCCCGGGACCTGCTAGAGGAGTTCGAGGACCAGCGGCTGGTGGGAGAGACGCTCATGGCGCTGGTGACGGTGGTGTTCAACTACGAGACGACCACCGTCGAAGAGCGGATGATGGAACTCCGGCACACCCACCAGGGTCTGGTCTCGTCGAACTTCCACACACACGTCGGGGACGCGTTCTGCATGGAGCTGTTCGTCCTCGAGGGGAACCTGGACGACATCTCGACGTTCGTGGGGAAGATTCGAGCCACCAGGGACACGCTGTCTGTCGATTACTCGGTGATGTCCGTCGACGACTTCGGGCACGTCACGCGAATCGAGTGACGGCGTCGCCCAGGTCCCCCGCGCCGAGGCTCACTCGCCGTCCCCTCCGCCAGCACGCCGACGCCCTCCGGGCCGACGGTACGTCGGGGCCTTCCGGTCTCGCCGCGACGCCGAGGTGAGCGGCCGCGCCGTCCGCCCCGGAGGATTACAGTTTTATCAATCCTGGGCGATAGTTCGTGATGGTGCCACACCGATGAAATTCACCAGAGAAGAATCCCTGCAGAAGCTTCGAGACACCGTCGACGCCGGCGACCCCGTCATCGGGGCCGGAGCGGGCACGGGTATCTCGGCGAAGTTCGCCGAACGCGGCGGAGTCGACCTCATCATCATCTACAACTCCGGACGCTACCGGATGAACGGCCGCGGGTCGCTCGCCGGACTGTTGCCCTACGGCGACGCCAACGAGATTGTAACAGAGATGGCACGGGAGGTCGTTCCCATCGTCGAGGACACGCCGGTCCTGGCTGGGGTCTGCGGGACCGACCCGTTCCGCGAGATGGACTACTTCCTCGACGAACTGAAGTCGATGGGCTTCTCCGGCGTGCAGAACTTCCCGACGGTGGGCCTCATCGACGGGACGTTCCGCCAGAACCTCGAAGAGACCGAGATGAGCTACCAGAAGGAGGTGGAGATGATTCGCCTGGCCAACGAGAAGGACATGCTCACCTGTCCGTACGTCTTCGACGAGGACCAGGCCAGAGACATGGCCGAGGCCGGCGCCGACGTCGTCGTCGCGCACATGGGCCTGACCACGAGCGGCGACATCGGCGCGGAGACGGCCCTGGACCTCCCGGAGGCGGCCGACAGGGTCCAGTCGATTCACGACGCGGTCCGGGAGGTCAGCGACGAACCGATGGTCATCTGCCACGGCGGTCCCATCGCGTGGCCCGACGACGCAGCGCACGTCCTCGAGAACACGGAGGGCGTGGTCGGATTCTTCGGCGCGTCGAGCATCGAGCGACTGCCGACCGAGGAGGCCATCGAGAACCAGGCGCGCGAGTTCAAGGAGATAGACCTCTGAGAATGAGCGTCGTCATCGTCGGAACGCTCGATACGAAAGGCGAAGAGATAGCGTTCGCCCGTGAGGTGCTCCAGGGACAGGGACTGGACGTTCACGTCGTGGACACGGGCGTGATGGACGACCCCGCGTTCGAACCGGATACGACCGCCGCGGAGGTCGCCGAGGCCGCGGACACCACGCTCGACCACCTCCGGGACGACGCGGACCGCGGGGAGGCGATGGACGCCATGGGTCGGGGCGCGGCGGTCGTCGCCCAGCGACTCCACGACGACGGGGCGCTCGACGGCGTCCTGGGCCTGGGCGGGTCCGGGAACACCTCCATCGCCACCACGGCGATGCGGGCGCTCCCCTACGGCGTCCCGAAACTGATGGTCTCGACCATGGCCTCCGGCGACGTCAGGCCCTACGTGGAGTCCCGGGACGTCATGATGATGTACTCGGTGGCTGACATCGAGGGGCTGAACCAGTTGTCGCGGCGCATCATCTCGAACGCCGCCCTCGCGATGGTCGGGATGGTCGCGAACGAACCCGACGTAGACGTCCCCGAGAAACCGACCGTGGGCGTGACGATGTTCGGCGTCACGACGCCCTGCGTCAAGCGCGCCCGCGAGTACCTGGAGGACAACGGGTACGAGGTCATCGTCTTCCACGCGACCGGAACCGGCGGACAGGCGATGGAGAACCTCGTCGAACAGGGCGTCATCGACGGCGTCCTGGACGTGACCACGACCGAACTCGCGGACGAACTGGTCGGGGGCGTCCTGAGTGCCGGCCCGGACCGCCTCCAGGCCGCGGGAGAGAAGGGCATTCCGCAGGTCGTCTCCACCGGGGCGCTGGACATGGTCAACTTCGGGCCGAAAGACGACGTCCCGGAGGAGTTCCGGGACCGCCACCTCCACGTCCACAACCCGCAGGTGACGCTGATGCGGACGACTGCCGAGGAGAACGCCGAACTCGGCCGCATCCTCGCCGAGAAAGTGAACGGGGCGACCGGCCAGTCGGCCGTGTTCCTCCCACTCGGCGGGGTCTCGATGATCGACGTCGAGGGCGAGGACTTCTACGACCCCGAGGCCGACGAGGCGCTGTTCGAGGCGATTCGCGACACCCTCGACGGCGACGTCGAACTCGTCGAGATGGACACCGACATCAACGACGAGGAGTTCGCCGTCGCGATGGCGAAGAAACTCGACGAACTGCTTCGAGAGGGGTAATCGACCGCCCGGGCGGTGCGAACCGCTCTGGCAGCGCCGTCCACGCCCGGCCGGTTCGGGTGCGACGCGGAGTCGAGGTCCCGACGGCGTCGTCGCCGTCGAAGTGTATCCGTTCTACTCGCAGTCGGCGTCGAAATCAGCGTGGCCGCGACACCCGGTGTCGTCTGGCGAGACTCCCTCGACGTTGGGGCGAAGGCCACCGTCAGCGGTGGGCATTGCGACCGAGGAGCACGTGAACTCTCCAACTGAGACGATTCCGTTCGCGTGATACGAGCGCTCCAGTCGTGCCGGGTTCCCATCCCCCGTACGGCACACCGCACCCCCGAATTCCGCTCGCTCGGCGCATCATCCCTCCTGATTCGCTTCCCGTCGCGCGTGAACCGTTATCCCGAACGGGTCGTTCGCCCCCAGTCCCACACGAGGTCGTCTCCCCCGATTCGAGTCCCCCCCGTCGTGCGCGTCGTCCACGGTCCTGCACCGACTCCCTGCGACACGAACCGGATTCGTGCGCGTCGTTTCCCCCCGGATGATAGTGGTGGGCGAACGTATATGTCAGTTCCTCCGATTTTCAGCGTCTGTAAACACCTCCGTGCCTACACCTTAATTAACTTTCATAAACAACGCCCTGTATGGCTCAACGCGAAGTCGAACAGGAACTGACAGTCGACAGGTACACGCTCGGTCTCGTCGGTCCGGACCAGGAGTGGGCCGGTACCGTGGCGGACGGCGGGACTATCCACACGCACACGCCCCCGGCCTGCTGGGGACCGATGATAACGCCGGAGTTCCGCGGCGGGCACGAGGTGACGCGACCGGTGCGCGTCGAAGGGGCCGAAGTCGGCGACGCCATCGCCCTTCGGATTCGCTCCGTCGAGGTGACGAGCGTCGCAACGAGCACCGGGAGCATGACCGAACGCGAGGGCGCGTTCGGGGACGACCCGTTCGTCGACCACCGGTGTCCGGAGTGCGGGGCCGAGTGGCCCGAGAGCGTCGTCGAGGGAACGGGGGAGGACGCCGTCAGGTGCGCCGAGTGCGGCGCCAACGCCTCCGCGTTCGGGTTCGAGTACGGCTACACCGTCGCGTTCGACGACGACCGGACCGTCGGCCTCACGATGGACGCCGAGGCGGCCGACGAACTCGCCTCGCGGGCCGACGAGGCGATGGCGCTCCCGGAGCACTCCCGCCAGCACCCGATACTCCTGTACAAGCCCGCGGAGATGCCGGGCACGCTGGGCCACCTGCGTCCCTTCCTCGGGAACGTCGGGACGACGCCGCCCGTCGAGATGCCGGACTCGCACAACGCGGGCGACTTCGGACAGTTCCTCGTGGGGGCCACCCACGACTGGGGACTCCCTGACGAGGCGGCACTCGACCAGCGAACAGACGGTCACATGGACATCAACGCGGTCCGCGAGGGCGCGATTCTGCTCGCGCCGGTCAAGGTCGACGGCGGCGGTGTCTACGTCGGCGACATGCACGCCAACCAGGGCGACGGTGAACTCTCCCTGCACACGACAGACGTCAGCGGTCGGGCGGAACTCGGCGTCGAGGTCGTAAAGGGACTGGACATCGACGGGCCGATTCTGCTCCCCAACGAGGAGGACCTCCCGCACATCGCCAGGCCGTACACCGACGCCGAACTGGAGAGCGGTCGCGAACTCGCCGACCAGTACGGCGTGGACCTGGAGTCCGACGTGGGACCGATTCAGGTTATCGGCACCGGCGCGACCATCAACGACGCCACCGAGAACGCCTTCGACCGGGCGGGAACGCTCCTCGACATGACGGAGGGCGAGGTCCGCGCCAGGTGTACGTTCACGGGCGGGGTCGAAATCGGTCGCCTCCCGGGCGTCGTCCAGTTGACCATGCTGGCGCCGATGGACCGCCTCGAGGACCGCGGAATCGACCACCTGGTCCGCGAGCAGTACGGTCGCTGATTCGTCGCCGTCGGCGGTACGCTGGCGACTCGCCGCGGTGGGCGTGCCGGCGCGATTCGTCGTCGGGCGGACTGGAATCAGCCGCCTCGCATCGCGGGCACTATCGCGATGTCGGCGTCCGGCGGACACTGGTCGTCCGGGTCGACGCGTTCACCGTCGCGCGTGACCCTGACGCTCGGGCGAAGCGCCCCCTCGTCGTACAACTGCCCCGACGCACGCGGGTACGAGTCGACGAAGGCGGCGACGGCCTCCGCGACAGTCCCGCCGCCGAACTCGACAGTGACGGATTTCGACCCCGTCGCCCCTCGCAGAGGTCCGTAGACGGTCACTCGCACGCACCAGTATTCGAAACGGCGAGCAAAGAGGTTTCGCCGGCGAACCGCTTCCGCCCGGGGCGTGAATCGGTGACCGTTCGCCCAGCGTCTTGCGTTAATTCTCGACAATACCGGTCAAATAATTAGCGCGGCTCTCTCAGAAACAGTAAACGCTCCTCTACAATTTTATTCGGTGGATACAGATATTCTTACGAAATGAGATCAGGAGGAGACAGTGGACGCCCCGCCGACGGAATCCGGGGCGAAGCGGTCAGGGGGCAATCAGAGGTGCTGGGACTGGGTCTCCTCCTGCTCATCACCGTGGTTGGTATGACGGGCGTGGTTCTGCTCGGCGGGGCCGCGCTGACCGAAACCAAGGGGAACGTCCAGGACGGCCAGGCCGAACTCACCTTCCAGCAACTCGACGCCCGGGCAGCGACGGTGGCGCTGGGAACGTCCACCACCCAGCGGGCGGTCCTTCCAGAGGGCGGGACCGATTCGAATGTCCAGTTGCGCGAGGACGCGGGATGGATACGCATCGAGGTGCGAAACGAGACGACCGACGCGGTGGAACAGACGCTCGCGAATCGCACGCTCGGTTCGCTGGTGTACACGCGGCGGTCGAACACGCTCGCCTACCAGGGGGGCGGCGTCTGGAAGGGCAACGGGGCGACGAGCACGATGGTCTCGCCGCCGGAGTTTCACTACCGCGGGGCCACGCTGACGCTCCCGCTCATTCTCGTCAGGGGGTCGGACGCCCCCGCGGACGAGGTACTGCTGACCCGGGAGGGGTCGAACGCCCAGGTGTTCCCGAACGCCACTGCCGGTAACGCGAACCCCATCGAGGAGGGAAAGGTCACGGTGACCGTCCAGAGCGACTACTATCGGGGGTGGGGACAGTACTTCGAGGAGCGAACCGACGGCGAGGTCGAGTACGACTCCGACGCGCAGACGGCGACGCTGGAACTCGTGACGCCCGCCCAACCGGTCACGGTCACGTCCGCCGTCCAGTCCACCTCCGCGTCCGGCGAGATTTTCCTCTCAGGAAACGGCGCGTACACCGACAGCTACAACTCCTCTGGCGACGGCGTCTACGCGAACACCACGACGGCCAACGGGACCATCGTCACTGCCGGCGACTTCAGGATGCAGGGGACGTCGGAGGTTCGCGGCACCGTCAGAGCCGGCGGCGACGTCGACCTGTCCGGCACGTCGGACGCCGACGACATCGAGTACACCGGGTCGTTCACCGCGGGTGGGAGTTCGTCCTACGAGTCCAAGACCAAAATCTACGGCGTGGAGGGGGCCGACCCCATCGACAGCCACGTTCACAGCAAAGTCGAGACGTACCGGACGGCGAACGACAACGACGCCACCGGGGCCATCGTCGACAACGAGACGAACCTGGGCGGCGGGACGGCCGAACTCGGGGCCGGCGCGTACTACTTCGAACGTCTCGTCCTCGACGACGAGACGCTCGTGTTGAACACCACCGATGGAGACATTTTCATCGCGGTCCGCGATTACGTCGAACTGTCCCAGGGCAACACAGACCTGACTCGTATCGAAGTCGAGGGCGACGGAGTCGTCAGAATGTACGTGGCAGGGGAGAGTCCGGGAGGGAACGGTCACTTCTTCCTAGATAAAGACGCACAAATACACGTCCCGGACGACGACTCCAGGCAGTTCTGGGTGTACGGGCAACGGAACTTCGAGGCGAAGGTCGAGGGCAGTAACGGGGCCGATACGTACATGGTCGGCGTCATCTACGCGCCGTCCGGGAACGGTGGTTCCGGGTCGTTCACCGTGCGACACGCGGACGTGTACGGTGGCGTCGTGACCGGAACCAGCGAACTGGACCAGGGCGGAGCGGTCCACTACGACCAGGCGCTCACGGTCGAACAACCCCTGCCGCCGGGCGCGAAAGTCGTCCCCATCTCGTACCTCCACGTCAGCACCTCGACGGTGAACGTCTCCAGTCCGTAGCGGGCGTACACCGTCTCCGGGCCGATGTTCACCGCGTGGGACCGACCGGGTGACTATATACCACGACTCCCGGTACTCATCGGTGACTGTCCGACCCCGACCGAGCGTGGTCGGGCCGGACCAAACGGCCGTGTACCGAACCCACCATGTTCGACAGACTGTCCTCGCTCAACACGCGATTGAAGCTCTCGGAGACGGTGTCGTTGCTGCTGTCGCTGATGGTCATCCTCGCGGTGGTCAACATCGTCGTCATCTACACCTACCACCAGGACGCAGAGCGCCTGGGGAACTCGGTGAACGTCGCCGGCCAGCAGCGGATGCTCAGCCAGCGGATGGTCCGGTTCGCCAACGAAATCGCCGACGGCGACGACCCCAACGAGGCTCGGGAGCGTCTTCGAGTCGCAGTCGAGCGCTACGACCGCAACCTGCGAGCGCTCGAACACGGAGGGACGGTGTTCGACACCGAACTCAATCCCGGCCACACCCGGTCGGACGACGTCCCCTCGGTCACGTTACAGGGCGAGCGACTCGACCCCGCGCCGGACGCGACGACGGCGGAACTGCGACGAGAGCGCGAGCAGTGGGAGGCCTACAGACCCCACATCCGGACGATTCTGACCGCCGACCCCGACGACCCGGAGTTTCGAGAGTCGCTCGGGTACGTCCGCACTAACAGCGACAACCTCCTGTCCGTGAGCGACACGGTGACAGCCGAGTTCGCGCGCGTCGTCCGGGTCCAGCGGACCGCCCTCCGTCAGGTTCTGGTCGTCCTCCTCGGCGTCGACATCCTGGTGGCTCTGCTCGGCGTCGCGTTCGCTCACCGGTTCGTCGGGCGGCCGATGGCGCGAATCGCGCGCCGGGGCCGGGAACTCGCGGCCGGCGACCTCCACCCCGAGGCGGACGACCTGTCGCTCCCCATCGACGAGGAGATGCCCCAGGCGAAACAGCGTGCGGAACTCGCGCAGCTATCGCGGTCGTTCGCCGCGCTCCAGGGGTACCTGCAGACGGTCTCCGCGCAGGCGGAGTCGCTCGCCAGGCGGGAGTTCGACGCGCCGGTCCTCGACGAGCGCGTTCCCGGGGAACTCGGCGACTCGCTGGAGACGATGCGGGAGGACCTCCAGGCGTACATCCGGGAACTCCAGGAGACCACGGAGGAACTCGACGCGGTCATCGAGGCGTCCCCGGACGCGATTTACATCACCGACACGCAGGGACGAGTCCAGCGCTGGAATCCCGCGGCCGAGGAGATGTTCGGGTGGAGCGAACAGGAGGTCCGGGGGGAGCCGAATCCTATCGTCCCGGAGGAGACACGGGAAGAGTACCGCGACGACCTGTACCGCGTGATTTCCGGCGAATCGCTCGCCGGCGTCGAGCGGCGACGGCAGACGAAGGCCGGCGACCGCATCGACGTGAGCATCTCGACGGCGACGATGTCGGGTCCCGGAGGCGACATCGTCGGCGTCACGGCCCTCGTCGAGGACATCTCGCAGCGAAAGGAACGAGAGCGGACGCTCCGCCGCCAGCGAGACGAACTGCAGATGCTGAACCGGGTCAACGACCTCGTGCTGGAGATTACCCAGGAACTCCTCAACTTCTCGAACCGGGAGCGCATCGAGGACCTGGTCTGCGAGCGACTCGCGGAGTCGGACCTCTACGAGTTCGCCTGGATCGGCGACGCGAGGGGGGACGCAGACGGGGTGACCATCCGCGCCGCAGCGGGCGTCAAAACGGAGGCGCTCGCGTCGCTGACGCTCGGGGACGGAATCGACGGGTCGGAACTCGAACCCGTCCGGCGGGCGTACGAATCCGGGGAAATCCACGTCGTTCCGGACGTGACCGACGGGGTGGGTATCCCCCCCGAGGCGCGAGAGGCGATGGACATCACGGCGCTCGCCGCGGTGCCCCTCACCGCCCGCGACGCCGTCTACGGCGTGCTCACCGTCTACACGACGCGGGAGTACGCCTTCCGCCAGCGCGAGCGCTCCGGGTTGACGACCCTGGGCAAAACAATCGGCTTCGCCATCAACGCGATTCAGAACCGGAAGCTCCTGTTCGCGGACACCGTCGTCGACCTGACGTTCGACGTCGGGGGGTCGGACCTGCCGCTCGTCCCGACGGCCCGGACGCTGGACTGTCGACTGTCCCTCGACGGGTTCGTCGCCGGCACCGACTCGGAGACGCTCGACCTGTACGTAGAACTCGACGGGGCGACCGCCGACCAGTTCGCATCGGCGGTGCGCGACGAACCCGCGGTGGCGGACGCGGACGTCATCGCGGACGAGGAGAATCACCGGCGAGTCGCAGTCACCCTCGGGGGCGATTCGGCGGCGAGTCTGTTCTCCGAGGAGGGGGCCATCGTCCACGCAATCGAACTGGACGGGGCGACCGGGAAGTACGTCCTCGAGGTGCCGCTGTCGGCCGACGTGGCCGCGGTCGTCGAGGGGGTTCGGGCGGCGTACCCGGGCGTCGACTTCGTCGCCAAGCGGGAGCGGGAGCGGTCCGTCTCGACCGCCGCGGAACTGGCGACGGCGATCCGGGACCGACTGACCGACCGCCAGTACGAGGTGTTCAAGACGGCCTACTTCGGCGGGTACTTCGAGTGGCCGCGGGACCGGACTATCGAGGACCTCGCGGCGAGCATGGGCATCGCGGGGTCGACGTTCCACCACCACCTCCGCCACGCCCAGCGGAAACTCGCCGAGGCGCTGTTCGCGACCGAACCGACCGCGGCGGTGCCCGCGAAAGACTGACGAAACCGGACGAGAAGCCCACGAAACCCGGAATTCCGGAATCTCGACGGCGGCCTCTAGACATCTGCATGGTCCGGTCGGGCGCGACTAGAGAGACCTAGATACCACTTTCACCAGGGCTCCGCCCCACCATCTATCTATGCGATGGGGGCACCAGCCGCGTCCAACGGGTGAGAGACGGACAGCGACACCACTAGGGAGAGTCCCGTCTGCGGCGAGAAGGCGCCGTACGGTACCGTACCGAGCAACTCAGTCGACCGGAACCGAGCCTGTCATTCGCGTCTCCTAATGTCCTCATCCAACCAGCCCCCGGAGAGCGCCTCGGGTCCGAGCGTGACGCAGCGACCGACGGGTTTCGAAATCCAGGAGACGACGCTGTGGGTCGAACTGGAGATAGAGATGGACTGCGTCGACGGGTGCCCGATTGCCTGCGACCCGTCCGCGGACGACGGAAGCGTTCAGCTCACCGGCCCGACCTGCCACGTGACGCTCGTCTCGGACGGCGACTCGGAGGACGGGAACGCGGTGCGGACCTCGGCGACGCCCATCGACCAGGAGTGTCTCTGCCCGGCGGTGTACGCCCCCGGGTTCGCCCCCGTCGAACTACGCGTCGAGGGCGGGTCGCTGTTCGTCTCCGCGTACGTCGAAGACAGGGAGCGACTGACCACCGTAATCGACCGGATTCGCGAACGGGCCGAGACCTGGCACCTCCGCTGTCTGACGACGCCCAACCGCCACGGCTACGGCGGCGTCGGCATGCAGACCGACGCCCTGGAACAGCTGACGCTGACCGAGAAGCAGGAGGAAGCCGTCAACACCGCCGTGGAGATGGGATACTACTCCAGCCCCCGCGAGACGACGCTCGGGGACATGGCCGACCAGCTCGGCGTGAGTCTCTCTGCGCTCTCCCAGCGTCTCAACGCCGTGGAGATGAAACTCGTCAACTGCGTCGCGAAGGAGCTGTGATTCGACGCCCCCGCGGTACCGCCGTCGCCTCACCGGACTCTCCCCGCCGATAGCGCCCGCGGAGAACCCCACCGGGAGGTGGGTCGATTACTCGTTCGCGCCGTCGTGGAGTTCGAAGGCGACTTCGACCTCTGCCTGGTACTCCCGCTGTGACCCCTCGAGTTCGACCGACTGGTTGACGACCGTCGCCCAGCGCAGGTCGTCCATCGTCGATTCCGCGCGGTTTATCGCGTCCTCGACCGCGCCCTCGAAGTTCTCGCCGCTCCGTCCGACCAGGGTGATTTTTTTGAACACCATCGCAGCATAATAATGATTCGATGACATATTAAAGCCTCCTGCCGGAGGGTCGCCGCCGAGATTTCGGTTAGACTGGAAATAGTTACAGGGCCCGAACGTGCACCACGGACCATGTTTGGAACGAGCGGCGTTCGAGGACCGGTCGGGACAGAGATTACCGCGTCGCTGGCGCTCTCCGTGGGACGCGCCGTCGGGAGCACCGGCGTCGAACGGGTCGTCCTCGGGCGCGACCCCCGCGAGAGTGGCCGGATGCTCGCGGACGCGCTGTCGGCGGGACTCCGCGAGTGCGGTGTCGACGTCGTGGACCTCGGCATGGCGTCGACGCCGACTATCGCCCGCAGCGTCGAGTGGCGAGACGCCGACGCGGGGGTGTCGGTCACCGCCTCGCACAATCCGGCGACCGACAACGGCATCAAACTCTGGAATCCGAGCGGCCAGGCGTTCGACGGTGACCAGCGCGAACGCATCACCGACCTTGTCGAGTCCGGCGACTTCGACTTGCAGACGTGGGACGGGCTCGGGTCGGAATCGGACTGGGACCGGGCGGCGTCGAGGCACGTGGACCGACTCGTCGAGACGGTGGACGCAGACGACGAGTTGCGCGTCGTCGTCGACGTCGGCAACGGCGCGGGAGGCGTAACCGCCGACGCCCTGTACGAACTCGGGTGCCAGGTAGAAACGCTGAACGGACAACCCGACGGGCGGTTCCCCGGTCGACCGAGTGAACCGACCGCGGAGACCTGCGAGTCGCTCCGGCGGCACGTCGAGACCGGAGACGCCGACCTCGGAATCGCCCACGACGGCGACGCGGACCGGATGATGGCCGTCGCCGGGGACGGGACGTTCGTCTCCGGAGACGTCCTGCTCGCGCTGTTCGGGCGCGCGGCGTCCGACCGGGGCGACCAGATCGCCGCGCCGGTCGATACGAGTCTGGCGGTCGACGACGCCCTGGCCGCGCAGGGCGCCTCCGTCACGCGGACCCAGGTGGGCGACGTGTACGTCGCCGAACGACTCGCCGAACCCGACGTCACATTCGGCGGTGAACCGAGCGGCGCGTGGATATGGCCCGAGGAGACGCTCTGTCCGGACGGGCCGCTGGCCGCGTGCAAACTCGTCGAGCTGGTCAGCCGCGAGGGACCGCTCTCGGAACTCGTCGCCGACGTCGACACGTATCCGATTCGGCGCGCGAACGTCGAACTCGACGACAAACGGGCCGTGATGGAACGCGTCAGCGAGTACGTCTCCGAGGAGTACGCGGACGTGACTGACATCGACGGGGTTCGAATCGGCCTGGACGACGGCTGGATTCTCGTCCGGGCCAGCGGGACTCAGCCGCTGATTCGACTGACCGCCGAGGCCCGCGACCCCGAGCGTGCGGACGAACTCCTGGCTACCGCTCGCGACATCGTCGACCGGTTCCGGGACTGACGCGGCTCCCCGGCATTCCACGGGCAGGCACGGCCCGAGAGCGGGTAACTTCGTACGGGAGAACTCGAAACCGCACTGCGGGCGTTCTCGGGCGCCCGTCGGGAGAATCAGGACGCGTCTTCGTCCTGTCCGTCTTGCAACCGACGCTCCGCCTCGTCCCGGTCGTCCGGGTAGCCGACGTCGATGCGCCACCCGTCGAGCGGGATGGCGTCGATGGTTCGCCCGCTCCGGATGAGCAGGTCGATGGCTTCGCTTATCTCGTACTCGCCGCGGTTGGACGGCTGGACGAGTTCGCAGGCGGGGAAGATAGCCGGCGAGAACGTGTAGAAGCCGGTCATCACCAGGTTCGACGGGGGGTCCTCCGGTTTCTCGACGACTTCGGTGATTTCGCCGTACTTGTTCGTGTCACAGACGCCGTATCGAGAGGCCTCCTCCCAGGGAACTTCCTCGACGAGGAAGGCGGCGTCGGCCCGGTCCTCGCGCTGGCGCTGGACGACGTCGCCCAGGTTCGCCTGGAAGATGTTGTCCCCGAGCATCAGCATGAAGTCGTCGTCGATGTGGTCCGCCACGGAGAGGAGAGCGTGTGCGAGGCCCTTCTGTTCGCGCTGGTGGGTGTAGGTAATCGGGATTCCCCTGTACTCGTCGCCGTAGTGCTGGATGATTTTCTCCTTGAGGTAGCCGACCACGACCACGAACTCCTCGGCGCCGAGTTCGGCGAGCTGGTCGAAACAGTGCGTCAGAATCGGTTTCCCGTCGACTTCGACCATCCCCTTCGGCTTGTCGTCGGTGAGCGGTCGCAGACGGGTCCCTTTCCCGGCGGCCAGAACAACTGCTTTCATTCGAGTCCGGGGTTATCAACACAGCTATTTAAGCCTCTGGCCCGGCGAGGCGTCGGAACCGACCCGCAGGCAGGCTGTCAACCGGGAGTGAACCTGACGACGACGAGTCCCTCGGCTGCCGATTCCAGTTCCGGAGTCGGTGCGTCCGTCGGGACGTCGAGAAATTTGAGCAGGCGGGTTCGACCGCGGTCGGCCAGTTCGTCGAGCCAGTCGGCGACCGCTTCCGGGTCGGTCACCGCCCGTCCCCGGGTTTCGACCGGACGGCCGTCGAGCCAGAGCGTCGCCGGGTGGCCGTCCCGGAAGTTCCGCCACCAGACCACCGTCTCCCGGAACGTGACGACGACGACGTCGCGGCCGTCCCGCTCGTAGGCGACCGGGGTGCGAATCCGTCGTCCGGAGGTGCGTCCCTCGTAGGAGACGAGGAGAAACCAGGGACTCACGAGTCCGTGGAGCGGAGAGCGCAGGAGCCAGCGCAACACCGGATTGATGACGTGCCCCTCCAGCCACCGAACGCTGCTCGGCACCGGACCGGAATTACGCATGCAGAGCGGTACGCGCCCGCCCGTCAAAACCCCTCGCAAGTGAGCCACGGTGCCGAGTGGCACACGACCGCGAGGGGACCGATCCGGGACGGACGACGTCCCGAGAGCAAGCGGCCCTCACCGTCGTGTCGACACCGCGTGTTCCCGGTCGATTGAGAGCCAGGCGTCCCCGGCCGCTACCTCTCCCACCACCAGTTCCGCGTCCCCGTCTGGGTCGACGACGGCGGCCGTCGTCTCCGGCCGGTCGACTGCACCGGCACCCTCCTCGAAGGAGAGGTCCGGTCGGTCCAACACGTACGTCGCGACGTCGCGAGGAGTCCTCAGGTCCGTCGCTCGCGAGACGAATTCGGACAGCGACCCGCTGTCGCGGGCGGCGTCGCGGAGACGGTTTAGCACAGTCACGATTGCTTACTGGTATGATATCGTGAATGTTAAACGTTCCTCGAAGCAGACCACTCTCTCGCGGGCAGGTGTTTCGGAAACGCCAGTCGGACCCCGTCGCGGTCGAACCAGCGCGTTACAGTCGGTAGACGACCGCTTCGTACGGCCGGAGCGTCTCTCCGCCGGGGGGAGTCGGCGCGTCGGCGTAGTTCGAACTCATCACCGACGCGTCCGATACGTCGACGCTCGACGCGTCGAACGTCGCCGGGTCGGGCGACCAGTTGAGGACGACCAGTACGGCGTCCTCGTCGAGCGTCCGCGTGTACGCGAAAATCTGGTCGTGGTCGGGACACAGCAGGTCGTACTCGCCGTAGACGAGGACGTCTTCGGCGTGCCGGAGTTCGACGAGTTCCCGGTAGTGCGCCAGGATGGAGTCGTCGTCGCTCCGGGCCGACTCGACGTTTATCTCCGGGTAGTTGGGATTGACCGCGAACCACGGCTCTCCGTCCGTGAAGCCGGCGTTGGGGCCGTCAGACCACTGCATCGGCGTCCGCGAGTGGTCACGGCTCATGTAGTTGACGAACTCCCGGACGTCGTCGTACCCGTCTATGGTACCCGCCTCGATGAGGTCTTCGACGACGCCGACGGTCATCGGGTCGTCGAGAGCGTCGAGGCTGCCGAAGTCGAGATTCGTCATCCCGATCTCCTCGCCCTGGTAGACGAACGGGGTCCCGCTCAGCGTCATGAGGAACGTGGCAAGCAGTTTCGCGCTCTCCCGGCGGTAGGCCGCGTCGTCCCCGAACCGCGAGACGATACGAGGCTGGTCGTGGTTCCCGAGGTACAGCGAGTTCCACCCGCGTCCCGCGAGGCCGGTCTGCCACCGGCTCAGTATCTCCTTCAGTTCCCGGAGGTCCCACTCGCCCCATTCCTCGTGGTCCCAGCGGCCGCCCGGGCCGATGTCGACGTCCATGTGCTCGAAGTGGAAAATCATGTTCAGACCGTCTCCGTCCTCCCCGAGGTAGTTCGCTGCCTGCTCGACGGAGGTCCCGCTCATCTCGGCGACGGTCACGACGTCGTAGTTCGAGAGGACGTCGTCGTACAGCCCCCGGAGGTACTCGTGGATGCGGGGGCCGTGGGAGAACTGGTCGAGCCCGACCGGCGACTGGTCCGGGTCGCCGTCCGGGAGCCCCTCCGGTTTCGAGAGGTAGTTGATGGCGTCCATGCGGAAGCCGTCGATTCCCTTCTCCAGCCACCAGGTCATCATCGACTTGACGTCCTCCCGAACGGCCGGCGTCTCCCAGTTCAGGTCCGGTTGTTTCTCGTCGAAGAGGTGGAGGTACCACTGTCCGCGTTCCTCGTCGTACGACCACGCCGACCCGCCCATGAACGACCGCCAGTTGTTCGGCGGCGCTTCGCCCTCGGGTCCCTCGTCGGAGTCGTAGGCTACCTCCGCCGCGGGGCGGCCGTCCCGCCAGACGTAGTAGTCGCCGTACTCGCCGTCGGGGTTGCGCCGGGACTGCTGGAACCACTCGTGTTCGTCCGAGGTGTGGTTGACCACCAGGTCCATGATGAGGCGGATGTCCCGGTCGTGCAACGCATCGCGGAGGCGCTCCCAGTCGTCCATCGTCCCGAACTCGTCCATGATGGAGCGGTAATCGCGGATGTCGTAGCCGTTGTCCGCGTTCGGCGAGTCGTACACCGGACAGAGCCACACGAGGTCGACGCCCAGCGAATCCAGGTAATCCACGCGCTCGATGATTCCCGGAATGTCGCCGACGCCGTCGCCGTCGGTGTCGTTGAAGCTCCGGGGGTATATCTGGTAGACGACCGCCTCTTTCCACCACTCCCGGTCCAGGTCGACGTCTCCGTCTCCAGCGCTCATGCGTTACGTACACTGACCCCGGCGCCGTCACTTGTAGCTTCGTATGCGCGCGGAACCGAAACTGACGACAGGTACAGGGTCGGGCGACGACTTCGGCGGCGACGATTACACGGTGCGCCGACCGACGCGGGACTGTCACTGACTGTCGACGAACGTTTATGCCCTCACCCGACAGTTCGATATCGTGTCCCCAGAACCGCCGGCGGAGCAACTGCTCACCGAATTCAGGCCCTCTCGCCGGGTCGTCCTCCAGTGGACCGGCATCGGCACCGGGATGGGGCTGGTCGCGACGTTCGCGTTCGGCGCCCTCTACGCCGTCCTCACCGGGGAGTCCACGTTCGCGTTCGGAACGGACGACCTCGCGTCGACGGCGCTCGGAGGGGCGCTGACGCTCCTGTTGCTCGCGCTGTTCGTCGTCGTCCACGAACTGATTCACGCCGCAGTCATTCGTCACTACGGCGGCGACGTCACGTTCGGTGTGGGTCTCGCGCAGTTCGTACTCCCCTACGCGTACGTGACCACGACGCAGCGACTCGGCCGGGACCAGTTCGTCGCCGTTGCGCTCGCACCGCTCGTCGTCATCACGCTGGTGGGAGTCCCACTGATGGTCGCTCTGGAGGCGGCCGTGCTCGTGATTCCGCTGGCCTTCAACGCGGCCGGGGCCGTCGCCGACCTCTGGATGGCCGGCGTCCTCCTCCGCTATCCGCGGCACGTGGTCGTCGAGGACTCCGCGACCGGCCTGAAAATCTTCGGCCGCCCCGGAGACGCGTGTCTGCCGTCGACCCCAGCGACATCGTTCCTGAAACGCATCGCCGTCGGGACCGGTGCCGGATTCGGCCTGCTCGTCTTCCTGGCGCTCTCCGCGCCCATCGTCCTCGACGTGCTGGGCGTGGAGTCGCTGACGCTGGGCGTCGCCGACTCGCCGTGGAGCGTGTTCGCGTTCCGGGGCGGCGCAGACGGGTTCGAGACGAACTTCAACGTTCTCGGGTTACTCGCCGCGAGCGTCACAGTCGGGGTGCTCGCAGCGCTCGCGGCGACTCCCCGACGGCCGAGGCGGTAGCCACGCTCTCGCCGGATCTCGCCGGTCGGAGCGTCGCGGCCCGACCGCGGTCAGCTTTCGGCGACGTCGCTCACGGCAGTTCGTCCGGCATCCGAATCACCGCACGGCGCCCGTCAATTTCGCTGCTGGGACGTCGCACCGCCGGTCGGCGAGTGGTCGTCCTCGTCCTCCCGAAAGACCAGTTCGCCGTTGACGAACTGTTCGGTGCGCGGGTCCGTCGGATTCTCGAACAGTTGCTCCGGGGGCCCCGTCTCGACGAGTTCGCCGCCGGCGAGGAACCCGACGCGGTCGGAGATGCGCTGGGCCTGGTGCATGTCGTGCGTGGCGACGACCACGCCCACGCCCCGGTCTCGCGCCCGGAGAATCGCGTCTTCGAGGACGGCCGTGTTCCGCGGGTCGAGGTTGGACGTCGGTTCGTCGAGGAGTACGACGGCAGGGTCGACCGCCAGCGCGCGGGCGAACGCGACGCGCTGTGCCTCGCCGCCCGACAGCGACAGCGCGTTCTGGTCGGCCCTGTCGACGAGTCCGACCGATTCGAGCGCATCTTCGACTGTGGACGACGACGGTCGGCGGCCGAAGAACTCCTGGGCCGCGTGTTTCACCCGCGTCGACCACGAGCGGCGAACCCGCAGGCCGTAGGCCACGTTCCGGCGGACCGGCGCGTTGAACAGACTGGGCTCCTGGAACACCACGCTCAGCTGCCGACGAACGGCGAGTCTGTCGCCGTCCGAGAGCGCCCACAGGTCCCGGTCGTCCCACCTGACGGTCCCCGAATCGGGCCGCCGGAACGCCGCGAGCAACCGGAGTAACGTCGTCTTTCCCGTACCGGACGGGCCGACGACGGTGACGACTTCGCCGCCGTGTACCGCCAGCGACACCTCGCGAAGGACCGACTGGTCGCCGAATCCGACCGAGACGTCCTCGGCGGCGAGGGTCACGACGCACCCCGGCCGCGACCCTTGCTCCGGACCCACGACCCGACGGCGTTGACGACGAGAACGAGCGCCAGCAACACCGCCCCGAGGACGAGTCCGATCTCGTACCGCCCCTGGCGCGCCTCGACCGTAATCGCCGTCGTGAGCGTGCGCGTGTAGGACTGGCCGTCGCTGAACACGATGTTCCCGCCCACGATGAGGATGGACCCGACTTCGCTGATAGCCCGACCGAACCCGGCGAGGACGGCCGTCACGATGCTGTACCTGGCCTCCTTGACCACCACGAGACCCACGTCGGTCCGGGTGCCGCCCATGGCGTACGCGGCGTCGCGGACCGGCTGACCCACGCTCTCGACCGCAGAGAGAGAGATGCTCGTGATGACCGGGGTGGCGAGCACGAACTGCGAGACGACCATCGCCTCGGGCGTGAACGCGAGGCCGAGGTCGCCGAGGGGGCCGCTTTTGGACAGGACCATGAGCACGACGAGGCCGACGACGACGCTGGGGAAGCCCATCCCCGTGTTGAGGACCGCCGTGAACGCTCGCTTCCCCCGGAACTCCGTGAAGCCGACCAGGAGCGCCACCGGGACGCTGAACAGCGTGCTCAGGCCGACGGCCGTGAGGCTCACCTGCAGGGAGACGACGACGATGCTGACGACGTAGGTCCACCCGCCGTCGGGGAGTGTCACCTGGAGCGCGTCCATCACAGTCAGTAGTTCGCCGGAACCTCCTGTTCGACCCAGTAGAGGAACCGCGCGTCGGCCCGAGAGAGACTTTTAGCCTGCGAGGCGGTGTATCCCTGCGGCACGTACTGCGCGAAGTCCGGGTCCGACTGAATCGCGTTGGGGAAGAACAACTGCGACCCGTTGGCGGTGTAGTCTTCTATCATCGACTGGGCCTCGGGGCTGGTCAGGAATCCGATGTAGGCGATAGCGGCCTGGTAGTTCACGTCGTCGTATTTCGCCGGGTTGACCGCCATCACGCCGTACGGGTTCTTCAGTAGGACGGGTCCGCCCTTGAGCGGTCCCTGGACGTGTATCACCAGGTCGATTTCGCTCTTCATCGACAGGTACGTCCCGCGGTCCGCGAGCGTGTAGGCGCCGGTCTGGCTGGACTGGACGAGGGTGTCGCCCATCCCCTTTCCCACCTCGCGGTACCACTTCCCGCTCGGCTGGACTCCGGCCTCTTCCCAGACGATGAGTTCTTTCTTGTTGGTCCCCGAGTCGTCGCCCCGGGAGACGAACACCGCCTCCTCCTCGGCGATAGTCGAGAACGCCTCCGTCGCGCTCTCCAGGCCGTTGATGCCGGCCGGGTCGTCTTCCGGTCCGACCACGACGAAGTCGTTGAACATCACGTCCCGCCGGTTGACCCCGACGCCGTCCTGCATGAACTCGTCCTCGGCGTTCCGGGCGTGGACGAGAATGACGTCCGCGTCTCCGTCCCTCGCAGTCCGGAGGCTCGCGCCGGTCCCTTTCGGAATGGTCTTGATTCTGATGCCGTAGTTCCGCTCGAAGACCGGGTTGAGTTCGTTGAGGAGCCCCGTGTCGTAGGTGCTCGTCGTCGTCGCCAGCACCAGTTCGCCGTCCCCTATCTGGCCCGACCCTCCCTGCGCGGCCTTGGCCGTCTCCTGTGACTGCTGGGTCGCGCCGCCGTCGGACGTCGACGTCCCCTGGTCGTCCCCCTGTCCCGTGCACCCCGCGAGTCCGAGAATCCCACCGACCCCTGCCGCCTGAATGAACCGCCGTCGTTGTATCGTCATAGACACATCGACATGTTCCGTCTGTATAATGGTTCCGATGGGGGTAATCGAACGAAGTTACTTCCTTCCGAGCCCAGGGTACCGACATCGTTCACCGTTCCTCGACTCGTTTCGTCGAAATCGGCCAGAAACAAACGGCAGAGGGGAGAAATCGAATCCTCACGTCGGGGCGCACTCCGTCCGCGAACGTCCGCCGTCACGTACCGACAATCGGTTGCCGTCTTCCACATCGAATCGGTCGTTCCGAGCGCGCCGGCCCGCAGAATACTAACACGTCTTACAGAAACGCACGCCTGCGAGACGTTTTGCCCCCGCATCCGCTGGGTGGGATATGGCACCGTTACCGACTCGCTCGCGACGCAACCCGACGGACCGCCGAACCGACGCGTGACCGGGGGCGCCGCTCACACACCGAGGGGCGTGCGACGCGGCCCCGCCCGCCCATACCGATGACTCCCCGCGAGAATACGCCACCGCTCGCGTCGAGGCTGTCACGAACGCCCGTCCGCTCCCTGCTGAATCGGTTCGCGAGGCCCCGCTGGCGGGCGTTCCTCGGCGGTCTGCTCGCACTGGTCGTCGGACTGGTCCTCCAGCGGGTACCGCCCCTCGTCATCGGAGTGGCGCTGGACGCACTCTACCTGAACGACCGGGCGTACGCGCTCCCTCTCGTCCCCGCGTCGTGGATTCCGGAGGCGACGGACGGACAGACCCTGCTGACGGTGGGGATTCTCGGCGCGGCGATACTCGGCGAAACGGCGGCGAAGTGGTACGGAAGTCTCGTCTACGAGGTGGCGACCCACCGGACGCTCCACGAGATTCGGACCGCCGCCTACGAGACGGCGACGTCGCTGTCGATGGCCTTCTACGACGAGCGAGACGGCGGGGACGTGTTGAGCGTCCTGAACGACGACGTGGACAACCTGGGGGACCTGTTCTTCGGCGCCCGCGACGGCGTCCGGTACGGCGGGAACGTCCTCACGGCCTTCGCCTTCATGCTGGTACTGAACTGGAACCTGGCGCTCGTACTCGCTTCCCTGCCGGTCGCGATGGCCGCCCTTGGGCGGGTGTACGCGTCGCTGCTCGCTCCCCGCTACACCGCGGTTCGGGAGAGCATCGGAACCATGAACGTCCGACTCCGCGACGCCGTCGAGGGACTGAGTACGGTCAAGGCGTACAGCGGGGAATCCAGAGAGCGCGACCGGGTCGCCGAGGCGTCGGCCGCGTTCAAACGGTCCAGGTGGTCGACGCTCCGGCTCCGCGCCGTGTACAACCGCGTCTCGTGGCTCGTCGGCGCCGTCGGCATCTGGGGGCTGTTCCTCCTGGGCGGCTACTGGATACTCGCGGGGGCGCCCCTGGGGTTCTCCCTGTCGCTGACGCCGGGGACGCTGCTCACGTTCATCATCTACACGATATCGTTCCTCGACCCGACGCGTCGCCTCGCGGTGGACGTGATAGACAAACTCGAGAGCGCGCGAGCGTCCGCCGAGCGCGTGGTTTCGGTGTTCGAGAGCGACAGCCGACTGGCCGAACCCGGCGGTGACCGCGACCTGACGGTCGAAGCCGGGCGGGTCGAGTACGACGAGGTCACCGTCTCCTACCCGTCGGCCGAAACGGAGACGCTGAGCGACGTCTCGTTTGCGGCCGAGGCGGGCGAGTTCGTCGGCATCGTCGGGCCGACGGGCGCCGGCAAGTCGACGCTGACGAAACTGCTGTTCCGGTTCTACGACCCGGACGCCGGCCACGTCCGCGTCGACGGCCGGGACGTGTCCGCGGTGAGCGTCGAGAGCCTCCGAGACCACGTCGGGTACGTCGGCCAGGAGCCGTTTCTCTTCCCCGGGAGCGTGAGCGAGAACGTCGGGTACGCCGACCCGGATGCAGACCGGGAAACCGTCGTCAGGGCCGCGAAACGCGCCGGCGCCCACGAGTTCGTCGCGGACCTGCCCGAGGGGTACGACACCCAGGTCGGAGAGCGAGGCGTCTCGCTGTCGGGCGGGCAGCGCCAGCGCATCGCCATCGCCCGGGCGCTGGCGTCCGACCCGTCGATACTCGTCTTCGACGAGGCGACCAGCCACGTCGACAACGAGACGGAACTGGACATCCAGCGGCGACTCAGGGCCGCATCCGGGGACCGAACCGTGTTCGCAATCGCCCACCGCCTGTCGACGGTGCGGCGAGCCGACCGGATTCTCGTCGTCGAGGACGGCCGCATCGTCGAGCGAGGGAGCCACGAGGAACTGCTCGAACGCGGGGGCACCTACGCCACCCTCTGGAACGTCCAGACCGGGAATCTGGAGGCGCTCGCGACCGACGACGCCGGACAGACCGCGACCCGGGAGCCGGAGGCGGCCGACGGATGACCGACGCGAACGGCGGCGAGACCGGCGAGACGGAGACGACGGCGAGGGCGGAGCAGACAGGAGCAGAGACCCTCGGCGAGCTGTCCGACCGGCGCTACCCGCTGCTCGCGCTGGTGCAGTCGTTCGGCCGGTCGAATCGAGGGTACCTGCTCGCGGCGATGGCGTCGAGCGTCGTCTCGACGTTCCTGAGTTTCGCCGACGTGTACCTCATCGGCCTGGGAATCGACGCCCTGTTCAACGGCGAACCGCTCGCACTGCCCCTCGTTCCCCGGGCGTGGATTCCCGACGACCCCCTCGCGATGCTCGTGTTCGTCACCGCACTCCTGGTCGCGCTGAACCTCCTCACGAATCTCGGTGCGCTCGTCTCGGACTACGGCTACGGCGTGTACGCACAGCGTCTCCTCCACGAAATCCGGATCCGGACGGTCGACGACTCGCTGCGGCGCGAACTGGCGTTCTTCGAGGCGAACCGGACCGGCGACGTCATCGGCGCTCTCAACGACGACGTCAACCAGCTAGACGGGTTCTTCACTGTCTTCCTCGACGCCGGCGTCTGGATTCTCGTCACGCTGGTCAGCGCGCTGGTGTACATGTCCGCGCTGAACTGGCAGCTCGCGCTGTTCGTCCTGTTCGCCGGTCCGGTCGTCGCCGGCATCAACTACTGGTACTCCCGGCGGCTCGAACCGCTCGAAGACCGGGTTCGCCAGGCGCGTGGCGCGCTCAACGCCAGACTGGAGACGAACCTCGGCGGCGTCGCGGTGGTCAAGGCGTTCACCGCAGAACGGTACGAGCGCGACCGGGTCGAGTCGTCCTCGCGCGACCACTGCCGGGCGCGAATCGCCAGCCGGCGACTGACGGTCCGGCAGCGCCCGGCGAACCGCCTCGTCGCGGGCACCTGGTTGTTGCTGACGCTCGCCGTGGGGAGCTACTGGATTCTCGTCGGCGCCCCGCCGCTGTTCGCCGGAACGCTGACCGCCGGCCAGCTCGTGCCGTTTCTGTTCTACCTGGAGCGCATCACGCTCCCGCTCGAAAATCTCGGCGGCGTCGTCGGCGGGTACACGTCCGCGAAAGCGTCTGCGAAGCGAATCCACGGGCTGGCGGAGAGTGGCGACTCCCGCGACCGGAGCGCCGGCGGCCCCCGGGTACCCGACAGCCCTCGCGTGGCGTTCGAGGACGTCGGGTTCCGGTATCCGGGGACCGACCGGTCGGTCTTCGACGGCCTCACTGCCGACGTCGACGGCGGGGCGACCGTCGGCATCGTCGGGCCGACGGGTGCGGGAAAGTCCACGCTCGTGAAACTCCTGGTGGGCCTCTACGACGTGGACGACGGCGCGGTGACCGTCGACGGACGTCCCGTCCGCGAGTACTCCCCGGAGCGGCTCGCGGAGGCTATCGGGTACGTCGGCCAGGACCCGCACCTGTTCGACGGGACGGTCCGATACAACGTCGCGTACGGCGCGCCCGACGCGTCGGACGAGCGAATCGAGGCGGCGGCCCGACAGGCAGGCGCCCACGAGTTCGTCGCGGACCTGCCCGAGGGGTACGACACCCAGGTCGGGGAGCGCGGCTCGAATCTCTCGGGCGGGCAGCGCCAGCGCATCGCCATCGCCCGGGCACTCGTCGCCGACCCGCCGATACTCGTCTTCGACGAGGCGACCAGCCACGTCGACACCGAAACCGAGCGGGTGGTTCAGGAGCGACTCCGGGACCTGACGGCCGACCGGACGACGCTGGTCGTGGCCCACCGCCTGTCGACGGTGCGGCGAGCCGACCGGATTCTCGTCGTCGAGGACGGCCGCATCGTCGAGCGAGGAAGCCACGAGGAACTGCTCGAACGCGGGGGCACCTACGCCACCCTCTGGAACGTCCAGACCGGGAATCTGGAGGCGCTCTCGGCCGACGGCGCGCACTGAGAACCCGTCGAAGAGCGCCGACCGGTTACATCGCCTGCGTCGTCGCGTTCACGACGATGCCGACCATGAGAACGCCGGCGGCGAGATACAGCGCGGTGAAGATGATGATGATTCCGCTGAGGACGCCGTACAGTGCGTACCGCGACGCGTGCGTGGCGTAGAACTGGATGGCGACGACGAGGACGGTCCACCCGAACGCGGCGGTGACCGCTCCGGGGAGTGCCGCCCACGGGTCTGCCGCTCTCCGGGACGGGACGTAGTACAGCGGCACGAACGCGACGACGAGCATGCCGAACAGGACGACGGGCCAGCCACGAACGAGAACGTCCACCGGCGAGAACACGACGAGGAACCACCCGGCGAACGGAATCGAGACGATGGCGAGTATCAGCGTACAGAGCACGCTCACGGCGTCGTACAACTGCTCGGAGTACTCGCGCTTGCCCGACCCTTCCAGGCGTTCGACGACGGCCTGGATGGACGTCGTCATGTTCGTCACGCTCCAGGCGAGGACGACGACGGCGAACACCGTCGCCCCGGCCCGCCCCGAGGCGGTGGTCAGCGAGTCGGTGACCAACTGCTGGGCCGCGGGCGTGAGCAGGAGCGGCGTCACCTGCTGAACCTGTGCGACGTACGTCTCACCGAAGAGCGCCACGACGAGTACGAGAAGCGGGAGAAATCCGACGAACGCGTAGTACGCGAACGCGGCAGCCGGATACTTGATGTCGTGCTTCGTCGTCGCCCTGGCGACGAGTACGACGACTCCGGCGGCGCTCCGGAGACGAGACATGAGCCAGACAAGATTGGGACGACATAAAACGGCACTCATCCTCGAACCACGTCGTCTCCACCGGCTGCCGTTCCCCTGAGCGAGTGACAGGCGGTGTCGGCGTCCCCGCCTCCATACTCAGCCGGGACGGCGTTCCTCGACGACGTTCAGGTCCCCGTCGACGATCAGTTCCAGTTCGTCGCCGGCGTAGCGAACGCGAACCAGCACGCGGTACGGGTCCGACGAGACGAGTTCCTGTTCGTGGTCGGACGTGAGCGTCACTCGTCGCTTCGTGCTCTCGAAGTCGTCCGTCTCGTACTGGATTGCGACGCCGCGTTCGTAGTAGAACGCGACCACCGCCGGGTGGTGCGCGACGATGGTGCTGGGCGAGGCGGCGTGGAGGGCCTTGCAGACCTGGCAGTCCAGCAGTGCGAGTTCGGCGGTCGTCCGCCCGCAGTTCTCACAGACGCCCTCGTCGTCGTGGTCCTCGCAGACGACGAGCGTCCGGTCGACAGTTCCGGAGCAGTCTGGACACGCACCTTCGAGCATGCTCTTCATGTCCTGGTGGCCCAGCGTCACGGCGGCGGCCCACATCTCCTCCAGCGACCTGTTCGAGACGCCCGCCGGGTCCAGCGCCGCCCCGGTCAGGTAGCCGTCCGGCTGGTGGTCGTCGCCTTCGTAGGCCCCCTCGCACTCCGTGCAGACGCGGTAGAGCCACCCGTCGTCGTACAGAATCGCCGTCTGGGCGCCGCAGTACGGGCACTCGAGGTCGATTTCGGTCGGTTCCAGCGACGGCTCCTCGATTCCCGCGCCCGCGATGACGGCCCGGACGAGTTTCTGCCCGGCCCGCCGGAGCACGTACCCGTCCTCGGTCTTGCGGACGAAGTGCCCGTCCAGCTTACCGAGGTGGTAGTTGAACTGTCCCGAGTCCCGTGTTCCCACGCGGTCTCGCAACTCCGAGAAGGGGACGGCGTCGTCTGACGGACCGGGGACGTAGGCGTCCCACAGCGCCAGCAGAATCGCCAGACGGGTCTCGTGTCCCAGCAGGGAGAACGCCTCGACCGCACGGGTCGTATCGCTCCCCGCGGCCCGTTCGAGCGGTGACTGGGTCGCGTCCCGGTCGGTCATGTCCAGGGCTGGTTCCGTTGGCGGCATAAGCTACGTGGTCCACACAGTCCGGGAGAGAGAACCCTCCGAACTCGCCGACCGGTGGCTGACCGGTCAGGACGCCCGTGGGCGACCGACGAGACGCGGCGGACCGACCGCTCCGGAGCGGTCGCCTCCACCGAATATAGGACGTATTACTACATTATATTTTGTAAGGAGAATTCGGATAATCGTTATATACTGCGGTGTGCCCCATGATGACCATGGATGTGGCAGAACAGGCGACCGAACTCTCGCACCGGCCGCGCCTCGCGCGTAGCAACCGTCTCTGCGCTCCGAACCGACTTCGCGGGTGCGTACCGGCAGTGCCGACGCGCGAGGCGTCCTCGGCCGGGCACTGTCGAACAACAGTCGCAGACCCGCCCCGGGCCGGCGGGTAGAACTGCCCGGAGCGATTGACCGACACGACCGACTCTCGGTCGCCCGACTGACACCCCATGATAGCTATCACTCACTTCGACCGAACTGCGGGCCGACGCCGATGAATCTGTTACACGCACTCGTTCGAGCGATACCGCGCCGTCCGCTGTTGCGCCAGCTAGTCCGCCCTGTCGTCGTCTTCGGAGCGCTCGTACTCGCGGGAGTTGCGGGGTTCAGCACGCTCGCCTCCGTCGGGATCGTCGACGCCCTGTTCTGGCTGCTCGACCCGACGAGTATCGAACTCCACTTCCGGGCACACGACGGGCCGGCCACGCTGGTGAAGGGCTACGCGGTGGTGATTCTCTCCGGACTCGTCGTGGCCGGCCTCTGGATCGGTGAGACGGTGTTCTCGGCCGCGTTCGGTGGACAACTCGGGACCGAACTCACACACATGCAGATAGAACAACGAATCGACGAACTCGACGCCCACGTCGTCGTCTGCGGTTTCGGTACCTTCGGAAAGACCGTCGCCCAGCAACTCCGCGAGGAGGGGGCGGACGTCGTCGTGATAGAACAGGACGCGAACGAACACCAGCGAGCGGTCGACGAGGGATTCCTCGCACTCGACGGCGACGCGCGCCGCGAGGAGACGCTCCTCGACGCCGGAATCAAGCGGGCTGACACGGTCGTCGGCGCCGTCGACGAGACGAACACGAACGTCCAGACGGCGGTGGTGGCGAGCCAACTGGCACCGACTGTCACTGTCGTCGTCCGCGCGGGGAGCGAGCGAGACAGGGCGCTGGCGCGGCGCGTCGGCGCGGACGAGGTGGTCGTTCCGGAGGTGGTCAGCGGGAAACAGGTGTCGGGGAGCCTCTGACCGGGTGTCGCGAACACTAATACGACCCCGCTCCCTCGGAGGGTCCATGGGCGAACGCGAAGCCATCGACCGGATCGAGGAGCCCGTCACCGTACCCTCACTCGTCGAAGACCTGCGAGCACTCGGCCTCACCGGGGGCGAGACGGTCATCGTCCACTCGTCGATGAGCGCACTCGGGTGGGTCAACGGCGGGTCCCAGGCGGTGGTCGACGCACTCCGGGAGGCGGTGGCGCCGTCCGGGACGGTGGTCGTGCCGACCTTCACCGGGCAGTACAGCAACCCGGACGACTGGGAGAACCCACCGGTCCCCGACTCGTGGGTCGAGAAGATACGCGAGACGATTCCGCCGTTCCGACCCGCGGTCACTCCGACGCGGGGAATGGGCGCGGTCCCCGAGTGCTTCCGGACCTACCCGGACTCGGTCCGCGGCGGACACCCGGAGTACTCGTTCGCGGCGTGGGGCGCCGACGCTCGCTCGATTGTGATGGACCACAGGTTCGACTATCCGCTCGGTGAGGGGTCTCCCCTGTCCCGACTCTACGACACCGACGGGTCGGTCCTCCTGCTCGGCGTCGGCCACGGGAACAACACGTCGCTGCACCTGGCGGAGCACCGGGCCGACATCGACCGCGAGACGGTGTCGAACGTCGCACCCGTCCGCGAGAACGGCGAGCGGGTCACCGTGACGTACGACGCCATCGAGACCTGCACGGACGACTTCCCCGATCTCGGCGCGGATTTCGAGCGACAGCACGACGTCGCCGTGGGCGCAGTCGGGGCGGCGGAGGCACGGTTGATAGACCAGCGACCGCTCGTCGACTTCGCCGCGGAGTGGTTCGAGCGAGAGCGGTGACCGCCGAACGGGCCGCCGTACAGGCATATCGCGTCGTGGGGTGCTGGCCGACCGGTACGAGTGACCGCTCAGAAGTCGTCCAGGGTCGCCTGGTTCGGCTTCAGCGCCCGGGCCTCGTACCCGAGCCGACCGGTGATTTCGCCGGCTAACTCGTCGGCGAACCCGTGGGTCGTGTACACGCGTTCCGGGTCGACCTTCCTGACCAGTTCGATGAGTTCCGGGAAGTCGCAGTGATCCGAGAGCGCGAACGTCTCGTCGTAGCCGCCCTGGTACGCGAACCCCTCGTCGACGGCCCACCCGGACGCCCCGACGCGAATCGCCCCCGTCCGCTCGACCAGGTTCGACACGAACGGGAGGCGACTGGTGAAACTGGGAAGCACGAGCAGTTCCCCCGGCCGGATACCCCGGTCGTGGTCGTACAGGCGCGTCTCGAACGAGACAGGCAGTTCGGCCTCGATGACCGCGTTCATCCGGTCGATCGCCTCGGTGACGTAGACCGCCTCCCGCTCCGACTCTCCTCCGAGTACCACTAGCTCCTGGGCGCGACCGAGCGTGTACCCGAACGCGACGACCGGTCGGTCCATCGTCTCGTCGAGGAAGTCGACGGCGGCCGCCTCCGTCTCCCGCTGGGGCGGGAGTTCGTACTCGGGTTTACCGTAGGTGGATTCGACGACCAGGACGTCGGCCGGGACCGGGTCGAACCCGTTCAGGAAGAAGCGGTCGCGGGTAGAGACGTCGCCGGTGTAGAGGACCGTCGCGTCGTCGTCGCGGACGAGTGCGGCGGTCGACCCGGCCACGTGCCCCGATTCGAGGAGCGTGACCCGCGGGTCCTCGACCACCGTCGGACGCGGTTCGTCGGACCGCCGTTTGGCCGCCAGCGACGCGGTGAGGGGCGAACAGACGACGGTCCCGGGCGCGTGGGTGTACAGGTGGTCCGCGTGAGCGTGGGAGAGCACGTTGACGTCGCCGGTCGGTGTGCCGGCGTCGGCGACGACGCGCGCCCCGGAGGCGAGGTCGATTTCGAGTCCGTCGGTCAGCCGGACGTCGGGGAGCACGCGGCTCGCTTGGCGCGACACACCGATAGGTGTTTCCGGGCGGTCGGATCCCGGGGACGTCGACCGTCCGGTCGGTCGACGTTCCGACTGGCCGACGGCGCCCCCGGCCGAACTGACTGCTCTCCGCCAGCGTGCTGCACGACGTCCTCAGGACTCTTCGTCGGACTCCGCTACGTCCCGGGGAACGTCAGGGTGGGTGGCAGCCACCACGTTCTGAACGTACCGCATCCCGGTCGCGATGCCCATCAGGCTGTCCATGAGCGCCTGCTGGCTCGCCTCGTCCGGGTAAATCCGGTGTTCCATCTGGAGCGTCTCGGCGTCCCTGAGCTGACACGACTGCCCCTCCTCGTCGAGGAACGTGTAGAACCCGGGCACCGAGACCAGTATCGGACCGATCTGTCCCAGGAGTTCCGTGCGCGACTCCTCCTCGCGCAGCAGTTTCCGGGCCCGGTCCGTGTCGAAGGCGCTCTGGCCGACGACGCGAATCGGCCCCCGCTTCGACTCTTTGATGAGGTGGATGGGCAACCGCGAGAGCGTCACCTGCAGGTTGAACTCGGTGTCCTCCTCCGTGTACTCCGAGACTTCCTGCAGGGCCGTCTCGTCGAGCCACCACCGGACCTGTTCGGCGCTCAGGTGAGTCGTCATGCCCCGCCGTTCGGCCCTCGGGCGGAAAAGGGCTGAGGCGGCCGGTGCCGGCTCTCTGCCGTGGGAGTGTCGCGGATTCCGGGCTAACGCGAGGTCACCTGACGGCGCTGGTCCCGTCGACGTCACGCCGGCCCCGCGACACGACGAGCGCGCCGAGCAGACCGCCGGTGCCCGCGAACACGGCGGGGAACAGCACACCGGCGACGAGCACCGCGGCCAGCGGGTCGGGTGCGGCGCTGGCGCTCCCCACGGTCACCTCGAAGGCGAACGCGCCAGCCACCGACGCGACGGCGTACCCCGGGACGAGCGTCAGCCCGGCGGTGAGGCCCTCGGCCCCAGTCGCCGCCGCGGCGTAGAGTGCGACGCCGACGCCTCCGGCGACGAGCACCACGACGGGGACGGCGACTAGCGCCGTCGAGAACCCGCCCTCGCCGCCGACGAAACTGGTCGCGCGGGTCCCGACGAGGGGGACGTCGCTGAATACGGTGTCGACGAAGTGGGCGTTGAAGAACACCCACCCGACGAGTTCGTACGTCGCCGGTTCACCGCCGAGAACGTCGATGATGCGGTTGAGCGCCGAGGCGCGGACTTCTCGGGCAACTGCCAGGTAGACGAGGGCGTAGCCGAGCGCCCAGGCGACGACGCCGGCGGCGACACCGGCCAGATACGGTCGGTCTGCGTTTCGTGATTCGGTCATGATTCGGTCGTGTGGTGGGGTAGGACGGGCAAAAACCGAGCGGACCCTCACTGCGAATTCAGCCGATTTTCCGCGATTCCACCGACTGCACGCGACGGGGACGACTCGGTGTAGTGGCCCCCGAGTGGTTAGTTCGGGTCGCGGTCGCACCGCGCCGACCCGCTCTCGCCCTGCTCCGTACCGACGAACCGGTCGGCAACCACGTCAGCGCCCGGGTCGAGCGTGACGTAGAGGCGCGTCGCCACGACGGCCACGACGGGGAGCGCCAGCAGGAGAAACGCCAGGTCGTACAGCCAGACCGCGTCGCCGACGAGCGCCGTCGCCACGCCCGCGAAACCGGCGTGGGCGACGACAACCGCGGCGAAGACGGCGACCCAGTGGACGACCGACGCGAGGTTCTCGACGACCGGTGCGGGCCCCTCGAGCGCCGTGCGCGTGAGCGACGCGAACAGCGGCGCCAGGTAGAGCAGGGCGCCGGCCGCGACGGCGGCGGCGACGGCGGTGACCACCGCAGCGAACGTGACGGGCGTCCGCGGTACGAGTCGGTCCACGCCGGGAACGACGCTGACGAGTCCGAGGACGAACACGAACGCGCCCGCGTTCAACAGGAGTTTACTCACCGACCGGACGGTCCGGCGGTCGACGGCCTCGGATAGCTGGATTCGTTCTACGTTCATCGCGTCTCGACAGATACTGTGTCGAGACTGTATATATGGGGCGAACGTTCAACCCGACTTGTCGGGAGTTGTCGGGGACAGTCGACTCGTCGGCCACCTTATTGACGTCCTAGACCGGTGCGAGACCGGACGCCGAATGCGGACGGTGGGGAGCGAGTCCGCATCGCGAGCCACGATTGCCCACTGGCCGACAGAAGTCCCCGGTAACCACCACGTTTCGACTCTACGCACGACGATTCGTCGCCGAACTGGAACACCGCAGGGTGCGAGAACGCGGCCGCTACTTCGAGAGAGAGACGGACCCCCGGGGGCTGACGAGGCGCGGATTGACCGAGGAGATGGGGTGGGGCTCGAAGCCCTGGACCGAACTGTCGACGCCGAACGTGTTGTGGAGCGTGAACGCCGGCAGGTGGGGCCGGTCGCGCAGGAGCGTCGAGATGGCCTTCTCGTACTCCGTCTTCCGCTTCGTTCGGTCGGCCGTCTCGCGGGCCCGGCGGATGTGGTCCATCACCGACTGCTTCTGGTAGAACGTGAAGTTCGTCAGCCCCTCCATGTTCTCGTGCAGCAGGGGATAGAGGAACGAGTCCGGGTCGGGCCACCCCGCCCAGGACCCGATGAACATGTTGTACTCCGAGGCGCTCCCGGACCGGAGTTTCTCGCGGTACTTCTCCCAGTGGTACTTCTCGGTCCGGGCGCGCTTGAACCCGATGTTCGAGAGTTCGTGGACGATGGCGTCGGCGAACTTCTCGCGCAACATGTCCTTCGGGACGGCGATGGTCGGCTGCCAGGACTCCACGCCGGCCTCCTCCAGCAGGCGCTTCGCCCTATCGGTGTTCTTGTCCCGGGGGACTTCGCGCCACCGGTCCAGCGGGAACTTCCACTCCCGGGCCAGTTGCTCGGGGACCGGACTGAACTGCCGCCAGGGGGTGCCGTCGCCCTCGCCGCTCTCGACGACGTTCTTCGGCTCCTCAGATTTCTGCTTCGGGGCGACGAAGTGCTCGACGAGTTCGTCCATGTCGACGAGGTAGTCGATGGCCGTGCGGACCTTCGGGTCCGCCGTCGGCCCGTCGTTGCAGTTGAACCCGACGTAGAAGTAGTGCAGGCTCTTGGCGAACTGCACCTGCGTGTCGGGCATCCCCTCGGTCACCGACCAGAGCTTCGGCTGGACGCGCTCGACGATTTCGTTCTGTTCGCTCCGGAGGCTCGTGGTGCGCGCCAGCCCGGAGTGGTTGCCGACGAACTTCACCCTCGAAATCGCCGGTTTCGCCTCGCCCCAGTAGCCGTCCCAGGCTTCGAGGACCGTGTACTTGTTCTTCTTGACGACGGACGCCTCGTACGGCCCCGAACCGATGGGCGACGTGGCGAACGCATCGGGGTTGGACGCCCGGGTCTCCTTCGGCACAATTGGCTGGGTCAACGCGTACTCGAAGACCGGGTACGGATACTCCAGGTGGAACTCCACCGTGTGTTCGTCGGGCGTCCGAATCTCCCGTATCGGTTCGAGCGCCCACTTCGTGGGTGCCTCCTCACGAACCGGCGCCTCGAAGGAGTACTTGACGTCCTCGGACGTGACGGCGTCGCTGTTGTGGAAGGCGGCGTCCTTCCGGAGCGAGACGCGATACGTCGTCTTCGAGTCGGCCTGCTCGGGCTTGCCCGTCGCCAACTGGGGAACCAGGTCAGTTCCCTGGCCGAACGTGTACAGACCCTCGAACACCGGGTTGGCTGCCTGAGCCGACCAGACGTCGTCGATGTCCACCGGGTCGAGGCCGACGGGCGAGAGGACCTGCGCGTACCTGAGCATCGAGTCGTCGCTGCTGCCGGAGACGACGCCCGTACATCCGGCGAGCGACGCCGCGCCGGCGACGCTGCCGAGTCCCTTGAGCACGGTTCGACGAGTCGGATTCGAGTCGTTGTCTGTCATCGTGTCAGTCACCTCCCATCCAGGGGAGCGCTTGTTCGACGGGTTCCCGCTCGAAGTACAGCAGTTCGCTGCCGATGACCAGCACCCCGATGAGGATGACGAGCACGAACACGCCCGGACTGTTGATGTAGAGGTCGAACAACAGGAGCGGGAAGAACAGGGCGGTGCCGACCATCCCCAGAACGGGGAGGGGGGTGATGAGGTCCAGTTCGTCTCGCTTGGTGAACGCCAGGTAGCTCATCGCGCAGAACACGGCGATGAACGCGAGCGACGCGAAGGAAGTAATCGACTTCAGACTGCCGTAGACGGCGAAGATGGCGGACAGCACGCCCATGACTACCACCAGGCGCGAGGGAATGTTACTGTCGCCGTCACCGCTTCGCATCGTCGAGGGGAGCAGGTCGCGGTCGATGAGGTCGTTCGAGAACAGGGCGCTGCTGAACAGCGTCGCGTTGACGGCGCTCGCCGTCGAGAACAGCGCCGAGAGCCCCACGACGAACGCGCCCCACTTCCCCATGAACTCGAGGGCCGCGTACAGGAGCGACACCTCGGGCGCGACCGAGATGAGGGGGAGTTCCAGCAGGCTCACCGTCGTCAGCGCGACGAGGACGTACAGCAGCGTCGCCGCCGGGATCGACACCAGAATCGCCTTGTTGATGTCTTCCTGGGGATTCTCGAACTGGTCGGTGTCGTACATCAGCAACTGCCAGCCCTGGAAGGCGACGAACGACATCGCCGCCCCGAGCAGGGGGCTGACGCTCGCCACCTGCGAGAGGCCGAAGGAGAGCGTGTGCCCGTTGAGGGCGAACCAGACGCCCCAGACGCCGAAAGCGCCGATGACGGCGACCTTCACGAACGTGAGCACGTCCTCGACTTTCCCGGTCTCCGCGGCTCCGACGAGGTTGAGGCCGACGAACGCGCCGATGAGGAGCACCGAGACCAGGTTCGCCAGGGGAATTCCCATGTAGTGGACCCGCCCGAGCATCTCTGTGAAGAACGACGAGAACGCGTAGGCGTACAGCGCGATAGAACCGATGTAGCCGAACAGGAGCGTCCAGCCGGTCATCCCGGCCAGCGTCGAGTTACCGATGGTCTGTTCGATGAACGCCGGCGCGCCGGCGCCCCCGTCGATTCCCTGATGCAGTTTCGTGTAACTGTATCCCGCACTGAAGGCAACGAGACCCGCCAGCAGGAAGGCGACCCAGGCGACCGACCCCGATATCGAGACGACGATACCGAAGGCGGCGTAGATGCCACCCCCGATCATCCCGCCGAGGGCCATTGCCACGGCTTCCTTGAGTCCCAGATTCGAACCCATATTTCGCTAGGCCATTACTTCTCTGACGGGTGTTAGGCTAGTGCCTGCAACTGCTGGGACCCGTGTGAAACGCTCTCGTGGTGCGATTTCGGCGCTGAGCGGACGGATTCGACTCTCGCCGACCCGGGCAGTACGCCGCGACGCCCGGGGAATCTCCCGAGAGATTCACAGATTTTCGAAACCCGTCCGCGACACCGCCCGGTCGGGTGGTCGGTACGGCCGAGACGCCATCGAGTATGGAACGTCGTCGAGAACGAGTACCGGGACCCGTTTCCCGATGCCACGGCTTGCGAATGTCAGGCGGCGGGGGTCGTTCCGTCGTCGGACGCTTCGGGGTCGATGCCCGAGAGGCGCATCGCGTTGCCCGTCACGCCGACGGTCATGCCCGCGTCGCCGGCGAGCACCGCGAGCCAGATTGGCACGTATCCGAACGGGACGGCGATAGCGAGAGTCGCCTTGACGCCGAGGCTGGCCCAGACGTTCTGCCGGATGACGCTGTTGGCGTCGCCCGCCAGTTCGTAGAGGTACGGGAGCTTCGTGAGGTCGTCGCTCATGAGCGCGATGTCTGCGGTTTCGAGCGCCGTGTCCGTCCCCGCCGCGCCCATCGCGATGCCGACCGTTGCGGTTGCCAGGGCGGGCGCGTCGTTGATGCCGTCGCCGACCATCGCCACCCCGCCCTCGTACTCGTCGCCCAGGCGGTCGACGTACTCGACTTTCTCGTCGGGGAGCAACTCCGCCTCGTAGTCGTCGACGCCGACCTGTTCGGCGATGGCCCGCGCGGTCCGCTCGTTGTCGCCCGTCAGCATCACCGTGCGCCGCACGCCGAGTTCCTTCAGTCGAGCGACCGTTCGTTTCGCGTCCGGCCGAACGTCGTCGGCGACGGCGACGACGCCCTCCAGTTCGTCGTCCGTCCCGACGAACACGACCGTCTTGCCCTCCGACTGCAGTTCCGGAACGGTGTCGTCGAGGAGGTCCAGGCAGTTGTTCCGGGCGCAGAGCTGCTGAGCGGTCCTGGTGACGACGCCGCCGTCCGTGGTCGCGTGGACGTGCGAGAGGTCGAATCCCAGCTCCTCGAACAGGCCCGGCTTGCCGGCGTAGTGGGGGGTCCCGTCGAGGTCGGCCCGCACACCCTTCCCGGTGATGCTCTCGAAGTTGTCGACGTCGCGCGTACCGACGTCGGCAGCGCCCGCCTTCGCCACGATGGCCTGGCCGATGGGGTGTTCGCTCCGCTGTTCGAGGCCGCGTGCGCAGCGCAGGACGTCGTCCACCGAGTTCCCGTTCAGCGGAATCACGTCGGTGACGGTCAGGTCGCCCCTCGTGAGCGTTCCGGTCTTGTCGAAGGCGACGACGTCCACCGCCCCCATCGCTTCGAGGTGATTGCCGCCCTTGATGAGCACGCCGTTCTTCGCGGCGCTGGTGATGCCCGAGACCACGGAGACGGGCGTCGAGATGACGAACGCGCACGGACACGCGAGGACGAGCAGCGTCAGCCCGTACACCACGGCCGTCGACCAGGTCGTCCCGAGGACGTACGGGCTACCGAGCGTCGTCAGCACGGCGAACCCGACGACGACGGGCGTGTAGTACGCCGAGAACCGCTCGACGAACTGCTCTCGCTCGGTCTTGTTCGACTGCGCGTCCTCGACCATCTCGATGATTCGCGAGAGGGTGTTGTCCTCGGACTCGACGGTGACCCGGATTTCGAGGTACCCCTCCTCGTTTATCGTCCCGGCGTACACCTCGTCGCCCTCGATTTTGTCCACGGGGACGCTCTCGCCGGTGATGGGGGCCTGGTTGACGGCGCTCGCCCCGTCCACGACGGTCCCGTCCATCGGAATCTTCTCCCCGGGTCTGACGACGACCACGTCCCCGACGGACACCTCCTCGACGGGAACCGTCACCGTGTCCTCTCCGCGTTTGACGGCCGCCTCGTCGGGCGAGAGGTCCATGAGTTCGCGCAGCGAGTTGCGGGCGCGGTCCATCGAGTACCGTTCGAGCAGTTCTGCGACGCTGAACAGGAACGCGAGG
>JBEPXT010000021.1:0-37873 GCA_041641795.1 Salinigranum sp.
TCGAAATCGTCGAAGACCTCGGCGACGCGCGCTACCGCCTGACCACCTCCGTCCACGCCGGCGACGACGACGACGACCCCGACCAGGTCATCGACGGCGAGGCCGTCGTCCTCATCGACGACCTGCCTGACGAGTAACCCACCCTGCGTCAGGCGGTCCTCCTGTCCGCCCGCACCCTCGACTCGTCCCGTTTCCCCTGTCTGTAACTGTCAGTCTCCCTCGTGCGTTGTACCCGCCTCCCTCTGCGAATCCCCCTGCGTTGTAACTCCGACCCCTACGACCCCCCGACCGTCACGTTCTGTACCCGCCGACAGCGCCGGAAAGCCTGTCGCTCCCGGTTCGGTTCGGCGAAACCGAACCCGTCCGGCCACCGACCAGCGTCGGTCCGGACCTGTGGCTGACGTCGCGGCTCGAACCCTGGATTCTGGGCCGTCAGGTCGGCTGACTCGCGGGAAAACGAGAGGAAGAGAGACGCGGTCGGTTCGTTCGCCCCGTCAGACCGGTTCGAACCGGTAGCCGTCCCACTCCTGGCTCGCGGGTTCCCGGATTCCGGCGCCCGGTTCGCGGAGTTCCTCGACGTACACCGGGCGGACCTCGTCGCCGATTTCGACGTCCGCGGTGGTCAACTGGCCGATGGCACGCACCGGTTCCCCGTCGACGTCGAATTCGACGATGGCGAGCGCGTTCGGTTCGCGGACGCCCGGCGGCGGCGCCGTGCTCTCGGTCCAGGTGACGATTTCGGCGGTGTAGTCGCTCAGGTCGACCGTCTCGACCGGTTCCTCGCCGTCCGGCCCCAGCGGGTGGCCGGGGTACGTCAGACTGCCGTCCGAGTATCGGTACGCTTCCAGGGGGGTCTCGTCGCTCATTGCTGGGCCTCCATGATAGTCGTGGTCACGCAGTTGCCGAACCCGCCGACGTTACACGCGAGGCCGACGTCGGCCTCGACCTGGCGCTTGCCGGCCTCTCCCATCAGTTGCGTGTAGATTTCGTACACCTGGGCGACCCCGCTGGCGCCGAGGGGGTGGCCCTTGGACTTGAGGCCGCCGGAGGTGTTGATGGGCAACTCGCCGTCGCGTTCGGTGACGCCCTCCTCGATGGCCTTCCAGCCCTCGCCCTTCTCGAAGAACCCGAGGTCCTCCATCTGGAGGAACTCGAGGATGGTGAACATGTCGTGGAGTTCGGCCACCTCGACGTCGTCCGGGTCGAGGTCGGCCATCTCGTAGGCGCTGTCGCTGGACTCGACGACGCCGCGCATCACGGTCGGGTCGGTGCGTTCGTGGACGACGTGGGTGTCCGTCGCGCCGCCGATACCCGAGACGACGACGTAGTCGTCGGTGTACTCCCGGGCGACGGACTCGGGAGCGAACACCAGCCCCGCGCTCCCGTCGGTTATCGGGCAGAAGTCGTAGAGTCGGAGCGGGTCGGCCACGAGAGGCGACTCGAGGACCGTCTCCAGGTCCACTTCCTTCTGGAACTGGGCGTGGGGGTTGTCGACGCCGTTCCTGTGGTTCTTCACCGCCACTTTCCCCAGACTCTCGCGTGGCGCGTCGTACGTGTCGAGGTAGAGACGCGCGGTGAGGCCGGCGAAACTGGGGAGCGTGACGCCGTGTTTGTACTCGACCGGGTGGGTGAGCGACGCGATGACGTCCGTGGCTTCGGTGGTGCTTCGGTGGGTCATCCGCTCGCCGCCGACCAGCAGCGTCAGGTCGCTCGCGCCCGACGCCACCGACTGCCAGGCCGCGTAGACGCCGGACCCGCCGCTGGCGCTGGTCTGGTCGATGCGGGCCGTGTACGCAGGCAGCGCCGAGAGGTCGTGCGCGAGTGCGTTCATCACGCCGGTCTGCCCCTCGAACTCGCCGCTCGCCATGTTCGAGACGTAGAGGTGCTCGACGGCGTCGGGAGCGACGCCGGCGTCGTCGAGGGCGGCGACGCCCGCCTCGGCCAGTAGCTCGCGTATCCACTCCTCGCGCTGACCGAACTGCGTCATCGACGCGCCGATGATTGCAACGCGTTCCATATCGCCATGGCAACGTCCACCCGCTTACCGTTTACCCTTCCCCCAGCCTGCGCCCGTCTCGTGCGATTTAACACCGGGCCAGCCCGACCGATTCTGCATGGAGCTATCGCGTCCCGCCGCCGGTGCCGGCGTCGCCGCCTCGCTCGGCGTCCTCCTCGCGCTGGCTGCGCCGTACGCGCTCATCAGCGACCCGGGGACGGGGCTGAGCCTCTACTACGGCGCGGGACCGGTGGGGGCGGGCGCAATCGCGTTCCTGGCGATGATGAGCGCCGTCGCGTTCCTCGCCGGGACCCGAGGGGCCGCGTCGCCGGACGTGGCGGCCGGCGTCGCGCTCGTCCTCGGCGTCGCGCTTCTCGGACTGTCCGTTCTCTGGGGGACGGGGGTGTCCCTCGAAGTGGTGTACAGTTTCCCCGCCGACTGGATGGGCTGGCACCGGTGGCTGGTCGTCGGCGTGGCGAGCGTCGTCCCCGTGAGCGCCGCCGTCTACGCGCGGGCCGTTCTCCGGTAGGACGCCGGGAGCGAACGCCCGGAATCGACTCCGTGCGAGCGTCTCCCCGCCGGCCGTCGTTTTCGTCGCGAGTCGAAAGGCCCTTATGAAGCAGTCGAGTAGGAGTGGGTGGACTAGGTCGGGCAGTTAGGCCCTGCTCCCCGCCCGCGATATGGTCTTTAGCGGGGACCGAACCCGGGTGCGTCCGGTCAGACCGGCACGGGCCCCGGGAGCCGACGTCGAAGCCTCGTCCGTCGGGGACAGCGGTCCGCGGTGTCCGTCTGCAGGGACGGCCCAGCGCGGTTCGCCGGTGGTACTCCGCCAGGCGCGGAAGCGAGCAGCGGACCACTGGACGTGCGTCGCTCGACGGGTCGCGGGGTGGAGGAGGCAACCGGGCTTCCCCGTGCCGGAACGCCGGGCAATCCCGCTGTCCGCATTCATACCGCATTCCAGCCCGCGAGTCACGACGCTACGGAGCAGAGTCGGCGCGGCGCTCGGCCGCGGGCGTTCGATTCGTTCGACGCCGGAGCCACACTGCCGTCGATTCTGCGGCCCGTCGCCCGCGAGTCGAAGCGCCCCCGACCCCGGCGAACGTGCGTGATTAATCGGCCAGTACGTGCGAAATAGTGCAATTTAACCGCCGCGAGAGATATTTCGATTCGTAACTGTGGGAGACCGTCGAAGTGGGGTTCTGGGACTGCTCGGGGACAGAGAGTTCACCGCACTGGCAGGGACTGCCTTCGCCAGGGCCCAGGCCTACTCGACGATTCTCATCGCCCTGGCGCTGTACGCGGAGCAGTACGACACGACGGGGGCGGTGGAGGGCCTGTTCGGGACGGCCTTCGCCATCGTCCAGTTGCTCATCGTCCTCCCGTTAGGCCGTCGCATCGACACGGGCAACGCCAAACGGTTCCTCCTCGCGGGGCTACTGGTGAATCTGGGCGTCTTCGTCGGATTCGCCCTCGTCCGGAACCCCACCGACGTCATCCTCGTGCGCGTCGTCCAGGGGTTCGGGGCGAGTCTGCTGTGGATTACCGGGTCGACCGTCGTCGGGGAGATCAGTCCCGACGACGCCAGCGGTCGGTGGCTGGGCGCGTACAACCAGGTGGCCGCGTTCTCCAGTCTGGCGGGGGACCTCCTCGGCGGGTACTTGCTGTACGCCCACGGGTTCACGCTCACGTACGCCGTGCTCTCGGCGGTCACGCTGGTGGCGTTCGTTCTCGTCTGGCGGCACCTCCGCGACAACCCGGGCGGACAGACCGACCCCGAGGAGTCCACCGGGAGAGAGACGCTCCGGTCCCTCCTCGGTCGCCCCACGGTCAAGGCACTCGTGCTCTTCCGCCTCGCGTTCAGCGTCGGGAAGATGGCGGTCATCATCTTCCTGCCCATCTTCGCCCGGAAGGAGTTCGGCATCACGGCGTTCGCCATCGGATGGATTCTCGCCGGGGGGAAACTGACGAAGTCGCTCCTGCAGGGGTACGTCGGCGACCTGACCGACAGGGTCGGCCGCCGGACGTGGTTCGTCGCGGGCGGCGCGTTGCTGTACGGCTTCGGGACGGCGCTCATCCCCCTCGCGTTGCTCGCGGAAGGGACCCTGGCGCCGGTGACGGTGACGGTGTTCGGCGACGCGCAGACGCTCGGCGGTGCCTTCTTCGTCCTGTTCGTCTCGTACGCGATTCTGGGCGTAGCCGACAGCCTCAGGCTTCCCGCGAGCATGGCCCTGTTCGTCGAGGAGGGCGAACGCTTCGACTCGGTGGCGAGCAGCATGTCGCTCAGGTCCATCTCCTGGAAGGTCGGCCAGGTGTCGGGGCCGTTCCTGGTGGGACTCATCAAGGACTTCGTCTCGACGACGGCGGCGTTTCTCACCGCCGCGGGGTTCATCGTCGTGGCGACGGCCGTCTTCGTCGCCGTCTCCCTCCACACCGGCGCGACCACGGACCAGTCTACACCCTCCGCCGGCGACTGAGTCCACAGTTGCTGGCGCGAATGGACGACAGTTGACCCTCGCGGGTGTTATCAGACTATCGGCGTCAGAAACGATGCCCCTCTGCGTGGCCACGCATTCGTTCAGGGGCTTTGAACGATTTGGTTTGCGATGCCGCGACCCTCGTACACGCGGCGGTCGTTCCCGCCGGGACCCTCGTGGAACGAGGTTCCGTGTAGTACATCATCGAACAGGAATAAATATTTTCTGGCAGATGCGCCCGTCACGATCTGCGAGGTCCACGAGACGTCTCACGCGCGTCTGACGGCTGCCGACGGGTGGGATGTCTGAAAAGAGATGGAACGAGGACGTTCTCGGACGGCCAAAAGAAGTTACTTTGCGGGGCTGATTTCCGAACACATGGCAATCGAAAACCAGAGCGATACCTTCGACATCGGCGGCGACCTGACGGTCCACCGCCTGGGTTTCGGAGCCATGCGACTGACCGGTGACGACATCATCGGCGAACCCGACGACGTCGAAACCGCTCTGGAGGTTCTCTCCCGGGCGAGGGAACTCGGGGTGGACTTCATCGACACTGCCGACTCGTACGGCCCGTGCGTGAGCGAGCGTCTCGTCGGCGAGGCGTTCGACGTCGAATCGGGGGACCCAGTCGTGGCCACGAAAGGGGGGCTGCTTCGGAACACCGACGCCGACTGGATTCCGATGGGAGATCCGGACTACCTTCGAAACGCGATTCTCGGCAGCCTGGACCGCCTCCGCGTCGACACCATCGACCTCTACCAGTTGCACCGTCCGGACCCGGACGTTCCGTTCGAGGACTCGGTGACGGCACTGGCGGAGATGAAAGACGAGGGACTGATTCGCCACGTCGGCCTCAGCAACGTCTCGGTCAAGCAGTTAGAGACGGCCCGGGACGTAGTGGACGTGGCGACGGTACAGAACCAGTACAACGTCGGCGACAGGGAGGACGAGGACGTCTTAGAGGCCTGCGAGGAGTACGGCATCGGGTTCATCCCGTGGTTCCCCCTGGGGGCTGGGGACCTGGGAGAGAGCGAACGACCGATTTCGGAAGTCGCGACGAAACACGACGCGACGCCGGAACAGGTCGCTCTCGCGTGGTTGCTGCACCGCTCGCCGGTGACGCTGCCGATTCCCGGGACGTCGAGCATCGAACACCTCGAACAGAACGTCGCTGCATCGACCCTCGAACTCGACGAGGACGATATGACACTACTCGAAGGCTAAGTGGCGTCTGCTTACTGGGGTCACGCGTCGGGTGGGACGGAGAGTCGTGGCTGCAGGCCGTCTCGATGGACTGATACGGGACGCGGGGCTCCGCTCTCCGTATCGAAATGTATACGGGTGCTCTCAAGGTTGTTCCAATGTATCCATATGTCGGATGGTCCCGGACGTGACGTCCTCTTCTCATTTCGACGGTCCCTGGACCGCCAACGGTCTATCGGCCCCAGGAGCCTCCGGAACCCCGTAACGAGGGGTTGCGACTCCCGGGCACAACCAGCGAACCGAAACGCGAGACGGACGACGAAATGATACTCGAACGACTATTCAACTGGCTGAAGAAAAAGCTGCTACCGAAAGGCGGTCTCGCCGAGCGTACGGTGAAGAGCGGCATCTGGGCCACGCTGATCAATCTATTCGACCGCGGGCTCCAGCTGTTCAAGCTCCTGATTCTGGCTCGAATCCTCGACCCGGCCGCGTTCGGCCTGATGGGCATCGCGCTGCTGACGCTCACGGTCCTCAATCAGATGTCGCGGCTCGGGTTCAAGACTGCGCTCATCCAGCGCGTCGAGGAGAACGTCGACGAGTACCTGAACACCGTCCTGGTCATGCAGGTGACTCGCGGCCTGGTCATCGCGGCCATCGCATACCTCGGTGCGCCGTACGTCGCGCAGTTCTTCAGCGAACCGCGAGCAGAGGCACTCATCAAGGTCCTCGCGCTCTCGCCCATCCTCACCGGACTGCAGAACCCGGGCGTACTCTACCTGAAGAAGAACCTGGAGTTCCACAAGCAGTTCGCGTTCAAGATGGGTCGGGCGCTCACGAGCGCAATCGTCACCCTGGCCTTCGCGTACGTATACCGGAACGTCTGGGCGCTGGTGTTCGGTCGCCTGGCCGGCGATCTGGTGGCGCTCGGCATCTCGTACCTGATTCACGGCTACCGCCCGCAGGTGGAGTTCGACCGGGAGTTCGCGGAAGAGCTGTTCGATTACGGGAAGTGGATTACGGGTTCGGGCGTGCTGATATTCCTGTTCGACCACGGCGACGACGCGTTCATCGGCTGGTTGCTCAGCGCCTCCGCGCTGGGGTACTACCAGATCGCCTACCGCTTCTCCAACGCGCCGGCCACGGAAGTCGGGTACACGCTCGCCAGCGTGATGTTCCCGATGTACTCGAAAGTCCAGGACGACATGGACAAGCTGCGCAACGGATTCTTCAGGACGCTCCAGATATCGTCGCTCGTCACGTTCCCGATGGCCATCGGCATCATCATCGTCGCCCCGTCGTTCGTCAAGGTCTTCATGGGGTCGGAGTGGATGCCGATCGTCCGCGTGATGCAGATTCTCGCCGTCTGGGGACTGGTCCACTCGATACTCAACATGGCGAGTCCGCTGTTCCAGGCCGTCGGCCACCCCGAGTACAACACCCTGAACTACGTCATCAGACTCGTGTTCGTCGTGCTGTTGATATACCCCGCGACGAACCGGTGGGGAATCGAGGGGACCGCGATGGTCATCGTCGGGAGTGCGTGCCTCCAGGTCCCGGTCGTCCTGTACCTGGTGCAACGACAGCTGGAGACGGACGTCACCACCATCTTCTACAAGATTCTGCCCCCGGCCATCGGCAGCGCGATAATGGGGGCGGTGACGCTGTACGTGCGCGACCTCCACCTCGTCGGAGGCGCCCTCGAATTCGTCACCATCGTTACGACCGGCATGGTCGTGTACGCGGCCGTAATCGGCCTGATGGAACACTGGTTCGACTTCGGCCTCCGGAACAACATCAACGTCCTCGTCACCGCCGTGCAGTGAACGGCGGCCCCCGCCCCGGTTCGGGTAACTCCTTCCGTGCGCCCGACTCTCGGAGCGGTGCAGGCACGCCTCGCGCGACTAATTTCGAAGACGAGTTGCGGGAGAGGATGCGACCGACGCACGGCACCCCCGCGAAGGACGCGCGAAAGACTGCGTCGAACGCCCGTCAGTCCGCGTTCACAGACGCGTCGGTGACTCCGACGTACCGGTCGGACCGATGCTTGCAGTCTTCACAGAAGAACTGCGCTAGCCCCGCCTGTTGGGTCCCGTTGAACGCCATCGGCTCGTCGCAGATGGGACACCGTTCGGGCTCCAACCACTCAGGACGTTCGAGGTCCATACTGACCTCTCGGACGAGTGTGGATATATGTGTATCGGACCAGTTGCGTCTGGTGATAACTGTAGACACGCGGAAAGCTGACTGAAAACCGCCGCACCCGGACGTCGTGCCCGGAACCCCCCCACAGATTTTCCCCATCGCGGCCAAGCCGGGGCGAACCGCGGCGCAGATGTCCCCCCTGGCACCTGCGTCGAGTCGCTCCCGGTCACCCCTCGGCGGGCGACGGACCGGACGCGCAGACGAATTCGTTGTCGGTGACGGTGACGACGCAATCGTCCATGGTGAAACTGACGGTGGCGTGCCCGTCCCCCCCGGACGAGTCCGCCGACACGGCCAGTTCGCCGATGCGCTCCGGGTCGAGCACCCCGAAATCCCCACTCACGTCGCGAATTGGCTCGCCCCCCAGGCGAGCGACGGCCCGTTGAATCGCTTCCGTGACCCGCTTGTCCCTGACGGCCACCCTGACGGTTTTGGTCGTGGTGCGCATTTGTTTCCCCCCGGCATACAGTATGCGCCCGCGTGCCATAGACCGACCTGCTAGATAGAGAGTGTCCCGCGTCTGCCGCGGCTATTCAGTTAGCTAATCGGCGCGATCTCGTCATCCGAGCGTCGGACCAGGTACTGTTCACGGTGTGGACGGCCGCGTTGGCGGCGCCGACGTTCCACACGTCACCCGATTCGAGTCGGTCGATGGAATCTTCACCGGAGTTGCCGAGCCACTGGCCGAGAAGCCGTCGTTCTCCGCGTAGCGAGTGACCTCAGTCTCGACTTGGAGCTCGACCCAGACCTCGTCGCACTCGAAGGACCCGTCGGATTCGTCGGCGCGTCGAACTCTCATCGAGGCATATCGAGGTACGGTGTCACGAGGTAGAACCCGTCGCCGGGTTCGACGAGTTGGCGTGTCTGGTCGTATTCGACGAGACGCGCGTCTTCGAGAACGGGGAAGTGGACGTGCTCGAACGCAACGCGAAGTTGATTCGCGGCTTCCGTCGACGCCTCCGCAGACGACCCTTCTGCGGATGCCAGTCGCTCCGAGAGGTCCAGTACGGATATCGGGTCGGTTCGGTCACGGAGGTGTCGAAGAATGTCGCGTCGGCAATCGCTCGACAGGATGCGGTACAGTTCGTTCAACGACGGCGATTCCCCGTCGAACACCGGGGATTCCCTCTGCTCTCTGCGACCGCCCGAATCACTGTTCGCCCCGGAGTCGTCGGACGTGCCCGTCGGTTCCGGGGTGTTGGGGTCGGGGACCATCCTCTTGATACCGATTCCGCACGAGCATATATTTGTTGAATTAATTGTGTAACATAAGTGTGAAGCCCGCCCTGGTGGCGGTGTGGTCCAGCCGCCACCTCGGTCATTTCACGTCTCCCGCACCCGCTCCGTGCCCCACCGAAATCAGCTGTATGTACCGCCGGCTCGGGGCACTCACACCGCTCGGTGGCCAGTACCGCCGGCGGAAGTCGTATCTCCGTGCGTGACCTGCCGAGGTAGACAATGGGCGCATCAGGTGAGAGTGCAGTACTTCGGGAGACGCTCTCCGTGTTCGAGCGACGCGAGGACCCGTGCGAGCCACTCACGACGACGGACATCGCCGACGCGCTCGGCTGTTCACGTCGGACGGCGTACAACCGACTGCAACGACTTGTCGAGCGAGGCTCTCTCGGGACCCGAAAGGTCGGGGCCAGCGGGCGGGTGTTCTGGCAACCGGGTTCCCCACACCCGAAGCCGACGGCCGTTCGTGGCGGAGATTCGCGGGGCGCTCCCGCGTCCCAGCGCCGCCGCCTCGAATTCCGCTCGGAGACCCTCGCCGGACCGTTCGTCGGAACTGCGTCCGAAGATGCGTTTCCAGCTATCGTGGGCGTCGTCCACCTCCCCGACGGGACGAACCTGCAGTACTGGGAGACCGAAGAGATTTCCCCGAAGGATATTCTGAGCAGTTTCCGCTCGCTTCCGACCGTGATCGACGGCCACTTGCTCAGCACCGTCGGCGACACGACACGCATCGAGGTCCACGGGTCGACCGACTCGCTCCTCGCGACGTTCGCCCGGTTCGGCGGACGGACCAAAGGGCTGCGATTCGAGGACGGAACGGTCACACTCGTCGCAGACCTGCCACTTACCGCCGACCCGGCCGCCGTCGGGGAGGCGGTCACCGACGCGTATCCGGACATGAAACTGGTCTCCCAGCGACAGGTGGTCGCGTCGGATTTCTTTCGCCGCCTCGTGCGAAGTTCGCTGACCGACCGCCAGTGGAGCGTCCTCAAGGCGGCGTACCACGCGGGCTACTTCGATTCGCCACGCGCCGTTACTGGCGACGACCTCGCCGAGTCGTTCGGTATCACCCGCCAGACGTTCAATCACCACCTCCGTCGAGCCCACGCCCTCGGACTCGAACTCCTGTTCGACTCGCCGAGCGAGGACACCATCTGACAGGTCAGCTATCTCCTTCATCAGTTTTCGTCCCCTTCCCATCGACATGGATAGCCACACGCGCCGGAGGCCGAGGAGCGTCTCTCGACCGAACGGGGGTGACGCGAGGGGCGACGAACGTCTCGGGCGGGCGGACGCCAATGTCTCCCGCCACAGCTGGCATGATGCGGAGTCGATTTATGTGACACTTCTGCACGCCGTGGCCGACCACACCGGCGAGGACCTCACGGCGTTGCCGCCCCTCTGGAGCGTTCTCGACCCCGAGGCGCTTGAGGGGCTCCTCTTACACTCTCGCCGGACAGACACCACGGTCGAATTCCGCTACAACGGCTGTCGTATCAGCATGGACAGTTCGGGGACCATCGCTATCTCGTCGGACTGATTGCCCGTGACTCCTCGTGTAGGTGCCGCTGTAGTCCTTCTCCGGTGGACCTGATGCGTGAGGTCGGCGTCTGCGTCGTCTGTCGTCATTTCTGTTCATCCCGTGAAAGCCAGAAAATGCGTAGACGCGAAGCGGATGCGTATGCGCCGGCCGGGATTACCGAACCACGCCGAGACGTTCCTGCTCGCTTCGCTGCGCGGGCTGCGACTCGTCTGTTTCAAATCCCTCCTGGCGATGTTCGCCTCACTTCGTTCGGCAGAAAATGCGCCGGCCGGGATTTGAACCCGGGCCATGAGCTTGGAAGGCTCAGGTCCTGCCACTAGACCACCGGCGCGCACCACCACCTACCCGACGGTGGAATAAGGGTGTTACTCTTTCGTCCGAGAGACGGGGTGTCGGCGTCGGCGCTCCGGCGACGGGTATCGGGTATCGAGAACGAGTCGCACGCAGACGCTTCGGGTGGCCCCGGGGCCGCGCCAAAGCAGTCCCGGGGAGAGGTGACGCGTCTCAGTCGTCGCCGAGGCCGAAAGTTCGGGCGGCCTCGCGCATCTCCGCGGAGAGCCCCGGAACCTCGTCGGAATCTACGGGACCCTCGGATTCGAGCGCCTCGACGCTCTTGGGGAACTCCCTGAGGTCCTTGTGGATGGCGATGCCGGCTTTGGCTCCCTGCCCCATCGCGACCGGAATCTGGTTGTGGCCCGGCGTCACGTCGCCGACGGCGAAGACGCCCTCGGCGCTCGTTCGGCCGTGGTCGTCAACCTCGATAGTGCCGCCGTCGGTGAGGTCGCAGTCGAGTTGCGTCGCCAGGTCGGTGTTGTACTGGGACCCGTACATCGCGAATCCGCCCCTGTACTCGCGAACGGTGCCGTCCTCGAACTCGAAGCTCTCCAGCCACCCGTCGTCGTCTTTCGTGAGGTCGACGACGTCGTCCGGGATGACGTCGATAGGGTGGCCGCGGAGCAGGCGCTCCGTCTCGTCGCTCCACGTCGGGTCGTCCCCGCGGAGCAGCAGGTCCACCTCGTCGGTGAAGTTCAGCATAATCATCGCCACGTACGCGGCGCTGTCGCCGTGTCCCATCACGTACACCGGTTCGTCGACGAACATGTAGGCGTCGCAGTGCAGGCAGTAGTGGAGCCCCTTCCCGGTCCGCGGGAGCGGCGGGTCCGGACGCTCGTCCTGGAACCCGGTCGCGAGAACGACTCGCTCCGCGACGTACTCGCCCTCCGACCCGAGGAGGCGGAATCGACCGTCCTCCCCGCGCTCGGCCTCCCGAATCAGGTCCCGGACGAGCGTCGTGCCGTACTCCGAAAGCTGGTCGCGGGCCGTCTGGAGGAACTCGTTGCCCGACACCTCCTCGGGGACGCCGATGACGTTGTGGGTGTCCAGCATCATCGCGGCGCGCCCGCCGCCGCGGTCGATTAGCGCCGTGTCGTGGCCGAGACGGGTAGTGTAGAGCGCCGTGGTCAACCCGGCCGGTCCACCGCCGACGACGACCACCTCGTACTCGGACGGTTCGTTCGTGCGTGACTCGTTCATCTCTGTTCCACTCAAGGGAGTCTTGCGTCTTAAACGCACATCACCTGTGCGCGGCCGCGGACCACCCGGACAATAGTTTATTGGGGTTCCCGAGACGCCCGGGACGGACCGATTTCGGGGACCTGGTAGATGGTCCCGAGGGGGCTCGACCGACCGCGTGAAGGCGGGCGACCTACCCGACGTGACGTCGACAGGCCGACCAGTATGGCATCCGACGAGGACCTGACGGTCCGACGGGGACCTGACGCGGCACGCTCGGGCGTCTCACCGGGGACCGACTCGCGCGTAGCAGTTGCCGCTGGAGACGAACGACTCGTCGACGGACAGGTCGCTCGCGTCGAGGTCCCTGGCGAACTCCTCGGGGTCGTAGATGTGGTAGTACCGGGGAACCGTATCGCCGTCGGGGAGCGTCCACGCGACGGTAGTGTCGAACCCCTCGTCCTCGTCGAACCGGTCGTGTTCTGTGCTCCAGGTGCTCACCAGCCCCTGCCCGCCCGGGTCGAGAACCCGCGCCACCTCGTCCAGACTGGCGACCCGGGCCCGCCGCGTCGGGAGGTGATGGAGCGTGGCCACGTAGACGACGACGTCGAACCGGTTCGCGCCGAAGGGAAGGGTCCCGGCGTCGCCCTGTACGAGCGAGAGGGAAAACCCGCGGGCGGCCGCCCTCTCGCGGGCCTCCTGGAGCAACCCGCGACTGGCGTCCAGGCCGACGACGCGGTCGGCCACGGAGGCGAGCAGTTCCGCGTGCCGTCCGTTTCCGCACCCGTCGTCGAGCGCCGCCCCGACCGGGGTCGCCCCGTCGTCCGTGACAGCCGAGACGAACGTCTCGACTTCCGGCCACGGGTACTCCCGCGTGGAGGAGAAGTGCCCCGCGATGCGGTCGTAGGTCGCTCGCGTGTCGGGGTCCATGCGCTAGCGTTTTCAGTCGGTCCTAAAGGACACATCGGTACCGCCCGGGGTCCGAAAGGAGGCCGGTCTCTCTCTGCCGCTGGACGAGCCGAGAGATGTCGTTACAGGCCGATGTCGCTACCGCCCGCGGCGCCAGCCGTCCCCTCCCGGGCGCAGTTCGGTATAGACGAATTCGGTGGGCGGCCCCTCCGAGGGCGAGGGCGCCTCAGAGAACGGTGAACACCACGTACGAGAGCGTCAGCAACACCGTGGCGTGCTTCAGGCCGTCGGCGACAGACCCCTCGCCGAGCAGACCCGCGACGAGCCCCGAGCAGAGACCCTGTATCGCGGTGACGTGGAAGAACAGGACCTGGAACGCGGCCGTGTCGGCGCTCTGGAGGCCCGAGAGGACGCCGCCCGTGACCTGCACGTCGCTCCCGGCGGTGGTCTGTGCGGCGGCCTGCTCTATCGCGGGGATGAACGAGAGTTTCAGCGCGCCGACGATGCCGAGGAACACCAGGAACGACAGGTAGATGACGATGAGGTAGGTGAGCATCTGCCGTCGGCGGTCCTCGTACAGCCGGTAGCTGTCCTGTGCTTCGCTCGCCGCGATGCGGAGAACCGGCGCCACGTCGCCGCTGGCGGCCATCGCGTTCGTGATGAGCGTCACCGCCCGACTGATCATCGCCGTCCCGGTGCGCCGTTCCAGTCGGCGGAGGGCCGTCTGTACGTCGGCCCCCCAGCGGATGTCCGCCCGCGTGCGCCGAACCTCCGGCGTGAGCGCACCCAGGTCGCTCTCGGCGACCCGTTCGATGCTCCGGACGACGGTCAGGCCCGCCTCGTTCACGCTGGCGAGACGGTCCAGGAAGTCGGGGACCGCCGCGTCGAACGCTCGCTGGCGACGCTTGGACACCTCGTAGGTGACTGCCGACACCCCGAGGACGAACACCGCGGCTTCGACCAGCGGGCCGTCGACGACGCCGAAGAACCCGTCGGGGTGTGGCGGCCCCGCCGTCGTGAGGGCGACACCGAGGCTCTCGACCAGCGCCAGGGGCGACCCAGCCCGATAGAACACCCAGACGAGCGCCAGCGGGACGGTGACGACCAGCGTCGTGGCCGGGGACCGAAGGACGTTCTCCAGCGGGCGCTCCAGCCAGTCTCGCAGGTGGTGATAGCGGTCGTACGCGAGGAGTCGCTCCCAGTTCGCCAGTCGGTCGGCCGCGGGGGTCCCCCCGTCGGCCATCGTCCCGGGACCGTCCGGTTCAGCGAGACTCGCGGCGCGGGCCAGCGCGGCACCCCCGCTCTCTCTCCCTATCTCGTCGTCCCGGTCGTCCTCGGGCGTCGGAGTCCGCAGCGACTGGGTGAGGCTGTTCATGTGGACGATGAACCCGGCGGTGCCGAGCGGGATGGCGACGTACGTGACCAGTTGCAGGAGGGGAAGCGTGTTCTCGATGACGAGGCCGATGACCACGAGGACCGTGATGAAAAACAGCGGTCCGGCGACGAGCACCGTCACGTAAATCTCGGCGAACGTCGAGAGCAGTTCGAGGTACTGCTCCTGTCTGGCCGCGGCCTCCCGGCGGTAGCGGTCGTACTGCTCGCGGAGGAACGACGAGAGGCTCTGGCCGCTCCCGAGGACGCTCGCCAGGTTCTCGCTGAACTCCTCGAAACTCTCGCTGGGGGTCCGGGTCGACGACTCCCGGAGGGCCGTCAGGACGTCCGTCCCGAACGCGTTCATGTCACGGACCGCGACACCCATCTCGCGGGCCGCCTCGCCGTAGACGCCGCGGTTTCGCGTGAGCGTCTCCAGGACCGTCGGAAACGCCATCCCGGAGCGGGAGAGCGCGTAGACGAACGCGACGGTCCGGGGGAGCGTCGCCTCGATTTCGGTGGCGCGAGCCTCCGCCCGCTGGTTCAGGTACGCCCACCGACCCCAGTAGGCGAACCCGAACGTCGTCACGCCGACGGTGGCGCCGGCGAACACCAGCAGGCCGAACAGTTCCGCGGCGTGGAGTCCGGACAGACGCGCGAGGTTGGCGAGAAACCCGACGGCACCCGGGAGCGCCTCGCGGAGCGTCGACGCGTCGACGTCGAACGACCGGAGCAGCCACCCGGCGAGGTAGACGCCGCCGACCGACCCGGCGACCCCCGAAATCGCGGCGTACAGCAGCGTCCGGGAGGCGAACGCCCGGTGGGTCCCGCCGACGTGGGCTGCCCGCATCTGTGCGACCTGCCGGGACCGGGTCGGACCCGCCGTCGAGACGTACTGACCGAACAGCGCGACGGCGATTCGGGACACGGCCCGTCTCGTTCGCGGACTCACCGGGGACACCAGCACCGGGAGCACCAGCGCCGCCACCGCCAGGAGCGGGAGCGCCCAGATCATTCGCCCTGACGCCCCGCGCTCTCGGACGCGGATTCGTCGATACCGAGCCTGTCGGTCACTCGCCCGGGGTTCGCGTAGTACTCGTTCACCAGGGCGGTGAAGCGGCGGTAGTCGGTCACGTCGCGTTCGTCGAGGGTTTCGAGGAACCGCTTCCGGCGCCGGAGTTCGCGGTGGAGTTCCGTCCGGGTCCACCCTCGTTGCGCCCGAATCTGTTCGAGGACCACGCTGTCGGCACGCTCGAAGGTGTCGGCCTCCGGGTTCCACGAGTACGCCGTCGAGTAGTCCAGTTCGCCGGTTCGCTGGTCGATGCCGCCGATTTCGGCGATGACCTTCGACCGGCGGACCCGTTCGCCACCGAGACGGGCGAGCGCCTGGATGCAAACCAGGTCCAGCGACTGCACCATCGCCCGCGGGACGTTGATAGGTTCGTTCTCCAGTCGGTTGATGGCCGTCTCGACGCTGTCGGCGTGCATCGTCGAGTAGGTGGTGTGGCCGGTGTTCATCGCCTGGAACAGGGTGACCGCCTCGCGGCCCCTGACCTCCCCGACGATGATGTACTCGGGGCGGTGTCGGAGCGCCGAGCGGAGGAGGTCGTACATGTCGATGTCCGTCCCCTGCTGGAGTCGCTCGCGGGTCACGTTCGAGAGCCAGTTGTCGTGGTACAGCGAGAGTTCGCGGGTGTCCTCGATGGTCAGCACCTTCGACCGCGGCGGGATGAACATCGAGACGGCGTTCATCGACGTGGTCTTGCCCGAGGCGGTGCCGCCGGCGAACAGGAACGACCGGTTGTTCTCTATCGCCAGCCAGAGGTACGCCATCTGCTCGGCGCTGAACGTCCCGAAGCGGACCAGGTCGACGGGGGTGAACGGCTCCTCGGCGTACTTCCGGATGGTGAACGCCGACCCCCGGGGAGTCACCTCCTGGCCGAGGGCCAGTTCGACCCGCGCCCCGTTGGGAAGCGTCGTCCCGACGACGGGGTCGCCGATGCTGATGTGCTGGCCCGACTGCTGGGCGAGTTTGATGACGTAGTTGTCCAGTTCCGACTCCTCGAACCGGACGTTCGTCTCGATGTCCGTGTACTGGTCGTGGTAGGCGAAAATCGGGAGTCCGTAGCCGTCGCAGGAGACGTCCTCGATGTGCGGGTCCTGCAGGAGTCCGTCGACCGGGCCGTACCCCCGGAAATCCCGGCGCAGGTAGTACAGCACGGTGTGGAACGCGTTCATGTCCAGGTCGACGCCGTACTCCTCCAGGAGCGCGGTCAGCTCTTCGACCAGCGTCTCCTCGGCCGTCGGGTCGGTCTCCTCGCGGTAGAGCAACGGGTCGCGGATGTCCTCGCGCACGCGAGCGAGCAGCGTCGCCACCAGGTCGTCGGTCTCCGGTTCGACGAGGTGGTAGTAGTGTTCGCTCTCGGCGTCGTCGTGCGTGATGACGACGTAGGCGAACGGCGGGTTCACCCAGTAGCGGTCCACCTCCTCGTGGTCCGGCGGCACGACGTCCCTCGCGAGCGCGCCGTCCGTCGCCGGCCGGTACGGCCGCGGGTCGATGGTCGACCCGCGAATCATCTCCCACGTCCGCCTGACCCGCCGCCTCGCGGTAGCGATTCGTTCGCCTAACGTCTCTGTGACTGCGGCACCCTCTCCCTGACCTGACATTCTCCCCCCTCCGGGAACAGTTTCAGTTGGTGGAGTACTGACTTAAACCTGTACCCCGTCGGCGAATTAACTGTAAATTGACACGTCTCGGGGGCTCGAATCGGCCTCGACGGCGGCGCTCAGGCGCGTTCGATGCGCAGCAGTATCGCGCCGAAGACCAGCAGGAAGACCACCCCGAGCGGAATCGGGACGCCGGGGAACCCCCGAACGAACAGGAAGTACGTCGCCACGGACAGGACCAGTCCCGCACCCGTGAGGAGCGCGCCCATCAGCCGAACCGGGTCCACCGGACCGGTTTCGACTTGCTCCTCCCGGGCGTAGTACGCCACCGACAGCAGGAGGGCCCCGCCGACGAGCGCGGCGCCGACGGCCCACACCTGGTAGGCGAACTGTATCGACGCGCCCTGCTGGAATCGGATGGCCGAGAGGGGGTCCATGACGGTGACGCCCCTGGCGAGAGCCAGGCCGAACGTGTACCGGACCTGGAAGAGCGGGAACCGGACGAACAGTAGCGACCCCCCCGCGACCGACGGCGAGTAGGTGACGTTCCACGGGATGAGGGTGCAGAGCCAGGCCGAGAGGACCGCCAGTTCGCCGGCGTACTCGGAACGGACCCAGACCATATCCCAACGCCGACAGCGACCGAATAAAAGCTACCGAATCGGTCCCGCGAGACCAATCGGCGAAACCCCTCGGAAACCCTGACGAACGGCCGACGGGAGAAGTAAACGGGCGTTACGTTCATACGGTACCACTTCCAAAGGAGGACAACGGAATGAGGCGCGACTACTTCGAGTTGGAAGTCACGAACGTCGACTGGACGAGCGACGACGAGACTCCTGCACAGCCGACACTGTACATCGACTTTCACGGCCCGGACGACCTGCTTCGAGAGCGCCTCACCGGCCGGGACGGCGAACTCCTCGCGGCCGAAGAGACGGACGTCGCGTTCCGCCTCCACGACCCCGTCGACGACGCGGAGGGCGAGGGCGTCCTTGGCGTGTCCAACCGGGTGACCGGGGACTTCGTCCTGGAACTCAACCAGGAGACGGCGGACGTGATGCGGTTCATCCGGGCGACCCGCGAGTACGGACAGGTGGCCGACGCAGACGACGGCCGGTACCGCGTCGTCGTCGCCATCGGGGACGACCCGGTCGTCGAGTACGAGAAGCGGACCTTCCTCGTCTACGACGCCGACGGCGACCTCCTCAGGGGACGGAGTCTCATCCCCTCCGGCGTGGAACTGTAGGCCATCCCGTCCCCCCGGCGCGGAACCGCTGGACACCACCTCGCGCCTCCGCGACGAACCGGGTCTTCCAAATATTCGGAGTTCCTCCAGACCGTCGTGAGAAACGTAACCGACCGCACGAGCAATCCCTTCGGCATGCGCCCGCCGTGCGACTCGTACGTTCCGGGCTACGGGGACGCGAACGCCGATTTCCACGTCGTCGGCGACAACCCCTACCGGCACGGCGGCGCGGAAACGGGCGTCCCGTTCACGAACGAGGCCGGACTCCGACTCCAGGACGCGCTGAAGGAAGCCGGCCTCCTGGTCCGGACCGGCCGCGAACCGCGGGTCGCCGACACGTTCTTCTCGTACCTGAACATGTGCGTCGGCGACGAGTCCGAGGACCGGTACGGCGACCTCGAACGGTTCTTCGACGCGGAACTCCGGGCCATCGCCGCCCACGTTCTCCTGCCGGTCGGTGCGCGGCCGACGAAACACGTCCTCGATACGTACACGGCGCGGGGGTGGAAGACCGAACTGGACATGGAGCGTCTACACGCGACGGAACTGCAGGGCAGCGGCTGGCTGGTGATTCCGATACTGGAACCGGCCGAGTGGGAACAGCGCCACGCGCCGGCCCTCGTCGACGCCCTCACCACGCTCAAGGCGTCGGACTTCCGGCGGGAGGCCGACCTGGGACGGTTCATCCCCGGCGGCGACCCGTACCACGTCAGGTGAGTCTCGCATCGGTCGCCGCTGAACGCGTCCGGCCCGGACGGCCCGTTCGAAGCGAACCCGGGAGACGACTCGATTGTGAGATGGGCACAGCGTCGCAATTTTCGACTTGTGAACCATAGACCGTGATAGTAATCGATGCTTTCGCTTCTGGACGATATGTCCGGAGAAACCTTCGTATCACGTTTACTCACTCCTGAAGGAGTGGACGATATTGGTGCAAACAAAGGGCTTTTTACAACAACTGTCGATTACCCCTGTGGCGCGCGTGGTCGGTAACACTACCGGGCGCGTCAGGCACCTGCGGGACTGGTGCTCCTCGCAGTGGCTTGGTCAGTCCGGGGCCCGCACCTTCGCGGTCCCCGCATTTCGCATCCACCAGCGACGGCGCGGGCGGCCGCCTGCGACCGCGGGGTGGGTAGCGTTTTCTCCTCGGAACGCCTGAGTGCGGTATGACAGACGACGGGCGGTCGGGCCGCCCACTGGGGAGACTCCTCCGCGTCTACGGACGACCGTACTGGACGTCCCTCCTCCTCGGACTCCTCGCGAGCCTCGTCGCCCGCGTCGCCGACCTTGTGCCCCCGCTGGTCCTCGGCCTCGCCATCGACGCGATTCTGCTGGGGACCCGCGAGTTCGACCTTGGGCCGGTTCCCGGCGAGTGGCTACCGACTGCGCCGACAGACCGGTATCTCGTCGCCTCGGGGCTCATCGGCGCCGCCTTCCTGACGAGCGCAGTCTTCCACCTGATTCGGGGACGGGCTCTCAACCTGTTCGCCCAGCGCGTCCAGAACGACCTCCGGGTCGAGACGTACGACCGCCTCCAGCACCTCGACGCCGCGTACTTCGACAGCCACCAGACGGGCGAACTGATGTCGATACTGTCGAGCGACGTGAACAACCTGGAGCAGTTCCTCAACGGCGGCATCGACGGCACCTCCCGGCTGGGCGTCACCGTCGGCGCCATCGTCGTCCTCCTCGTGGCGCTGAATCCGGGGCTGGCCCTGCTGGCGCTCGCGCCCGTTCCGTTCGTCGCGGCGTTCACGTACCTCTACGTCCGCATCTACCAGCCGAAGTACGCGACTGTCCGCGAGTCGCTGGGACACCTCCTCTCGCGCCTCGAAACCAACCTGGGCGGCATCCGGGTCATCAAGGCCAGCACCGCCGAACCGTACGAGCGCAGTCGCGTGAGCGACGCCTCCCGGGAGTACTTCGAGACGAACTGGGACGCCATCCTGACCAGCACGGCCTTCTTCCCGACGCTCAGGGTCATCGCCGGGACGGGGTTCGTCCTGACGTTCGCCGTCGGCGGCCTCTGGTTGCTCACCGGGACGGCACCCGGGTTCGCGCGCGGCCTGACCGTCGGGACGTTCGTCACGTTCGTGTTCCTCTCGCAGACGCTCGTGTGGCCCGTCTCGGAGTTCGGCGAGATAATCAACCTCTACCAGCGGGCGACCGCGTCGGCGACCCGGGTGTTCGAACTCGCGGACGCGACGCCGGCGGTGACCGACGCCCCCGACGCCCGCCCGCTGTCGGTGACGAGCGGCCACGTCGCGTACGAGAGCGTGACCTTCGGCTACGACCGGGGGACTGTCCTCGAGGACGTCTCGTTTGCCGTCGACGGCGGCAGTACGCTCGGACTCGTCGGGCCGACTGGGGCGGGGAAGTCGACGGTGGTCGAACTCCTCGTTCGCATGTACGACCCGGACGAGGGCCGCGTCCGCATCGACGGACAGGACGTCCGGGGCGTGACCGTCGAGAGCCTCCGCGGAGCCGTGGGCTACGTGAGCCAGGACCCCTACCTGTTCTACGGGACGGTCAGGGAGAACGTCGCCTACGCGCGGCCTGACGCCACCGACCGCGAGGTGGAGATGGCCGCCCGCCGCGCCAACGCCCACGAGTTCGTCGCCAACCTCCCCGACGGGTACGACACGATGGTGGGAGAGCGAGGGGTGAAACTCTCGGGCGGGCAGCGCCAGCGACTCTCCATCGCGCGAGCGATTCTCGCGGACCCGCCGATACTGGTGCTCGACGAGGCGACGAGCGCAGTCGACACCGAAACCGAGCTACTCATCCAGCAGTCCATCGCGGACCTGACCGCCGACCGGACCACCGTCGTCATCGCCCACAGGCTCTCGACGGTCCGGCACGCCGACGAGATACTTGTCCTGGAGGCGGGCCGCATCGTCGAGCGCGGCACTCACGAGGCGCTGCTCGACCAGGCGGGGCTCTACGCGAACCTCTGGGCCGTCCAGGCGGGGTCCATCGAGGACCTGCCCGACGCGTTCGTCGAACGCGTCCACCGCCGCGCGGCGGCAATCGGCGACGGCGGCGCGGACGTCGACGACTGAGTCGTCCCGACCGGTCCGGTCGCGCCGCGGGCCTCACTCCAGTCCCTGAAGCGTCACGTCCCCGTTGACGGTCCGCCCTTCCAGGCGCGGACCCCCGTCCCCGAGTCGTCCGGTGACCCGGGTGGCGATGCGCCGCTCGTTCGCCAGCGACACGTCCGTCACGGCCACGTCGCCGTTGCCGACGGTGAGAACCACGTCCGCGTCGAGGGTCGGCGGGACCGAGATGGTCACCGACCCGTTGGTCGACGCGGCCAGGGTTTCCGACCGGATGCGGCGAACCTCGACGTCGACGTTCCCGTTTAGCGTTCGGGCCCGGTCGAGGCCCGCCGTGTTCTCGGCAACGACGTTGCCGTTGGTCGACTCCAGTCGGGGGAACCCGTCGACGTTCCTGGCGGTCACGTTCCCGTTCCGCGTCAGCAGGTCGGCGTCGCCCGTCACGTCCCGGGCCTCGACGTTCCCGTTTGCGGTCTGCAGCGCCCGAACCGTGACGTCCTCGGGGACGCGCATCCTGATGTCGACGGTCACGCGGTTCCTGGCGCGACTGTCCTCGAACTGCGACTCCACGGAGAGCGTCCCGTCGTCCACCGCGGACGCGACAGTGGCACGCCGTAGCGCATCCCTGTCGAGAGTCGTCCGCCTGGTCACGTCCAGTTCCACCACGTCGTCCGACCACCCGGCGACGTGGACGATTCCCTGCTGGTTCTGGACGGTCAGTTCGGTCCCCGGGTCGACGGAGATAGCCTCGGTCGAGTGGACTGTCGTTTCCAGACCCGGTGCCGAACACCCGGCGAGGGCCGCCGCCAGACCAGCGGCGCCGGCACCGAGAAACTCGCGTCGCGCGATGGAGGGCTGGTTCATGCCGACGACGACGCGCGGGCGACGTATAGAAGCCCGTGGTCGGGAACCACTCCGCAGACACAGGACCGGGGGACTCCTCCGCGAACTCAGGAGCGGGAGCGCTCGTACTCCGACTTGCTTATCGAGAACCGGTGGTGGTCGACCGGCGCGTCGTACCGGCCGGCGTGGTTGCGGAGCAGTCCCTCGTAGCGCCCCCCGTGGCGCCGGACGTACTTCTCGACCGCCCGGTAGGAGCGTTCGTTGTCCCGGTGAATGGGTACGGCGACGACCGAGACGTCGAGGCGCTCGAAGGCGATTTCGAGCAGCGCGTCCGCTCGCTCGCCGGCGTACCCCCGCCCCCAGAACGGCTCGAACAGCAGTATCGCCGGCATGGCGAGGTCCTTCTCCCACTCTAAGAGCAACCCGGCGCGCCCGGCGAGTTCACCAGCGCCGTCCTCGCCGGCCCGCGGGCGTATCGCCCACTCCGCTCGCTCCCGACGGTCCCACGACCGCTCGAACGCGTCGATGCGGTCCTCGGCGTCCTTGAGGGTCGCCGCCGGGGACCAGGGGAGGTAACGCATCTCCTCGTGGACGGTTGGGTTCTCCGCGGAGATTCGCTCGTAGAGCTCCTGCACGTCGACGTTCTCGTGACAGAACCGCTCGAACCTGAGGCGGTCGGTCTGGAACGAGTCGGGGAACACGGGAGACACCGTGTCTGCGACTCGACAAGTACGTGTCGGTGGTGTGGGACTGTCTCTCAGAGGTTCGCCTCGAGGGTCCGGAGCTTCTCCCGGCCGCGTTCGAGGAGCGGGTCGCCGTGTCCGACCACGCCGACGTCGAACGGCGGCACGCGCTCGGTGAACTCCCGGATGCTCCGCCGGTTGCGCTCCACGTCGTAGGTGAACCGCCGCGGCGAGGGGTGGAGCGCGCCGCCCTCGGTGCGGACCATGTCGCCCAGGAACGCGACGCGGTAGTCCTCGTGGACGTACGACGTGTGTCCCGGCGTGTGCCCTGGCGTGCGGAACGCCGTGAACGACCCGATGGTGTCGCCGTCCTCGACGCGAGTGACCGGGAGGTCCGGCTTCGTCAGGAGGAGGCCCACGACGCGCTGGAAGAGGCCTTTCCGATTGCCGACGGGGGGTCGGGCCTCGCCCGTGAGGTACTCGGCGTCCGGGTCGGCGACGTAGACGGGGGCGTCCAGACCCAGCGTCGAGAGCGACGCCAGGCCGCCGACGTGGTCGAAGTCGTAGTGCGTGAGCAGAACGCGGTCCACGTCCGCGAGCGAGTGTCCGGTCGCGTCGACGTACCCGTGGATGCGCGAGGCGTCCATGGGCATGCCCGCGTCGACGAGTGTGAGGTCGCCGTCGTCGAGCAAGTACGCGTTCACCGCCGGGAGGGGAAACCGCCACAGCGTCTCGGGTCGAAGCGTCATACCGGGGAACATCACTGCCGGGGGCAAAAAAGTACCAGCGAGCGTCCGCGCCACGTCGGGCACGAGGCCCCCGCCCGGGTTGGACGTTCGGGCTATCGCGAGGCCCAGAGGAACCGACCGAGGTCCACGGCGAAGATCCCGGCGGCGGCGACGGGGAGGACGACGAACAGCAGCAGGTCGAGCCACGCACCGGGTACCGGGACGGCCGGCCGGGCGGCGAACCCGACCACCGGCCCGGTAGCGGCCACCGCGTAGAGCCACGTCGGACCGTGTCCGAACCGGTAGACGACGGCGGCGAGTGCGAGGGCGAGCACCGCCGCGCCGGCGGGGAACAGGAGCGCGGGCGAGGGCGACGCGAGGGCCGCCAGAGCGTACGCGGCGGGCGGCGTCAGCCCGTGACTTCCCAGCACGGCCGCGGCGGGGTTCGCCGACGCAGTCGAGAGGAGCGCCCCGACGGCACCGGCGTGGGCCCGGAGATACCAGCCCAGTCCGGCGACGTACAGCGCCCCAGCCAGCACGACGGTCAGCCACGCGAGTCCGAGCGGCCCCCACAGGGGGCTCCGCCGCGACTGTTCGCCCGCGGCGTCGCCGGTTCGCGTCCGGCCGGCGGTCCGGGACCGACCGTTCCCGGCGCCCGCGTGTCCCGCGCGCCGGCGGCCGTTCGAACTGGTCCGCCTGGAGCGACCGCTCCTCGTGCGCGACGTCGACGATGCCGACCCCGAGGACCCGGGTCGGGTCGACGAGGAGGCGCCCGCGGACCCGCCCGACCGAGACGTCCCTCGCCGCGTTTCCGTTCCGGTCCCGCCCCTCGAACTACCGGACTGCCGGGACGACGTGGTGCTCCCGCCCGCCGAGGCCGACGCCGACGCGGTCTGGCGCCTGGCGCCGGACCCCCAGCGCGAACTGCCGCTCGGTCGGGAGAGTCCCGACGTCGGGAGCCCCTTCAGTCGCTTCCGGACGTACGTCGCGTGACCCATCCGGTCGTAGGCCTCGCGCTTCTCCTCGTCGGAGAGCACCTCGTAGGCCGCCCGGAGGGTCTTGAACTGGGCGGTGGCCCGTTCGTCGTCGTTCACGTCCGGATGGTACTGGCGCGCCTTCTGGCGGTAGGCGGACTTGATGTCCGCCTGCGAGGCGTCCTCGGACACGTCGAGCAGTTCGTAGAAGTCCGTCGGCATCCAGTCTTCACTGACGTTACGAAGTGAGACTGTTTGAAACTAACGACAATTCTCGTCAGGTGAATCACGCGACCAGCGCGCCGACGCCGACGACGAGGAGCGTCCCCAGGACCGTCACGACGGCGGAGTAGAGGTGAATCTCGCGGGCGCGTTCCCTGTCTGCCTGCCGGTCGGCTTCGTCCGTGACGGGTCGCTGGTCACCCCCCTCCTCGCTCACGTCGTAGACGCCCATCGAGGCGAACCCGACGCAGAACTCGAAGTGCGACTGGAAGAAGCCCTCCGCGGCGAAAAACAGGGGGGCGGCGGTGAAGAGCAACAGCCAGGTGGCGGCGTCGGTGACGAACACGCCCAGCACGAGCGCCAGGGTCGCGGCGAACGCAACCGCACCCAGTGCGGAGCGCTTTCGCTGTTCCGCCTCTCCGATGTTGCAGGCCCCGGGTTCGTACTCGGTCACACCCGTGTTTGCAAGCCGAACGGCAAACGCCTGACGGTGCGCCGGCGGGAGCAGGAGTGTCCGTCTCGCGTCGACCCGACTCTGCCCCCTCGGCCCGCGGTTCGACCCGGGTCGGGGCGGCGGATACGAAACGTTGAAACGCCACCCACGGATACGCACGGGCATGGAACTGCGGGTCATCGACAAGACCGACGAGGAACTCCGCATCGAGGTGGCGGGCGAAGACCACACCTTCATGAACGTGCTGAAAGGGGCGCTCCTCGAGACGGCGGGCGTCGCCGCGGCGACCTACGACATGAACCCCGAGCAGTCGGGCGGCCAGACGGAACCGATTCTCACCGTCAAGACGGAGTCGGGCACCGACCCCCTCGACGCACTCGGGGCGGCCGCCTCTCGCGTGCAGGACACGACCGACGAGTTCCTCGCGGCCTTCGAAGCCGCGCGATAGCCTTCGGCGGACAGCGACGACCCGGACCGGTTCTCCGACGAACGGCGCCTCGCTCCTGCGAGACTCACTAGTGGTCGTGGCCCTCGGGGAGGTCTTCGAGTCCCTTCGGTGGGTGGCGCTCCCCCGCCTCGACGCGAACGTCGAGCCAGTTCTCCATCGGGATGAGCGGGCACTCGTAGCGCGGCGAGTACGCACAGAGCGGGCTGTACGCCTCGTTGAAATCGACCAGCCAGGTGTCCCCATCCAGGCGGTGTTCGTCCTCCAGGTCGATGTACCGACCGGCCCCGTAGGTCTCCTCGGTGCTCGTCTCGTCGCGGAACGGGAGCCAGAAGCGGTCCTCGTCCGGGTCGCCCCGGTAGGCCTGGAGCGCGCACTCCTCGCCGCCGACCGTGAAGCGGAACTCGCCCCAGACGACGTACTCGCGTTCGCCGTCGTCGGTGGTGGAGACGGTCCGGGTCTCCTTGTCCGCGTGTTCGTGGAGCGTGAGTTCGAACCGCAGGTCGGGGTTCGGCGGGAAGTAGTCCAGCCCCTCGAACTCGTCGCGCAGTTCGTCGGGAATCGGCGACCGAGGGTGGTTCCGGAAGTACTCGTCTTTGTGCTGGCGCTGGTGTTCGAGTTGCTCGCGCCACGCGGATTCGTCAGTCATCGCTGGACAGTACGGCGTCCCCGCCAAAGAATATTGGTCGGGTCTGTCGGGAGGGTACATGGCGTACACGACCAGCGACCGAATTGCGGGCACGACCAGCGGACCGAATTGTGGGCACGACCAGCGGACCGAATTGCGTGCTCGATGACCGGTCCGGACGGCGGCGTCCCAGCGACCCTGGCGGGGTACTCAGAGACGAACCGGAACGTCCCGGTCGTCCAGGTACTCCTTGACCTCGCGAATAGAGTACTCGTCGAAGTGGAATATCGACGCCGCGAGCGCCGCGTCCGCGTTCGCCTCCGCGAACACCTCGTAGGCGTCCTCCGGGCCGCCACATCCCGAGGAGGCGATGACCGGCGTCGAGACGGTGTCGCAGACGGCCTTCGTCAGCGGGATGTCGTAGCCGTCTTTCGTTCCGTCCGCGTCGATGGAGTTGACGAACAGTTCGCCCGCACCCCGCCGCTCGGCTTCGCGTGCCCACTCGACGACGTCGACGCCCGTCCCCTCGCGGCCGCCCTTGACGGTCGCCTCGAACCAGACGGATTCGCCGTCCACCTCGACGTAGTGTTCCCCGTCCTCGTCGTGGCGGCGGCGGGCGTCGACGCTGATGACGATACACTGACTGCCGAAGGCCTCCGCGCCGTCAGTGATGAGTTCCGGTCGCTGGAGTGCGGCCGTGTTGATAGAGACCTTGTCCGCGCCGGCCCGGAGGGTCTCTTTGACGTCCTCGCGGGTCCGGATGCCCCCGCCGACCGTCAGGGGGATGAACACCTCGTCCGCGACGCGCGACACGGTGTCGAGCATCGTCGCCCGCCCCTCCGCGCTGGCGGTGATGTCGAGGAAGACGAACTCGTCTGCCCCCTCCTCGTTGTACCGCTTGGCCATCTCGACCGGGTCCCCGGTGTACTTCAGGTCCTCGAAGTTGACGCCGGTGTAGACGGCCGGGTTGCCGTCCTCGTCGAGGTCCACGTCGATGCAGGGAATTATCCGCTTCGTCAGCGTCATTGTCCAGTCGTCTACGTCTGGACCGCCTGCGGGTAAAAGGACCCCGGAACGCACAATGTCGACTCGACGCACCGGCGCGTCGTCGCGGCGGATACGCGACAGGGAACGTCCGGCACCGTGGCGTCTCGGCGACGACGTCCGCTGGCGTCTGTCCTCACGACGGGGACCGCTGTGTCAGCTCCTCGGACCCACACTCCGTACACGCCAGCCAGTAGCTGTCCGGGTCCTGGTTGGATTCGAAGGTGTGACCGCACTCCCGGCACTCGTAGGCGTGATCCGTCTCGTGCATGCCGACCGCGCTCTTGAGTGACTCGAGTACGCTCATGGTCCACCGGGAGTAACCGCTCCAAGCCGTTTCAACGTGGCCCGCAGTTTCAACCGACGTACCCGACGAGCGGTCTCGCGTCCGATTTCGGCCGTCGAGGGCGAACTCCCGGGAACGCTCGGACTGTGCGGAGATTCGTTCTGTGAAGCCGGAGTCAGACCAGGCCAGTACGAGGCTGAGCGGGCGAACGCCGTCGGCAGCACGCTGGGTCGGGCCGTCCGCCGGCCGGTCGCTCAGTTCAGCGAGTAGACCCGTGCCTCCCACGGTCGGGCCGCGAAGGAGTGGACGCCCCCCGCCGAGGCGTCGTAGTTCGCGATGACGACGTCTGCGTCGGCGCCCTGGACCGCCGCGGGCGGGTCGAAGCGCGTCTCCGAGTCCGAGAAGTTGAGGACGACGAGCCACTGGTCGCCGCCGAGCGTCCGGGTGTACGCCCACAGCTCCTCGTGGTCGGGGAGCAGCAGGTCGTAGTCGCCGTACACCATCACGTCGTGGTCCTCGCGTAACTCGATGAGACGCCGGTAGTAGTGCCAGACCGAGCCCTCGTCGGCCCGGGCCGCCTCGACGTTGATGCTCTCGTGGTTCGGGTTCACTCCGATCCACGGGTCACCCTCGGTGAATCCCGCGATCTCCGCGTCTGACCACTGCATCGGCGTCCGCGAGTTGTCTCGACTCCGGTAGCGGACCACCTCGAGCAGTTCCGACTCGTCCTGGAGCAATCCCCGCCGGCGGGCCTCCTCGACGTTCTTTATCGTGTCGACGTCCCGAACCTCGTCCAGGCTCTCGAAGGGGTAGTTGGTCATCCCCAGTTCCTCGCCCTGGTAGACGTACGGCGTCCCCCGGAGGGTGTGGAGAAGGGTCGCAAGCAGTTTCGCCGACTCCACCCGGTACTCGCCGTCGTCGCCGAACCGCGAGACGATTCGGGGCTGGTCGTGGTTGTTGAAAAAGAGGCTGTTCCACCCGTCGCCCGCGAGGCCGTCTTGCCAGCGGGTGAACGTCTCCTTGAGGTCCGGGACCGACCACTCGCCCAGCGACCAGCGACCCCACTCGCCGAAGTCCAGGCGCAGGTGGTCGAAGGAAAAGGCCATGCTCATGCCGTCGCCGTGGGGGGTGAGGTACCGCGGCGCCTCCTCGACGTCGAGGTCGACCATCTCGCCGACGGTCAGCACGTCGTAGTTCGAGAGCACCCGGTCGTACATCTCCCCGAGGAACTCGTGAATCCGCGGCCCGTTGATGAACTGGTCGCCACCGCGGACGACGGCCCCGGGGTCCGTTCCGTCCGGAAGCCCCGGCGGTTTCGACAGGAGGTTGACGACGTCCATGCGGAAGCCGTCGATGCCCTTCTCCAGCCACCACTCCATCATCTCGAAGACGTCGTCCCGGACCGCCGGGTTCTCCCAGTTCAGGTCCGGCTGCTTCCGGTCGAACAGGTGGAGGTACCACTGTTTACGCCCCCGGTCGTACGCCCACGCCGGGCCGCCGAAGAACGACTCCCAGTTGTTCGGCGGCGCCTCGCCCTCGGGCCCCTCGTCGGAGTCGTACTCGACGTCCGCCGCGGGGCGACCCTCCCGCCAGACGTAGTAGTCGCCGTACTCGCCCTCGGGGTCGCGCCGGGACCGCTGGAACCACTCGTGCTCGTCGGAGGTGTGGTTGACGACGAGGTCCATGATGAGGCGGATGTCACGCTCGTGTAACCCGTCGAGCAGGTTCTCCCAGTCGTCCATCGACCCGTACTCGTCCATCACGGACCGGTAGTCGGCGATGTCGTAGCCGTTGTCGACGTTCGGCGACTCGTAGATGGGGTTGAGCCAGACGACGTCCACGCCCAGTGTGTCGAGGTAGTCGAGTTTCTCGATGATGCCCGGGATGTCGCCGACGCCGTCGCCGTCCGAGTCGTTGAAGCTCCGCGGATATATCTGGTAGACGACCGCTTCCTTCCACCACTCGCGGTCGAATGAATACTCGCACATTAGTAAATTCTCCGCCCGTCCCACGATTAATGTCCATCGATTCGCCGAGCGGGAGAGAATCGGGTCGCAGGTGGGGTAACGCGCCGGAAATCGAGGCAGGGTGAAAGAAACCCGTACTGTGACGGCCACCGGGGGAGAGGGCGGGCGTCGGGCGTCCGGGTTCGCGTCGCGCTCAGGAGACCTGGTAGACGCGCGCCTCCCACGGACGCATCGTGAGCGACTGCAGGTCGGTGCCCGGGTCGTCGTAGTTCGCGATGACGACCTCGGCGCCGTCCGCCGCGCCGGCCGCGTCGAACTCCGACTCCGACAGCGGGACGGCCGTCTCCGACCCCGAGAAGTTGAGGACGACGAGCCACTGGTCGCCGCCGAGCGTCCGGGTGTACGCCCACAGCTCCTCGTGGTCGGGGAGCAGCAGGTCGTACTCGCCGTACACCATCACGTCGTGGTCCTCGCGCAGCGCTATGAGGTCCCTGTAGTAGTGCCAGACCGAGTCCTCGTCGGCCCGGGCCGCCTCGACGTTGATGCTCTCGTGGTTCGGGTTCACCCCGATCCACGGGTCGCCGTCCGTGAAGCCCGCGTGCTCCTCGTCGGACCACTGCATCGGCGTCCGCGAGTTGTCACGGCTGTTCGCCGCGACGGCGTCCTCGACGGCCTCGAAGGACTCGATTTTTCCCTCCGCGAGGGCGTTCCCGATCGGGTTGAGGGTGTCGACGTCGCGAAACTCCTCGAGGCTCTCGAAGGGGTAGTTGGTCATCCCCAGTTCCTCGCCCTGGTAGACGTACGGCGTCCCCCGGAGGGTGTGGAGAAGGGTCGCAAGCAGTTTCGCCGACTCCACCCGGTACTCCTCGTCGTCGCCGAATCGGGAGACCGAACGGGGCTGGTCGTGGTTGTTCAGGTACAGCGAGTTCCACCCCTGCTGGTAGAGGCGGGCCTGCCAGCGCGAGAACACCTCCTTGAGTTCGGTGAGCTCCCAGTCCTCTCGCTCCCAGATGTTCTCGCCCTGGTCGAGGAGCATGTGCTCGAAGTGAAACGCCATGCTCAACCCGTCCAGTTCGTCGTCGAGGTACCGCCGGGCCTCCGAGAGCGGCAGGTTCTCCCCGACCATCTCGCCGACGGTCAGCACGTCGTAGTTCGAGAGCACCCGGTCGTTCATCTCGCCGAGGAACTCGTGAATCCGCCGCCCGTTCGCCACCTGGTCGGCCGTCGGGAACCCCGCGTCCGGGTCGACGTCCGGAAGCTTCCGGGGCTTGGAGATGAGGTTGATGACGTCCATGCGGAAGCCGTCGATGCCCTTCTCCAGCCACCACTCCATCATCTCGAAGACGTCGTCCCGTACCGCCGGGTTCTCCCAGTTCAGGTCCGGCTGCTTCCGGTCGAACAGGCGCAGGTACCACTGCTCGCGCTCGTCGTCGTACGCCCACGCCGGGCCGCCGAAGAACGACTTCCAGTTGTTCGGCGGCGCCTCGCCGTCGGGGCCGCCGCCGGTGTCGTACTCGGCGTCCGCCGCGGGGCGGCCCTCCCGCCAGACGTAGTAGTCGCCGTACTCGCCGTCCGGCTCGTGCTGCGAGCGAACGAACCACTCGTGCTCGTCGGAGGTGTGGTTGACGACGAGGTCCATGATGAGACGGATGTTCCTGTCGTGGAGGCCCTCCAGCAGGTTCTCCCAGTCGTCCATCGTCCCGAACTCGTCCATGATGGAGCGGTACTCCGCGATGTCGTAGCCGTTGTCGGCGTTCGGGGACTCGTACACCGGGTTGAGCCAGACGACGTCCACGCCCAGTGCGTCGAGGTAGTCGAGTTTCTCGATGATGCCCGGGATGTCGCCGACGCCGTCGCCGTCCGAGTCGTTGAAGCTCCGCGGATATATCTGGTAGACGACCGCTTCCTTCCACCACTCGCGGTCGAGCGAAGAGGTGCTCATGTCGTCACATGGCTCCCGGCGGGGCTATGTCTCCTCCGGTTTCCAGCGGGGTAGACCGAGGGGGTCTGATTCCGACGGCCAGTCGCAGACGGTGAGCGTCACGCACTGGGTGCCCAGTTCGTGCGGTCGGTGGCGGACGCAGTCAGTGGTCCGTGCTGTAGACTCTCGCTTCCCAGGGTCGGAGGCTGGTCGCGGCGGGGTCGGTGTCGGCGTCCGGGTAGTTGACTAACAGGAGGTCGGTTTCCTCGCCGGGGGTGACGCGGGCGTCAGCCGGGAGTTCGAAGCCGGTCTCCGAGTCCGAGAAGTTGAGGACGACGAGCCACTGTTCGCCCTCGTACGTCCGGGTGTACGCCCACAGCTCCTCGTGGTCGGGGAGCAGCAGGTCGTAGTCGCCGTACACCATCACGTCGTGGTCCTCGCGCATCTCGATGAGGTGCCGGTAGTAGTGCCAGATGGAGTCCTCGTCCGCTCGGGCCGCCTCGACGTTAATCTCCTCGTAGTTGGGGTTGACGTTTATCCACGGGTCTCCCTCGGTGAATCCCGCGTGCTCCGCGTCTGACCACTGCATCGGCGTCCGCGAGTTGTCGCGACAGCGGTACCGGACGAGCTCCCTGACGTCCTCGAAGGAGTCCGCATCGCCCTCCTCGAACATGAGTTCGACCCGGTTCTGGGCGTCCGCGTCCCGAATCTCGTCCATGCTCTCGAAGGGGTAGTTGGTCATGCCGATCTCGTCGCCCTGGAAGAGGTACGGCGTCCCCTGGAGCGTGTGCAGGAGCGTCGCCAGCAGCGTCGCCGACTCGACCCGGTACTCCTCGTCGTTGCCGAACCGCGAGACCATCCGCGGCCAGTCGTGGTTCCCGAGGTACAGGGAGTTCCAGCCCCGACGCTCCAGACCGCGCTGCCACCGGGTGAACACCTCCTTCAGTTCCGGGAGGGAGATGTCCGTGACGGTGTACCAGCCGTCCTCGTCGGAGTAGTCGAGCGTGATGTGGTCGAAGTGGAACACCATGCTCAGCCCGTCCCCGTCCGGGAGCGTGTACCGGGCCGCCTCGTCGACGGACGTGGCGATGCACTCGCCGACGGTCATCACGTCGTAGTTCGAGAGCACCCGGTCGTACATCTCGCTGAGGTACTCGTGGATGCGCGGGCCGTCGGCGAAGTGTTCGGCTCCGACCCAGTTGCCCTCCGGATAGCCGTCCGGGAACCCGTCGGGCTTCGAGAGGAGGTTGATGACGTCCATGCGGAAGCCGTCGATGCCCTTCTCCAGCCACCACTCCATCATCTCGAAGACGTCGTCCCGGACCGCCGGGTTCTCCCAGTTCAGGTCAGGTTGTCGCTCGTCGAAGAGGTGGAGGTACCACGCCTCGCGCTCGTCGTCGTAGGACCACGCCGACCCGCCGAAGCCGGACTCCCAGTTGTTCGGCGGCCCGTCCTCCGGGTCGCCCTCCTCCCAGATGTAGTAGTCGTCGTACGGCTCTTCACCCGCCCTGGACCGCTGGAACCACTCGTGCTCGTCGGAGGTGTGGTTGACGACGAGGTCCATGATGAGGCGGATGTCACGCTCGTGTAACCCGTCGAGCAGGTTCTCCCAGTCGTCCATCGACCCGTACTCGTCCATCACGGACCGGTAGTCGGCGATGTCGTAGCCGTTGTCGACGTTCGGCGACTCGTAGATGGGGTTGAGCCAGACGACGTCCACGCCCAGTGCGTCGAGGTAGTCGAGTTTCTCGATGATGCCCGGGATGTCGCCGACGCCGTCGCCGTCCGAGTCGTTGAAGCTCCGCGGGTATATCTGGTAGACGACCGCCTCCTTCCACCACGCCCGGTCGGTGTCCGCAGATGCCATGTCCGCGACGAGTGGCGCCATCCATTTATGCTGACTGGCAGTTCGGGGGGTGCGACACAGAGCGCACTCGGCGGGGAGAATCGGGAGGCGGCGTCACCGCCGGCGCTGGCCCGAACAGGTGCATTTTAGTCCGGGCCACCCCATCACCGGACATGGCTCATCACGAACACAAAGAGGAGTTCGACGAGAGCGACTTCCGCGTCACGTCGCCGATGCAACCGTACTCCACCCGCGACGCCGCCGTCGGGATGGGAATCGCGCTGGTGGGCCTCCTGTTCACCTTCGGCGTCCCCCTCGCCCTGGTGTAACGCGTACCCCGCCGCGTCTACTCGTCCACGTTCGCCGCTCCCGGGCAGCCGTCAGTCCAGTTCGCGGTCGATGACGTCCCGGAGCGAGGTAATCTCCGCCGCGGTGCGCTCCAGGGAGACGTCGCCGACGTCGACCCGAAGGCGCCCGTCGCGCGTGGACGCCCCGAGTCGTTCGACCGACGCGACGCCCGCCATGCGCTCCCGGACGGCGTCCGGGTCGCTCGTCTCGACGACGACCCGCCCGGGCGTCTCGTCGAACAGCGCTATCTCGTCTGCAACCGTCACCGACGCCCCCGCGTCCGGCGCGACCATCTCGGCGAGCGTCACGGCGAGGCCGCCGTGGCTGACGTCGTGCGTCGCCAGAGTCGACTCCTGGGCGGCGACGTCGGCGATTGCGTCGACCAGGGTCCGGGGGTCCGAGGGGAGGTCCGGGAACCGGTCGCTACCGCCGGCGCGAGCGAGGTACTCCGACCCGCCGAGCGCGCCTCCGGCGTCGCCGACGAGCAGGACCGTTCCCGCGCCCGAAAACCGCGCCGGCGGGGCGTCGTAGCGGGGCGCCGTCCCGACCATCGCCAGCGTCGGCGTCGGGGGGATCGGCCCCGCGGCCGAGTCGTTGTACAGCGAGACGTTCCCACCGACCACGGGCGTCTCGACGGCCCGACACATGTCCGCCAGTCCGTCGACGATGGCCCGGAATCCGCCGTACACCTCCGGCTTCTCGGGGTTCCCGCCGTTCAGGCAGTCCACGGCCGCGAGCGGACGCGCACCCTTCGCGGCGACGTTGGTCGCGTTCTCCAGGGCGACGGCGCGGGCGCCGTCGTAGGGGTCCGCGGCGGTCCAGTTGGGGTTCGACCCCGAGGTCACCGCCAGACCCATCTCGGCCTCCCGGATGGCCAGGAGCGCCGCGTCGTCGCCCGGCGGGACCGCGGTTCTGACGCCGACCTCGTGGTCGTACTGCCGGTAGACCCACCGCTTGCTCGCGGTGTTCGGACTGCCGACCACGGCGTCGAATGCGGGTTCGAGGTCGGCGTCCGGCAGGTCGCGGTCCGGTTCGTCCTGCGGGGCCGACGCCAGGTCGTTCATCGGCGCGCCGTCGGCCAGGAAATCGGCGGGAACGTCGACGACGGTCTCCCCCTCGAACGTGCAGTGGTAGGTCCCGTCGGTCACGTCCCCGATGACCGAACACCCGAGGTCGAATCGCTCGGCGACAGCACGGACCGCCTCGACGTCTCCGGGCCTGACCTCGTAGCACATTCGCTCCTGGGACTCGGCGAGGAGAATCTCGGTCGCGTTCATGTTCGGTTCCCGCTGGTGGACCCTGCCGAGTTCGATATCGGCGCCGAGTCCGCCCTTCGCGACCAGTTCGCTCGACGCGCCGCCCAGGCCGGCGGCGCCGAGGTCGCGGGCCGACCGGACCAGTCCCTGGTCGAGAAGCGCCTCGTTGGCCTCGACGAGGCGTTTCTCGGCGTACGGGTCGCCCACCTGGACCGCCGGGCGGTCCTCGGTCTCCGCGTCCTCTGCGAGGTCCTCGCTCGCGAACGACGCGCCCCCCAGGCCGTCCCGACCGGTCGCGTTCCCGACCAGTACGAGTTTGTTCCCCGGGGACTGGGCCTCCGCGGTCACCAGGCGGTCGGCGGGGAGAAGTCCCACGCAGGCGACGTTGACCAGCGGGTTCCCCTCGTACCCCGGGTGGAAGTCGACGCTGCCGGCGACGGTGGGGACGCCGATGGCGTTCCCGTAGTGGGAGATGCCCTCGACGACGCCGTCGAGCAGGTACCGCGAGTGGTCGCGGTCGAACGGCCCGAAGTACAGCGAGTCGGCCAGGGCGATGGGGTACGCGCCCATCGAGAGGATGTCGCGGACGATGCCCCCGACGCCGGTGGCTGCGCCGTCGTACGGGTCCACGTACGACGGGTGGTTGTGGCTCTCGATGCCCATCGCGACGTACGTGTCGTCGTCCAGTGCGACCACGGCGGCGTCGTCGCCTGGGCCGACGACGACCTGTTCGGCCTCGGAGTCGAACGCCGACAGCAGGGGGCGCGAGGAACGGTAGGCGCAGTGTTCGCTCCACAGGTTCTCGAACAGCGCCGTCTCGGCGGGGGTCGGTTCGCGGCCGAGTTCCGCGACGACCAGTTCGTGGTCCGGGTCCGGGAGACTCATTCATCGTTGTGTGGAACATGCCCCGGTTAATGCTTTTCTGTATGCAAGAACGTGGGATGCCCGGGACGCGACCGAACCTATCTACCGAGCGATACAACGTGGACCGGGGCGCTTTTTTAGTTGCCCGAAATACCCACTCTCGTGTTAACGGTCGAGTTGCACGCCCACTCTGCGCTCTCACACGACGGGCGAGACCCGGTCGAACTACTGCTCGAGCAGGCGGCAGCGGTCGGACTCGACGCCCTGGCCATCACGGATCACGACCAGATAGATGCGAGTCTGGAGGCCGCCCGCATGGCGCCGGAGTTCGGCCTCGTGGGCATCCCGGGAATGGAGATAACGAGCGCCGCGGGGCACGTTCTCGGCCTCGGACTGGAGCGACCGGTGCCCGCCGGCCTCTCGTTCGACGAGACGCTCGACCGAATCCACGAGCAGGGCGGCATCGCCATCGTCCCCCACCCGTTCCAGAAATCGCGTCACGGCGTCGCACAGAAGGTGACGCGGGACCAACTCGCCAGCGCCGACGCTATCGAGGTGTACAACTCGCGGTTGCTGACCGGACTCGCCAACCGGAAGGCAGAGCGGTTCGCGCGCCGGCGAGGGCTCCCGATGACCGCCGGCAGCGACGCGCACATCAGCGAGATGGTGGGGCAGGCGGTGACGGAGGTGGGGACGAACGAACGCTCCGCGACGGCCATTCTCGACGCCATCCGGGCCGGGGAGACCAGCGTCCGGGGGAGCCGAACGCCCTGGCGAATCAGCATCCGCCAGGCCGCCGGCGGCGTCAAGCGACGCGTGAAACGGGGCATCGGCGGACTGCTGTAGTCGGCGGCACCTGACCGCTGGCGGCGCTACGTCGGTCGATGCTCACAGTTCGGCGACCGGGGAGAAGCGGCGGCCGGCCGTCGACCGTTCTGCCGGTACGTCTCTAAGTCGACCCGATAGCTCAGGCCGACCGTCCCGTCGCGTCGGGGTGCCCTCGTAGCTCGTCGCCGGCCCCGTCGGTCCCCGAGTCAGCGACTCGGTCGGTCGACGGGTCGTCGGGTCGTGCTTCGGGGGTCCTCCCGGGGGCGTACCCGAGTCCGGTCTCGGCCGCGAGGCGTTCGAGTATCGTCGCGACCGAGCACACCTCGTTTCCTCTCCGGCACGGGGAAATGTCGACCAGCGCGTCGTTCTCGTAGACGGCCAGAAACAGGCTCGGGAGCGAGACGACGGTGGCCTCCTCGTCCGAGATGGCCGAGTCGATGCGGTGGTGGCGGAACGTCCCCCGGACGGAGACGTCTCGCTCGTCGGCCCACGCCTCGAACTCCTGGACGCGGCCGACTGTCGACTCCGCGAACGAACCGCCGTCGTGGGGCATCGACGCGCACACGTCGGGTCCCCAGACGCGCATCTCGAACGCGTCGATGGCCCCCCGGTCTTCTAGCGCCCGTAGCTGGTCGACCACCCCGCGCTGGACGCCCTGGATGCCGCTACCCGCCTGGGAGCGCACGAACAATTCTACCCGCCTATTCCCGGTAGTATCTCGCTTCGTCATCGGACTCACCTGCCGGGTCGAGGCCGGGTCGCCCTCGACCGCCGAGCGACCCGATACCGGCCCGTCTGTCGGAGGACCGTACGCTCACTGCCGGCTAAACCGTTTTTCAGGCCGGAGTGACTGTCACCCCGGGCGTAGCGACTCGTCGGCCCCCGGGACGGTGCCCCTTTCGGACCAACTCCCAACTCGGTACCGGGAGCGAGTCGGTCCGCAGCCGCCTCAGTTAGCCGTCAGGCGCCGGACCAGGGTTCCTCCGGCAGGTCGTCGATGAGGACGACGGCCTCGCCGTCGATGACCTGGTCGGGGTCGTCGTCGTCGTCGCCGGCGTGGACGGAGGTGGTCAGGCGGTAGCGCGCGTCGCCGAGGTCTTCGACGATTTCGA
>JBEPXT010000022.1:0-37651 GCA_041641795.1 Salinigranum sp.
GCGCATCACCCGCCAGCGGCGGTATCGTACCGGTGAACCACCGTCATGATGCTCTCACCGACTGCCTGCACCGGGAATCAGCGACCTGCAGCGGCCTGCAGCGTCCGGTAGCCTGGCGCGAGGACCGCGGTGAGTACGGTGACAGGCCCCGCAGTTCTACTCCTCCGCCGACACGTCGACGTCCTGTTCGGTTCCGCCGTCAGCATTGACCGGGAGTTCGTCGCGGACGTCCGCGGTAGCCGGGGCCGTTTCGCGGCGGGTCCGGAGGTCGGGAGCGAGCACGGCGGGGTGAATTCGAACGGCCCCCTCGACGACCCGGGCGTAGCCGACGACGACGGCGAGACCGACGAGGGCGGCGAGAACGCCGAGGAGACCGGCCTCCGGGCCGAACTCGCCGCCGGTCCAGGCCGCGGGGCCGGTGACCTCGACCACGAGGACCCGCGCCGGAACGTCGAACCCGCTGACGGGCTGGCCGAACAGGACCCCCATCGCCACGTTCCACCCGACGTGGAAGCCGACCGGGAGTCCGAGGCGCCCCGTCAGGACGTACCCCGCAGCGAGAGTTAATGCGATGACCGCGATGCCGGCCATCGAGACGAGCGAGGACCCCTGGTTGGTCAGGTGGACGACGCCGAACAGCAGACTGGAGCCGACCACGGCGGCCCCGACCGCCCGGAATCGACCGTACGCCGACAGGCCCTCCGCGAGGTTCTTCAGGACGAACCCGCGGACGACGAGTTCCTCGTAGACCCCCACGACCACGAAGAGCGCGAGCGTGGCCACGAGTGCCAGGGCGAATCCGTCCGCCCTCGCGCTGACGGTGGCGACGACGGTGACCCACCCGGCCTCCAGTTCGACGCCCAGAACGGCCGCCTGGAGGCCGACTGCCAGTCCGAGACCGGCCGCCAGGTCGCGCCACCACGCCCGACCGCCGCGAAAGCCGTAGTCGTCGAGTTTCCGCCGGTCGAGAAAGCGGGCGACCAGCACGACGCCGAGCGTCGCTCCCAGGCCCAGACCGAGCATCGAGCCGAGAAGAACGTACGACACCGTCCTGGCGTCCCAGAGAGCGCTGACGCCGAGTTCCGCAATCAGGGACCCGACGACGGCGAGGACGGCAATCAGGAGGAACCCGACGACCAGTCGAACCGCCGCGCGCGGCCGACTCTCCGTCGCGTTCCAGAAGAGCGTTCGAAGCGACATATCCCGTCCCATGCGATACACCGAGAAAAGGCGACTGGCCGATTCGACCGTCCGGAGCGTCGCCCGTCCCCGGCGGCCCGGCAGCCAGCGCGACGCCCGCGGCACTTTCTCAGAAGCTGGTGGGAACCGGAAACCATTTTCTCGAATCCTCGTGAATAGGGGAGTATGGTGAAGCTCAGCAAGACCGAGCAACGACTCGCCCAGGCGCTCGTGGCGACGTCGGGCGTCCTGCACATGCTCATTCCCGGCGTCATTCTCACGATTGCCGGGCGAGTGTTGCCCATCGCACTCGGAATCAGGGTAGAGGGGAAAGACAGCTTCCATCTCCGAATCCGGCTCGTGGGGCTGCTGTTCGTCGTCGTCGCGGTCTTTCTCCCCTGGGTGTTCTGGCTGCTGGACAGCAACGACGTCTTCGACATCATCGACAAGGTGACCGACCCCCTACAGGGACCGGACGTTCCCTGACCGGAGACGGCTACGGGGACCGGCGACCGACCGGAGACGCTGATTTTCGACCCGTGCGAACTTGTGAGGAGAGCGTCCGACCGGCGAGACGGTCCGCGCGACGCCCGCAGTCGACAGGCGCGGCGCTCGCATCCGGCCGGGCGAAAGGTTGACGCCGCCGGCCACCCGACCGGCCGACGATGATGGTCACCACCCACGCCGTCGTCGGGGCGACGGTCGGCGTCGGAGTGGGACTCCTCGCACCCGAGTACGCGACGGCCGCCGCCGCGGGCGGGTTCGTCGGCGGGGTGTTCCCCGACCTGGACCTGCTCGTCGGCGACCACCGCCGGAGCCTCCACTTTCCGGTGTACTACTGGCTTGTCGCGCTCCCGGCCGCCGCCGTGGCCGCGGTCGCTCCCGGTCCGGCGACGGTCGGCGCCGCCGTCGCGCTGGTCGCGGCGGCCGGACACTCGGCGTCCGACGCCCTGGGCGCGGGCGACGAACTCCGGCCGTGGGAGGCCACCACCGACGACGCGGTGTACTTCCACTGGCACGGGCGCTGGATTCGCGCCCGTCGGTGGGTCCGGTACGACGGCGCACCGGCGGACGCGGCGCTGACTGCCGCCTTCGCGACCCCGGGCATCGTCGCGGTCGGCGGCCGCGTCGGCGCGGCCTGCGTCGTCTGCGTGGCCGTCGGTGTCGTCTACGCGCTGGTCCGAAAGCGGGTGCCGGACGTCGCGGAGCGCTACCTTCCCGACCGCCACCTGCCCTGATGCGGGGACGAACCTGCCGCGGGAGACGACGACGACGACGGCGGAGTCAGGACGCGCGGCGGTACAGCGCCACGAGCACGACGACGAGGACGACCTGCGCTAGCTTGTCGACGACCTCGATGGGGCCGACCTGTGCCAGGGTCTTGTCGCCGGCGACGTAGTTCAGGTAGTACCAGAGGACGACCTGAATCGCCGTGAACGGTACCCCCACTGCGTACAGTTGCCTGCGGCGCACGTCCAGCAGGACGAGCGCGACAGCGACCAGGAAGGCGATACCGGCGAGCAGGAACGCGATGCCCAGCGGACTCGACGTGAACGACAGGCCGAGGACGAGGTGGACGACGCCGCTGACGACGGCCAGCAGGATTCCCAACCAGTGGAGGCCGGTGAGCGTCTCGGTCCGGAGGGCGAAGCCCTGTCGGGTCTCTGTAGCCATGGTGTGTGGCTTGTGCCCACGACGCATTAATTTAGTCGTCCGGTGACAGGTGGCCGGCGACGTACAGCCAGTCGCGGCCGAACCCGGCGAGCGTGGGAAGCATCGCTAGCGTGGCGAGGGGGACGACGACCGACGGCTCGACCAGCGGCAGCAGGGCGAACGTGAGAAACGCCATCTGGAACGCCGCGAGCGGACGCCTGACGCGGCTGGGCGGGAGTGAACGGACCGGACGGCCGCGGATCCGGCGGACGAACCGGGCGAGCCGATAGACGTACCGGGCGACGGCGACCGAGAGGTACCAGACGGGCAGGCGGCCGAGGGCCAGCCCCACGAGCGACCCCACCAGAAAGCCGAGCGAGTCGACGGCCATGTCGAGACGCTCGCCCAGCACCGTCTCGGCGCCGACGCGACGGGCCACCGCGCCGTCGACGTAGTCGCCCAGCGCGACCAGCCCGTACAGGACGCCCGGCAGCCACACCGAGATGCCGTCCGGGGGCGTCGTCGCGACGAACCCGGCGAGGAACGCGACCAGTAGTCCCCGGGACAGGGTGAGGGCGTTCGCCACCCCCATCGACTGGCGGAGCGTGCCGGCGCGCTCGTGGTTCTCGTCGAGTGCCCACCGGGCGAACGCGAGCAGTCCGACCAGCGTCGGCCCCGAGACGACAACCCAGGAGTGGACCCGCACGCCGGCGTCGAGGAGGAGACCGGCGACAAGCCCCATCGAGAGCGTCGCGGCGCCGGCGAAGGCGTACCACTGCCAGCGCAGGCGGCGCGGGAGTCCCGACGAACCGGCGAGTCGCGTCATCGTCGGTTCGGCGCCCGCGCCGCCGGTCTCGTGGCGTTCGAAGGTGTCACGCACAGAACGGAGGACCGGACCGTGATATTTCTTCGCACCGTCGGGTCTCGGGCCGGCGAACAGCCGGTCGACCGACACTAGATTTATCACCGATTCGACCAACTCACGGAGAGACCCGTGACACCAAGGACCACGTCCGGTGTGACCCGGCGACGCCTGCTCCACCTCCTCGGGACCGGCGCGGCAGCAACCGTCGCTGGATGTACCGGCAGTGGCGGCTCCGGAGGGGACGGTTCCGCGGGGAACGACGCAGGAGGGGGCGACACCGGGAGGCTCGTGACACACGGGCGCGTCGGCCGCGGCGAGGAACGGCTCACCTACTGGACGAGCACGTTCTACTCGCCCAGCCCGGACCAGTCGAGTCAGCCCGCCGCCGCGCCGGCCATCCGGACCCAGCACGAAGCCTGGGCGCGAGCCCACCAGGACTACCGCATCGACCTCTCCTACCAGGCGTTCGACCAGTGGAAGAACAACCTGCTGACCCGCGCCTCGCAGGGGGACCCGCCGCCGGGGTCGACGCTCGACTCCTTCTGGGTCCCGGAGCTGTACGACTACCTCCAGCCGCTGGACGGCTACGTCGACGACGTCGACGACTTCTTCCCGTTCGTCCGGGAGACGGCCACGCGCGAGGGGCGACTGCTGGCGGCGTGGAAGTACACCGACTGCCGGGCGCTGTACTACCGGCAGGACCTGCTGGACCGGTACGCCGACGGCGAACCGCCGCGGACGTGGGCGGAGCTGCTGGCCGTCGGAAAGGACATCGCCGAAAGAGAGGGGATGGCGGGCTTTCTGTTCCCGGCCGAGACGTTCGCCACCCTCCCGTTCTTCTGGGGGCAGGGCGGTCAACTGGTCGACGACGAGGGCGCGCCGGTGCTCGACCGACCCCCGAACCGACGGGCGGCCGTGGCCACGTTCCGCTTTCTGAAGCGCCTCGTCGACGAGGGAGTGACGCCCCGTCGGACCGCCAACGTCACCGACTACGAGACGCTGGCCCGCGAGGCGCGAAACGACCAGACGGCGATGTTCGTCGGTGGGAGCTGGCAGATATCGAAGGACTTCGCCAACGTGGTCGACGGCGACCGGTGGCAGCGCTGGCAGGTGGGCGAGATTCCGATGCGCGAATCCGACCAGTACGCCACCGGCACCGGCGGCTGGGCCGAGGGCGCGTTCCTCCCGGGCGAGGAGGGACGCGCCGCGGCGCTGAAGTCGTTCGTCGCGAAGTTCGTCGAGCCCGAGGCGATGGGACGGTACTGCGAGGCCGCCGGGCTGCTCCCGACGCGCGAGTCGGTGTTCGAGCAGCGACCGTACTTCTCGGAGGACCCCTACATGCGACAGTTCGCCGACCTCCTCGAACACGGCGTGGCGCGGCCGGCGTTCCCCATCTACGCGACCATCGACACCGAGTTCGAGACCGAACTCCAGCGCGTGCTGACCGGACAGGCGAGCCCCGAACGAGCCGTGGACACGATGATCGGGAATGTCAACGAAGAGTACGAGTCCCGACGCTGAGCGTCGCACGACCGTCCGCGGTCGGCTCGACGCGCTCTGGACCCGGGCGCTCGACCGGCCGGTTACGTGGCTCGCCCCCGCGGTAGTGCTGCTGACCGCGTTCCAGGTGTACCCGCTGGTTGCGGCGGTCGGCATGAGTCTCACCGACGCCAGCCTCCTCCGGCAGGAGGCCGCACTCGTCGGCCTCGACCAGTACCGCCGCCTGCTCGGGTCGGCGGCGTTCTGGGCGTCGGTCCGGACGACGACGGTGTACGCCGTCGCGAGCGTGTCGCTCCAGGTCGGCCTCGGCGTCGTCGTCGCGCTGGCCATCGACCACGGGGTCCGGCGGGCGCTGTACGGGCACCTGGCGACGCGCGTCGCAGTCCTGCTGGCCTGGGTCGTACCGGGCGTCATCGTGGGACTCGTCTGGAAGGTGCTGTTCATCGAGAGCGAGTTCGGCGCGCTCAACGTCCTGCTGGCGCCGGTCGGGGTGGGCCCGGTAGCCTGGCTGTCTGACCCCACCCTCGCACTGGTCTCGACGGTGGTCGCCGGCACGTGGCGGGGGACGGCCTTCGCGATGATTCTGGTGTACGCGGGGCTCCAGCGCATTCCCCAGGAGCTGTACGACGCCGCGCGGGTCGACGGCGCCGGGCGCTGGGCGCGATTCCGGTACGTGACGGCCCCGCAGCTGAAACCGGTCGTCTTCGTTACGACGGTGCTCGTGAGCATCTACGCCCTGAACACGTTCGACCTCGTGTACGCGCTGACGGGCGGCGGCCCCGGACGGGCGACCGAGGTGCTCGCGCTGTTCATGTACCAGGAGGGGTTCGCCGAGTACCACCTCGGACGCGCGGCCGCAGTCGCCGTCCTGCTACTGGCGCTGAATCTGGTGGTGACGGCCGCCTACCTGCGCGCGTTCGACGTCACGGAGGCGCTCTGATGGCGGGCGACGACCGGGCGCGCGACGGCCGGTGGCGACCGGGGGTGCCCGCGCTGCCGGACGTGGGGGCGTACCTCGTCTACGTGCTCGCGCTGGGCTTTTTCCTGCTGCCGGTGTTCTGGGTCGTCTCGGTCAGCCTCCGCCCGCCGGGCGAACTGTTCACCTACCCGCTCGAACTGCTCCCGAGCGACCCATCGCTCGAACCGTACCGGCGGGTGTTCGACGCGGGGATGGTCAGGTGGCTGTTCAACTCGACGGTCGTCACGCTCGCGGCGGTGACGGGCATCCTCGGCGTCTCGCTCCCGGCGGCGTACGCCTTCTCGCGGTTCGAGTTCCGCGGGCGTCGGTGGCTCCTGCTGGGCGTGCTGCTGTTCCAGATGATATCGCCCATCATCATCGTCGTCCCGCTGTACGCCGTGATGTCGCAACTCGGCCTGCTGTACAGCCGCGCGGGGCTGGTCCTGCTGTACGTCGGCGTCCAGACCCCGCTGTCGGTGTGGCTGCTCAAGGGGTTCTTCGACACCGTCCCGGTCGAACTGGACCGGGCCGCCCGCATCGACGGCTGCAACCGGCTCCAGACGCTCCGATACGTCCTCCTCCGGCCGCTCGCCCCCGGCATCGCCACTGTCGCGATACTGAACGTGGTGCTGGTCTGGTCGGAGTTCGTCCTGGCGTACACGGTCCTCGGCCCCGAAGGCGGCCTGCACACCGTCGCTATCGGGGTATACAAGTTCCAGGGGCAGTACGGAGCCGACTGGCGAGCCATCGCCGCGGCCAGCGTCGTCGGGATGGTGCCGCTCGTCGCGGTGTTCGTCGGCCTACAGCGGTACTTCGTGAAGGGGCTCGTCGGGGGGTCGCTCAAGGGATGACTCGCCGGACTCGCCGCAGAGTCGGGAGGAGGTCCCGAGAGGGATGACGCGGCTCGAACTCGACGGCCTGCGCAGGTCGTTCGGCGGGACGACCGCCGTCGACGACGTCTCGCTGTCAGTCGACAGCGGGGAACTGCTGGTCATCGTCGGCCCGTCGGGCTGCGGGAAGTCGACGCTGCTGCGCTGCGTGGCCGGGCTGGACGAGCCGACGGCCGGGGACCTCCGCTTCGGCGGCGAGTCGGTCGTCGGCGTCCCGCCGGAGACCCGGGACGTGGCGATGGTGTTCCAGAACTACGCGCTGTACCCCCACATGACCGCGCGGGAGAATCTCGGGTTCGGACTCCGGATGACCACGTCGCTGTCGGCTGGCGCCGTGACCGAGCGCGTCGAGTCGACCGCCGAGACGCTCGGCATCGAGGGGCTCCTCGGGAAGCGCCCGCGGTCGCTGTCGGGCGGCCAGCAACAGCGCGTCGCTCTCGGACGCGCAATCGTCCGGGAACCGTCGCTGTTCCTGCTCGACGAACCGCTCTCGAACCTGGACGCGACGCTCCGGGCAGAGATGCGGACCGAAATCCAGCAGCTACAGGCCGACCTCGACGTGACGACGCTGTACGTGACCCACGACCAGGTCGAGGCGATGACCATCGGCGACCGCCTGGCGGTGATGCGGGACGGACGGCTCCAGCAGGTCGGCACGCCCCAGGAGTGTTACTTCCAGCCGGCCACCCGGTTCGTCGCTGGGTTCCTCGGGGAGCCGTCGATGAACTTCCTCTCGGTCCGCCGGGAGGACGGTCGCCTCGCCGGCGAGGTCGACTGGCCGCTTCCGGCCGGCTTCGAGGACCTCCCGACGGACCGGACACTGACGCTGGGCGTGCGGCCGGAGGCGGTCGAACTGGTCGACGCGGCCGACGCCCGGCGCGGGACGGTGCGCGTCGTCGAACCCGTCGGCGACGGGACGTACATCCACGTCGACGTCGGGGGAACGACGCTCACGGCGGCCGTCGAGGGCGACGTCCGCGTCAGTCCCGGAACGACAGCCAGGATTCGGCTCCCGCCCGAGCGCCTCCACGTCTTCGACGCGGACGGCCGGACGCTCGTGACCGCCGACCCGCCCGAGTCTGGCGTCTCGCCGGACGCCTTCGGGGAGTGACCGGCGCACCGTGCCGAGTCAGCCCGCGGGGAGTACCGAGGCGCCTCGCCGAGTCAGACCCCCGACGGACCGGGGGAGACCGACGACGCGTCGTCGACGCCGTCGCCGACCGGTACTCGCGTGCCGATGCGTCGGCCGAGGTCGTCGCGCGGCTACCCGGTGCGGTTCCCCCGCGGTGAAACAGTCGCTCGCCGTCGCGTGACCACGCTTCGGACGCCGGTCTGCCGGGAGATTCGACGCCCGTACCAGAATCGGCTTCTCTGGGACTCCACTACGGGCGCGTGATGTACCACGTGTTGTACGCGTCGGCCGGAGGCGGTCGAACAGCGTCGAGACGGCGGGGCCGGACGCGGGGGCCCCACCCGTGACCGAACCGGAATCGCAGTCGGCGACCCGGCAGACGCGACTGGTCAGTCGACTGCCGGGCGTCCAGTACCACCACGTCTCCGGGGTCACGCTGGTCGTGACGTACGCGGTGATGATTCTGGGCTCCTACACCGGCGCCATCGGGGCGGGGCTCTCCTGCCCGGACTGGCCGACCTGCTACGGCACCTGGATTCCGTTCCTCACCCCGGAGGTCGTCGCGAGTTCGCCGTACACGCCGCTCCAGATTTTCGCCGAGTGGGCCCACCGCGGCCTGGCGATGACCGCGGGGTTCCTGATTCTCGGGACGGCGCTGGCCGCCTGGAGAACCCGGTCCGAGAGTCGCCTGGTCACCTGGTCGGCCCTCGTCGCCCTGGCGCTTCTCCCCCTGCAGGTGGTCCTCGGGGGGCTGACGGTCACAGAGAAGTTAGCGCCCGCCGTCGTCACCAGCCACCTCGCCACCGCCACCATCATCCTGGTCTCGCTGGCGGCGACGACGGTTGCCGGCTGGTACGAGTCGCGGGCGACTCGCTGACCGCAGCGGGTTCGAACGCCACAGTGTGACTATATAGCACTCTGACCGGAAGCGCTTTGAAACCACCTCCGACAGTGAGAGGTATGCGAATAGGGTTCATCTGCGTCCAGAACGCGGGCCGGAGCCAGATGGCGACGGCGCTCGCCCGGATGGAACTGGAACGACGCGACGCGGCGGACCGCGTCGACATCGTCACCGGCGGCACCAGGCCCGCCGACCACGTCCACGAGGAAGTCGTCGAGGCGATGCGGGAACTCGGCGTCGACCTCACGGACCGGACGCCCCGCGAGGTGTCCCGGGAGGAGATAATGGAGACCGACTACGTCATCACGATGGGCTGTTCGGCCGAGGACGTCTGCCCGGTCACGTGGGACGGCGTCAACCGGGACTGGGGGCTGGAGGACCCGGACGGCAAGGACCCCGAGACGGTCCGGGAGATACGCGAGGAGATTCGACGCCGCGTCTCGGACCTGCTGGACGAGGTCCTCGAAGAGCGAGCAGCGAACGGGCGCTGAGAGGAGACCACGACGAACGCAGAGCGCGCTGAACCGAAGTGAGCACGACGGACGGGGCGCGATGAGCCAGAAGAGAAACGACGGGCGGAGCGGGCCGAAGCGACGAGCGGTGCCGGTCAGAGCGCCCGCCAGTCCTCGGTCGCGGTCCGGAACGTGACCGCCCCGGTCCCGGTGTCGAACTCGACGGTTCGGCCCACCTCGCCGCCGGTGGCGTCGCCGACGACGGGGATGTTCAGCTTCTGGAGTTCGTCGCGGGCCACCGCGGCGTTGCGCTCGCCCATCCCCTTCGAGAGGTCCTCGAGTTCGAAGATGTCCGCGCCGCCGACGACGTATCCCTCGACGGACCCGTACCCCGCGCCGTGGCGAATCATCTCCCTGAGCATCGCGTGGATTGCCGCGTCGACGTACTTCGCGTCGGCGCCCTGGGCGTCCGGGGGCTTGCGCGGGAGCATCGTGTGTGCCAGGCCGCCGACGCCGGACTCCGGGTCGTAGAGCGCGACGGCCACGCAGGCGCCCAGCCCGTAGGCTTCGAGCGTCTCGCCGTCGTCGGCGACCGCGAACTCGGAGATGCCGACGAGTCTGCGGTCCCGGTCGGGAACGTTCAGGTCCCGGTCGAACGTCTCCACGGCTACTCACCCCCCAGTTCCGCGTCGAGTTCGCCGAACTCGAACTCCTCCGGGGCGGCCTCCTGTGCCTCGAACTCCGCGGTGAGCGGTTCGTCGTCCACCCGGGAGACGTCGAGGCGGTCGAGGGCCTCCTTGAGGTCGACTTCGTTCGGAATGGCGAAGATGTCCAGGTCCAGCGAGAGGTCGACGGCCTTGATTCTGGTGTCGAAGACGAACGCGAACTGCTGTCGTTCGCTCAGGCCGACCACCAGCGGGTCGACCACCGCAGCCCCCATGTCGTAGGTGTACGCCGGCGTGGAGTGGTCGATGGTGGTGTCGAGCAGGTTCGCCCACCCGTCGAGGAGGCCGCTGGCCATGATGTTGCTCAGCTCCTGGATGGCGTCCTGTTCGAGGTGGCCGAGTTCGTCGCCCGAGGACGCGCCCACCGTCGCGTCGACGAGTTGGCGGGCCGACTCCCGGCCGAACAGGAACAGCAGGTAGCCGCCCGGCATCCCGTCGAAGCTGAACGCGACGCTGACCAGCCGCTCGTTCGGGACGCTCTGGGGTATCGCGTCCAGCGCGATGAAGTTGATGCGGCGCACGTCGACGGTGACGTCGATGCCCGTCTCCTTGGTGAGGTTCCGCGCCACCTGGTCGGCGCCGTGGCGGGTCATCTTGTCGAATCCCGCGAGCTTGTCGTACTCGATGGTCCGCTCCCCCGAGCGCTGCTGGAACAGCCGCGAGATGGAGTCGTGGTCGGGGATGAAGTAGTGCTGGAACGTGAACGCGGTGCCGACGGCCTCTATCTTGCTCCGGAAGGCGACGGCCAGTTCGTCGTGGGTGTCGGGGATGTCGCGGGTGCGGAGGATGTCGGACGCCGACGTCCCCGAGACGAAGTGCGGGGCCGAGACGTCGATTTCGGTGTCCAGCACGTCCGCCCACCCGTCGACGAAGCCGTTGTTCATTATCTGGCTCACCTCGACGATGGCGCTCCAGGCCAGCGACTCGGTCGATTCGGCGGGGACGTCCGCGACGAGCGTCTCGGCCACCTCCAGGGCGCTGTCCTCGTCGTAGACGATGTACGAGGCGCCGGCCAGCCCCTGGGAGAGGCCGACCCGGATGCCAACCTTCTCGGTGTCGTCGTCGAGTTCGGCCCGGATGGCGGCGGGCGTGGTGAAGTTCAGCCGCGTGACGCCCACGCGCGTCTGGATGTCGGTCATCGACGTGAGGCGGTCGGCCGCCAGGCCCGCCCCGGCGCGGGCCATCTCGTAGAAGGTGCCGAGCGTGTCGACGTCGAGTTTCATGAGCGTATCATGCCGACCCGGAGCCGCTTGAGAATCTCCACGAACGTCTCGTTCTCCGGGAAGAGGTAGACGTCGGCGTGGATGTCGTGTTCCGGGACGTGGAGTTTCGAGGCGATGAACAGCCCGAGGTCGTCCTCGCGGGCGATGGTTCGGCTGATGATGTCGCGCTCGTCGGAGTGGACGGGCACGGGCGCCCCGGCGTCTATCTCCTGGTCGAACGCGTCGGCCCAGGCGTCGAGGAACCCGTACGCCATCATCCCGCCGAGTTCGATGAGCGCGCTGTGGGCCAGGTCGTTCGAGACGGACGAGAGGTCGTCGGTCGCGCTGGACAGCATGACGGTGGCCGCGTTGTTGGCACTCGCCTTCGAGAAGAGTACGATGGCGTAGCCGTACGGCGCCCCCGGCAGGCGAACTTTCACGCCCACCCGGTCCTCGCTCGTGAACGTCGAGTCCAGCAGGTCTGCTCCCACGTACCCGCACTTGACCTGCTCCGAGACCACCTCGCCCTCGTAGTCGCCGACCCGGGACAGGCGGTCCTCGACGCCGTCGACGCCGATGTCGCCGAGTCGGTTCATGATGCCCAGTTTCTCGATGGGAATCGTCAGTCGAGGCTTCTTCTCGAAGGACCCCGCGGGGCCGTCCGCGCCGGTTCGTCGCTCTGATTCGTGTTCGGGTTTTGCCATGCTAGATCGATTGTACGTCGATGATGTTCACCACGCTACCGTTGCCGAGCATCGTCGCACCGCTGACGCCGGGTATCCGGGCCATGAACTCCTCGTAGGGCTTGACGACGACCTCGCGCGCCTCGCGAACGCGGTCACAGAGTAGCGCCAGCCGCTGGTCGCCCAGCCGAATCCAGACGACCTTCCCCTCGGGGTCGGCGTCGCCGGGGACCGCGAAGGCCTCCGCGAGTCGGACGAGCGGGTACCGCTCCCGGGTGGCATCCCCATCCTCGTCGTCCGCCCCCTGCGACCCGGCCAGCGGTTCCCGTTCGAGCATCTCGACGCCGTCCTCCACGACGACCGGGCCCGGGTCGCTCACCTGCTCGACGGCGGTGACTGGGATGCCGTACTGCTCCTCGCCGGACTCGACGAACAGCACCTCCGTGACCGCGACTCTGACGGGGAGGCGCAGCGTCACGGTGGTTCCCTCGCCGGGGGTGCTCTCGACGGTCACCTCGCCGTCGAGGTCCGTGACGACCCGGTCGACCACGTCCATCCCGACGCCGCGACCGCTCACGGACGTGACTTCGGTCGTCGTGGTGAAGCCGGGGCGGAACAGGAGACCGAACAGGGAGGTCCGGTCCAGGTCGTGCGCTTCCTCGGCCGAGAGAATTCCCTGGTCGATGGCCGCCTCGCGGACCTCCCCGGGGTCGATGCCGCGTCCGTCGTCGGAGACCGCAATCTCGATTCGGTCGCGGTCGCGTTCGGCGCGTACCGTGATGCGACCCTCGGGGGATTTACCGGCGGCTTCGCGGTCGCCGGGGGGTTCGATGCCGTGGTCGACGGCGTTGCGGACGAGGTGTACCAGCGGGTCCCGGAGGCGGTCGATGATGCTCCGGTCCAGTTTCACCTCGGTGCCCTGGGTTTCGAGGGCGACCCGCTTGTCGCCCTCCTGTGAGACGTCGCGGACGACCCGCGAGAGACCCTCGACGGCAGACCGAAGCGGCACGAGTCGGACGTCCATCACCGTCCGGCGGAACTCGCCCAGGAACCCCTGCAGGTCGATGAGCGACTCCTCGACCGGCGGGTCCGGGTCGTGACCGGCGGCGTCCTCCAGGTCCAGGCGGAGCATCGACAGTTCCTCGACCAGGTTCAGCAGGCGGTCGGCCGTCTCGACGTCCACGGATATCGACTGCAACTCGTCGGTGCGACCGGGTCGCGTCCGCCGGGTGTCGGTCCCCTCCGACGGCTGGTACCGGTCGTCGTCGAGCGTGCTGTCCGCGATGGTGAGGGCAGTCCGGGGTCGCTCGTCGACGGCATCGCGGACGTCCCCGTCGCCGTCGAACAGGTCGGCGAACCGCGATTCGAACGCCACGGTGCCGGCGTCTCGCTCGAACCCGACTTCCGACGCGAAGTCCTCCGCTTCGACGGACGGCTCGTCCTCGCTGGTCGCCGGCGGCGAAACCACGTCCAAGTCCGGCAGTTCGAACTCCGCCGGCGCGTCCGGGTCGGCCTCCGCCGGCGCGTCGGCGCCGTCCGCCGGGGACGGTGTCGTCTCCTCGCGGAGGACGTCGGGGACGTCAACGCCCGCGTCGCTGAAGACGTCGGGCAGGTCGGCGACCGGCGGTTCCTCGGTGGACGAGTCCTCCCCGGGCGATGCCTCGGTGGACGACAGGTCGCCGGACAGTTCCTCGCCGAACGGCTCTTCGCCTGCCAGATCGTCCGTCGAGGGGTCGTCCGCCGCCGAAAGCGGCTCGGGGTCCGCCGGGTCGTCGGCCGCCGGGAACGCGTCGGGGTCGCTGGGCGGTTCTTGCGGGGTCGACCACTCCATCTCGGCCATCCCGCCTTCGGCGCTCTCGTCGGTAGCCTCCCCGGCGAGGGCGTCGTCCACCTCTGCCGTCGATTCGGCCGACGCGTCCGCCACGTCGGCCGCTTCCACCGCCCCCGCGTCGGCCGCGTCCGGGTCTGCGCCGGTGGCATCGACTGGGCCTGCCGCGTCTGCGTCTGCGTCGACTGCGTCCACCGCATCGGCGCCGGCCACCTCGGGCGCGTCAGTCACCTCCGCATCGTCGGTGTCCGTCTCCTCCGCATCGTCGGTGTCGGCCTCGGCGGCGAACGCGGAGTCCTCCACGGTCCCGTCGATGAGGTCCTGGATGGAGACGTCGTCCTCGTCGTCGAACTCGCCGAAGCGGACCTCCTCCAGGTCCGACTCCAGTTGCTCGATGTCGCCGGGTTCCACCTCGTCTTTGATGCTCTCGAAGGCGGACGGCGACCGGTCGTCCGCCTCGGCCGGCGCTTCCGCGTCGTCGGTCGCGCCGCGTGCTTCGGCATCGTCGTCGGTGACGGGGTCTCCCACGTCGTCGGCGACTGCGTCGCCTCCGTCGTCAGAGACGGCGTCGTCCTCGTCGGCGGCGAACGCGGAGTCCTCGTCGAGGAACCCGTCCACGTTTGCGTCGGAGAGGCCGTCGGCCTCCGCGTCGGGGAATCCGTCTGCCTCCGCGTCGGGGAATCCGTCTCTCCCCTCGCCGGAGAACGGGTCGTCCCCCGCCTCGGCGGACGCGTCGTCGGTCGCCGCGTCGGGACCGGAGTCGTCCGAGTCGCCGTCGTCCGCGGCGGTCCCGAGCGTCGGCGACCAGTCCTCGACGCCCGGTTCCTCGTCCGCCTCGGCCGGCGCGAGGTCGATGAGTTCCTGAATAGTCACGTCGTCGTCGTCGTCGAACTGGCCGAATCGGACGTCCTCGAGCGCGCGCTGGAGGGAGTCGGCGTCCTCCTGTTCGACCTCGGCTTTCAGTCGGTCGAAGATGCTCTCCTGGCCGCTCGTCCGGTCGTCGGCCGGGTCCGCGTCGAGCGAGTCGTCCGCGTCCCAGTCGACGTCCAGATCCGCGAACGACCCGCCGCCACGCAGGCCCGCGAACTCGGAGGCGTCGTCGATGGACGCGGCCAGACTGTCCAGGTCGTCGAACTGGCTCGCCCGTTCGAGCGCTTCCTCGACGGAGATGTCCTCGTCCGGGTCTGCCGGCGGGAGCGTCAGCGACGACGGGTCGACCGAGGGACGTCCGCGCGGGTCGTCGGTCCCGGACTGCTCTCTCGCGCGTTCGAGGGCCGACCGGAGGTCCTCGGTGCGACTCGCGGGGTCGGTCCCCGGGTCCTCGCCGTCGAGGAGCGCCGCGATGTCGTCGACGGCGTCGAGTGCCACGTCGACGACCCGACCCTCCGGGACGATTCGCCCGGCGCGGACGTCGCTCAGCAGGTCCTCGAGTGCGTGCGCCAGGTCCTCCCCGGCGTCGAGTCCGGCCATCCCGCAGTTGCTCTTCAGCGAGTGAGCGACGCGGAACAGGTCGTCGACGCGCTCGGGGTCAGGACTCCGCTCGACGGCGACGAGGCCCGACTCGAGTTGCCGAACCTGCGTCGCGCACTCCCGCCGGAGGTCGTCGTCTATCCGCACCGACGGTCACCTCCGGGCGCCCGACCGTTCGACCGGGCGCTCGACGCTGGCGGTCGGTCGGGGTGGCCGGCGTGCTGGCTCATGCGAGGACGCTGGTTATCGCGTCGACGATGTCTCGGTCGTCGAACGGTTTGGTCACGTACCCGTCCGCGCCGGCCTTCGCCGCGAGTTTCATCTTCTTTCGCTGTCCGACGCTGGTCACCATCACGATGCGGGAACTGGGGTCTATCTGCTTGATTGCGGCCGTCGCCTTGACCCCGTTGGCTTTCCGCATGACGATGTCCATCAACACCACGTCGATGTCGTCCCGGTGCTCCTTGTACTCCTGAACCGCCCAGACGCCGTTGGGCGCCTCCGCGACGATTTCGTACTCGTCCTCGTCGAGCGCGTTCGAGAGGCGACTCCGCATGTAGTCCGAATCGTCGACGATCAGTATCCCGATAGTCATCTGCTCGTCCCCGTCGTCTGTTGCTCCCCGTGTGAAGTTGGTTGTCTCATTTGGTATCGTCCCCGTCCACCGCCCGCGTCTCGGCCGCCGCAGCGTCCACGATTCGCTCGGGGTCGAACACGCGCACCTGGTCGCCGGCCGTCTCGAGCACCGCCTTGACGAGTCGCCGGTCGCCAGACGAGAGGTCCGTCCGGTCTGCCGGCGGGCGTATCTCGTCGACCGAGACGGTGGCAATCTGGTCGACGCCGTCGACCAGGAGTCCGCTCGTCTGCCCGGCCGCCCCCCTGTCGAACAGCAACAGCGCCGTGTCCGCGTCCGGGTCGCGGTCGGGCGCCCCCACCAGCACCCGGCCGTCGATGGCCGCGGTCACGTCGCCCCCGACGCCGGCGACGCCGGCGACGATGGGCGGCGCCTGCGGAACCCGCGTCAGGTCCGGGTTGCGGACCAACTGCGCCACCGCCCCCAGTTCGAGGGCGTACGGGACCCCGTCGATTCGAAAGCGGACGAACTCGACGTGGGCCGGCGGCCCGTCGGGGGCGGGTCCGGGGGCGGTGTCCGCGTCGCTGCCACTCATCAGTCGGTCGACTCTGCAGCCGAACTGTTCGATTCCGCGGCTCGGTCGTCCTCGCCCGTCGAGTCGTCTCCCGACGGGGGTTCCCCGTCGGTCGAACCGTCGGCCCCGGGCGCGGACAGCGGGTCCGGTCGCTCGTCACCGCCGGGCGCCGCCAGCGGGTCGGGGCCGGACGGGTCGAGTCCGTCCCCGGTCGACTCGACGGCCGAATCAGGTTCGGCGTCGGCTGCCCCGACCGGTTCGGAGCCGTCGTCGTCCGCCGACGAGTCCGCCTCGCCGGCGTCGGTCACAGCGTCCGCGGGGCCGGCGTCCGGCCGGTCGGTCCCTTCGCCCGGGTCCAGCGTCACGTCGGCGCCGCTTCCCTCGGTCGCGTCCCCCGTCGAGTCCTCGCCGAACGCGCTCGCCTCGTCGGCCAGGAGCGGGTTCCGGTCCGTGTCCGCGTCGGCGTCACCCAGGAGCGCGTCCGCGTCTGCATCCTCGGGTGCGCCGTCGAACTCCGGCGGCAGGTTCGCCTCTGTGTCCTCGAACTCCGGCGGCAGGTCCGCGTCCCCGGAGAGCGTGTCCAGGTCGAACGCCTCCTCCAGGTCGGCGTCGAGTTCCACCGCGTCGTTGTCCTCCGGGTCGGCGTCCGTCTCGTCGGCCAGGGTCTCGAAGTCGAACGCGGGGCCGCCGGCCGCGCCCGACTCCGCGTCGGGATTCGCTGGGTCGCCGGTCTCGTCGTCGTTCCCCGGCGGGGCGAAGGAGCGAGCGGACTCGGTCTCGAACGGCCCGAGGGCCTCGCTCAGGCGGGTCGCCTGCGTGGCCAGGGCCTTCGCGCTGGCCGAGACCTCCGCGAGAGCCATCGTCTGGGCCTCTGCCGCGGCGGCCACCGTCTCGGACTCGGTCGTCGTCTCGTCGCTCGACTCCGCGGCCGCCTCGACGACGCCCACGACCTCTTTCGTGGAGGCGACCTGGTCCTCGGTGGTCTCGCTGATCTGCTGGACCCCCGCGTTCGTTTCCTGCGCGTAGTTCGCAATCTTCCCCAGCGCCTGGGCCGCGTTCTCGACGGATTCCGTGTTGTCGGAGATGCGCTCGCTGGTCTGCTGGACCTCCGAGACCGCACGCCCCGTCTGGGATTGGATGCGCGCGAGTCGCGTCTCGATGTCCTCGGCGGCCTCCTTGGTCCCCTCCGCGAGGTCCTTTATCTCCCGGGCCACCGCGGCGAACCCCTGCCCGTACTCGCCGGCGCGGGACGCCTCGATGTTGGCGTTGAGCGCGAGCATGTTGGTCTGCTCGGCGATTTCGGTGATGAAGTCGATGAGTTCGTCGATCTGCTCGACTTCCGCGGCGAGTCGCTCGATCTGGTCGACCGTCTCGGCGGACTCGTCTTCTATCTGGTTCATCCCCTCGATGGCCTCGCGGGCGGCTTCGCGGCCCTCGCGCCCGGTCTCGGCCGTCCGCTCGGAGAGGTCTGCGACCTCGTTCGACGAGGACGCTATCTCCTGTATCGTCGACGAGAAGCGGTTCATCTCCAGGGCCGCCGACTGGAGGTTCTCGTTCTGGTCGGCCGCGCGCTCGGAGATGTCGCGCAGCGACGACGTGACCTGCTCGCTCCCGTCGCGCACCTCTTCGGTGCTCAACCGGACCTCGTGGCTGTAGGTCGCCACCTCGTCGGCGAAGTTCTTCAGGCCCCCGATGGTCGCCTCTAGTTCGGCGATCATGTCGTTGAACCCGTGGGCGAGACGCTCCATCGCCTCGCACTCGGTGTCCGGGTCGAGTCGACGGCTCAGGTCGCCGTCCGCACACGCCTCCATCACCTCGCTGTACTGGCGCGCCGTCTCCTGGTTGCACTCGATGGCCGCCTGGGCCTCCCGCTTGGCTTCGAGCGTCGACTCGGCCTCGCGGAGCGTCGCGTTCGCCGCGGTGGCCAGGTCGTGCATCGCCTGACTCTCGCTGTCTGCGTCGAGGCGGCGAGAGAACCCGCTGGACGGCGCGTCGCGCAAGGCTCGTTCGTAGCGCTCGGCAGTCGCCTCCAGGCGCTGGGAGCGCTCGACGGCCTCGTCCATCGAATCGCCGAGCGCCTGCACGCTGTCGGCGACGCGACCGACGGCGTCGATGCGTCGCGTCTCGAAGTCGTCGAGTTCCCCCTCTGCACGACGGGCAGTCGATTCGGCCAGGGCCGCGAGGTCCCCGGTCGCACTTCGCACCAGTAACGTTCCGACGAACGTGCTCAACAGAAACCCGCCGGCGCCCGCCAGCAGGAGAGTACGGTAGTACAGCCCCGTCGCCGCCACCGCAGCACCCCCCACCAGCGCCCCGAACACGAGCAACGCGAGCCCGAATTTCACCGGATACCGCCTTCGAATGAAGGCCGGTACGAGCGATGGTACCATTACTTGGTGACAACTATTCGCTGGAACATAAACGCTTCCCCGAGTTTAAGCAGAAGATAAACGTCGATTCTGTCGATAGACGGACGGGAGTCCCGCTGTGCGAGGTGCGGCCGCGAGCGCCGAGCGCGCGATTAATTCGGGATTAAACCGGACGTGCGACGTCGAACTCGCAGTGCGGGTCGCCCTCGTACATGCACCGGGTCTCGTCGACGGTCAGTTCCGTGTCGTAGTACTCGCCGATGCCCCGAACGAGCCCCTTGGCCAGGGGACAGAGACCGCGGTTCGACCGGTACTCGACGACGACGCGGGTGTCTCCCTCGCGGCGACAGACCAGCGTCGGCGGGTCGAGGTTCGGATTGTGGGTCCGGAGCACCTCGTGGACGTGCGTCTCGGCGCTGGCGACGACGTCCAGGGCCGACCCTCCCACGGCGAGTCGGTCGCCGTACGTCTCCAGCAGGTCCGAGGCCACGTACCACCCGAACGCCTCGAGGACGTGCGAGACGCGCCGGTCGGTCACCGATGCGGTGGCCATCACCAGCGCACCCAGTTCCTGGTCCGGGTAGGTGTTGACCGGGAGGTACACCTCCAGGCCGACGCCGGCCTCCTCGCGGACGTCGTCCCACGTCTCCTGGTCGAAGAAGTCCACCACGAAGTCCTTCAGTCCCTTGAACAGGACGCCGTGCACGGTCAGTCACCCCCGGGGCGACGGCGGAGTTCGGTCACGCGTCGCCTCCCGTGACCACCAGTTCGCAGTAGTCGGCGCCGTCGTCCATACACGCCACTTCCTCGACGGAGAGGGGATCCTCGAAGTGGTCTCCGACTCCCTCGATGAGCCCCTCGGCCAGGTCACAGAGCCCGCGTTCGGACCCGTAGTGGACCTCGACACGCCCGTCCGACACCCACTCGGCGGATAGCTCCGGCGGCGTGTACGTCTGCAGCGACTTCGCTCGCAACGCCGCGTGGACGTGGTCCTCGACGTTGGCGACGAGTTCGAGGGCCGTCCACTCCCCGTCGACGTGGACGTCGTACGTCTCGACCAGCGTCGAGGCGAGGTGACGACCGAACGACCGCTGGAGCGTCGCCCCGTCGATTCCGAGTACGGACGCGGCCGCCTCCAGGAGCGCCACGGCGTCCGCGTCGTCGTAGGCCGCGACCGGCACGAACACCGTCCCGTCGAGCGACGCTTCGGACTGAATCTCCCGCCAGGTCGGCGTACCGTGCGACTCGACGACGAACGCTTTGAACCCTCGCATCACGACGCCGTGCATCGTCAGCGACCCCCGTGCTGCGGAACTGCCCCCCGAGGACAGTCGCCGAACGTCTGCGCCGCGACTACCGGACCCCACCCGGACTCGTTCGCGGTCGGACCCCCACTTCCCCTGTGCATAGATAGTCAATCTCGATTGAATGTAAAAAATATTTGGTTACTCAGCGTATGCGTTCGATCCGTCCCCGCAAAGGACGGCAGTGGTGGCGGGATGCAGATATTATCTGCTATCTAAGACGTTATATTTTACTAATAATAACATTAGTTGAATTCCTATGGCGCCTATGTCCGACGATTCGCTGTACGACAGACTCGGCGGCCGCGACGCCATCCGCGTCGTGGTCGACGACTTCTACGACCGCGTTCTCGACGACGAGCGGTTGCGACCGTACTTCGACGACGTGTCGATAGACCGCCTGCGGAGCCACCAGGTGCAGTTTCTCGCCGCCGTGACCGGCGGGCCGGTCGACTACTCCCGCGAGGACCTGCGCGCGGCCCACGCTGACATGGGAATCGACGAAGCGGAGTTCGAGGCCGTCGCGACGCACCTCGACGCGGCACTCGAAGACGCCGGCGTCGCCCGGTCGGACCGGAGAGACGTAATGGAGACCGTCCAGGGCCTCGAAGGCGCCATCGTCGCCGACTGACCGGAACGAACAGTCTCGCGGCGGCTCCCGGTTCGGCGAGGCGTCGACGCCGGCCCAACCTTGTAGTGCGCCGGGGGAGAAGGAGGACGGCATGGACGAGTTCGACCTCCAGCCGTCCGTCGAGGAGACGGCAGACGACATCGCGGAGATGGAAATCAGGGGGGCGGCCACCATCGCCGACGCCGCGGCGAAGGCGCTGGGCACGCAGGCCGCGGAGACGCGAGCGGACACGCCCGAGGCGTTCAGAGAGTCGGTCCGGACGGCGGCGCGACAACTCCACGACACGCGTCCGACCGCGGTGAGCCTCCCGAACGCCCTCCGGTACGTCCTCCGGCGGATGGAGGGGCGGACGGTCGAGGAACTCCGGGACTCGGTCGTCCGGGCGGCGGCCGAGTTCAGCCGGCGTCTCGACCGGGCGCAAGACGACCTCGGGCACGTCGGGGCCAACCGCCTGCGCGACGGGGACGTCATCATGACTCACTGCCACTCGACCGACGTCCTCTCGTGCGTCGAGGCGGCCGTCGAGCAGGGGAAAGACCTGAAAGCCATCGTCAAGGAGACCCGACCCCGGAACCAGGGTCACATCACCGCGCGCGCGTTGCGGGACCTGGGCGTGCCGGTCACGCTGGTCGTCGACAGCGCGGCCCGTCGGTATCTCAACGGCGTGGACCACGTGCTCGTCGGCGCGGACAGCATCGCGGCCGACGGGAGCGTCATCAACAAAATCGGGACGAGCGGTCTCGCGGTGAACGCGCGAGACCGAGGGACGCCCATCATGGTCGCGGCCCAGACCATCAAACTCCACCCCGCGACGCTGACCGGTCAGACGGTTGAAATCGAGATGCGGGACGAGAACGAGGTCGTCGACCCGGAGACGCGAGACGAAATCGGGGACATCACCGTCGAGAACCCCGCTTTCGACGTCACCCCGCCGCGATACGTCGACGCCATCGTCACCGAGCGCGGTCAGTACCCCCCGGAGAGCATCGTGACGCTCATCCGGGAACTGTTCGGCGAGGCGGTCGAGGAACCCTGGGATGCGGGGAAACCATGACCGGCGCTCGGGGGCGGTGAGCGTGCCGCGGGTCCTCTGTGCCGGGCACGTCAACTGGGACGTGACTCTGCACGTCGACCACCTCCCGAGTCCCGACGGCGAGGTGCACATCGAGAAGCGCGTCCAGTCCGGCGGCGGGAGCGCCGCCAACGTCGCGAGCGCCCTCTCGACGCTCGGCGTCGACGCCGCGGTGTTCGGGAGCGTCGGGGACGACGACTCCGGACGACTCGCCCGCCGGGAACTCGAGTCGGTCGGCGTCGACTGCGAGAACCTGCTGGAAATCGAGGGGGCCGAGACGGCGGTCAAGTACCTCGTCGTCGACAGCGAGGGCGAGGTGATGATTCTCTCGGGGAGCGGCGCCAACGAGGCGTTCACCGACGACGACGTGGACCCCGCCGTGCTCCGGTCGCTCGACCACCTCCACCTGACGAGTCAGCGCCCGGAGACGGCAGCCCACCTCGCCGCGGCGGCCCAGGGGGGCGGCGCCACGGTGAGCTTCGACCCCGGCCGCCTGTTCGCCGAGAACGACTACGACGAGACGCTGGAGCGGGCGGACATCGTCTTCGTCAACGAGAAGGAGGCCGACACGCTGGACGGGAGCGACTGCCGACTCGGCGAGGACACCGTCGTCGTGGTCACGCGCGGCGGCGAGGGGGCGACGCTGCACGGGCCGGACCGGAGCGTCACCCACCCCGGCTACGACATCGTCCCCCTCGACACCACGGGCGCGGGCGACGCGTTCGCCGCCGGGTTCATCGCGGCCCTCCTGGGGGTCGACCCGCTGGTTCCCGACGTCGTCTCCGACGGCACGACGGCGGAGTCTGTGTCGGCGGGCGGCGGCGCGGTGGACTACGACCGGATACTGGCCATCGCGAACGCCTGCGGTGCGGTGGCCTCCCTGCGGGCCGGGGCGCGGACCGCGCCCTCCTGGCGGGACGTCGAACCCTACCTCCAGTAGTCGCGGGACGGCCCCCGTGTGTCGGCCCTCAGCGGGGGGTTTGCGTCCCCCACTTGTCGAGGGCCGTCTGGAGTTCCGGGACCTCCCGCGCCGTCGACTCGATGTCCTCGCCGGCCGCGGCGGCGTCGACGGCCGCCCTGAGCGCGCGAGCGCCGGCGCGGGTGCCGTCGGGGTGCCCGTGGACGCCGCCGCCCGCCTGGATGCAGACGTTCGTCCCGACCCTGTCGACGAGTTCGGGGACCAGTCCGGGGTGGAGTCCCCCCGACGCCACGGGGAGCACGTCGCCCATTCCGTGGAGGTCCCCGTACAGCCAGTCGTTGATGCCGACCGTGTCCTCGTTCTCGAGTTTCCCGAGATCCGCGGTTCCGGTGTGAATCTGGTCGACGCCGACGAGTCGGGCTATCTGCGCGATGACGCGCATCGAGACGCCGTGGTTCGGGATGCGGTCGAACGCGGCGTGCATCGCGCGGTGGGCGTGGATTGCGAGTCCGAGTTTCTCACAGCGCTCGCGGACGCTCTGGACCGCGGCCCACCCCGCGGTGACGACGTCGACCATCACGTACTCGCCGCCGGCCTCGGCGACCATGTCCGTCCGTTCGAGCATGGTGTCGGCGTCGGCGGTGACGTTGATGAGGTAGCTCTTTTTCTCGCCGGTCTCCTCCTCGGCCCGGTCCCGGGCCGCGAAGCTCTCGGCGAGGCGGTCGGCGAAGGGGTTGAACCCCTGGTCGGTGAGGTTCTCGTCGTCCTTCAGCAGGTCGAGGCCGCCCGTCCACGCCTCGTACCCCACCTCGACGTGCTGGTCGGTCGAGAGACCGACCTTCGGCTTCGGCACCGTCGCCGTGATGGGTCGGTCGCCGGCGTCGAAAATCTCCTCGCGGACCGACGTGCCGAACTGGGGTCCCGGGAACGACGTCGACAGCGACTCGGGCCAGTCGCAGTCCTGCAGGCGGATGCGCTCGACCGCTTTCATCCCCATGATGTTGCCGGCGATACACGAGAGGACCTGCGCCATGTTCCCCGCTTCGAACAGCGCGTCGGGGTACGCGACGCCGATGCGCGAGCCGTCGATGTCGAACGCCGTGGCACTGAGGTCGGTTATCGACCCCGAAACCTGCAGTTCCGCCCAGGTGCCGTTCGAACTCTCCGAGGCGACGCGGCTCGCGGCCGCCTCCATGTCCATGTCGGCCGCCGGTTCGATGTCGAACCAGCAGACCAGTTCGGACGGCGCCGGGTCGTACGACAGATCGAGGAAGTCCTGGTACGTGATGCCGGGCATGCCCGGGCCGTTCGCCCGTCGGGGGCATAAATCCCGACCCTGGCCCGACGTGGGGCGGAGGGGCTGACGGGGGCGACGCCGCCGCTATCCGGCGAGACGAATACGAGCCATTAACAATCGAGAGGGTCGAAAGCCGGGCCATGGGACCTCCCGCAGTGCGAATGGACGGGATAACGAAGCGGTTCGCGCGGGTGGTGGCGAACGACTCGGTCGACTTCGAAGTCGAGTCCGGGAGCATCCACGCGTTGCTCGGCGAGAACGGCGCCGGCAAGACGACGCTGATGAACGTCCTCTACGGGCTGTACCAGCCCGACGAGGGGAGCGTCGCAATCGACGGCGAGGTGCACGACTTCGGCTCCCCCCGCGACGCTATCGACGCGGGCATCGGGATGATTCACCAGCACTTCATGCTCGTCGACACGATGACCGTCGCGGAGAACGTGGTTCTGGGCAACGAACCGCGGAAGTGGGGGGGACTGGCCGTCGACCACGAACGGGCCAGCGAGGCGGTCCGCGACCTCCGCGACCGCTACGGGTTCGACGTCGACCCGGAGGCCACGGTCGAAGACATCAGCGTCGGCGTCCAGCAGCGGGTCGAGATACTGAAGGCCATCTACCGGGGTGCGGACGTCCTCATCCTCGACGAACCGACCGCCGTCCTCACGCCCCAGGAGGTCGAGGGGCTGTTCACCATCCTGGAGGAGATGACCGCCCAGGGGAAGACCATCATCTTCATCACGCACAAGATCGGCGAGGCCCAGGCGGTCGCCGACGAGATAACCGTCCTGCGCGACGGCGAGCGAATCGGAACCGTCGCGGCCGACGAGGTGTCCCGCGAGGAGATTGCGAAGATGATGGTCGGTCGCGAGGTGATGTTAGCGACCGAGAAGTCGCCCGTCGAGGCGGGCGACCCCGTCGTCGACGTCGACGGCGTGACCGTCAGCGACTCCCGGGGGGTCACCCAGGTCACGGACGTCGACCTCACCGTCCGGTCGGGCGAGATATTCGGCGTCGCAGGGGTGGACGGCAACGGGCAGTCCCAGCTCGTCGAGGCCATCACCGGCCTGCGCAAACCGGACTCGGGGACGGTCCGCTTCGCGGGTGAAGACGTCGGACGGCGGAGCCGACGCGAGCGAATCGAGAACGGGATGGCGTACATCCCCGAGGACCGCCACAGCCGGGGGCTGGTCATGGACTTCGACCTGGTCGAGAACGCGCTGCTCGGGAGCCAGCACACATCGCCGTACGCGAACGGCGGCCGAATCGACTGGGACGAGACGCGCGAGCACGCGACGGACATCGTCGAGGAGTACGACGTTCGGACCGCCGGCGTCGACGCGGCGGCCCGGTCGCTGTCGGGCGGGAACCAGCAGAAGTTCGTCGTCGGCAGGGAACTCGGCCGGGACCCGTCGCTCATCGTCGCCTCGCACCCGACCCGGGGCGTCGACATCGGGAGCGTGGAGTTCATCCACGAGCGTCTGCTCGAAATGCGGTCGTCGGGCAAGGGAGTCCTGCTGGTCTCGTCGAAGCTCGACGAGGTCCAGCAGCTCTCGGACCGACTGGCAGTCATCTACGAGGGAGAGATAATGGACGTAGTCGACCCTGACGACGTGACAGAAGAAGAGATCGGTCTGCTGATGGCGGGCGAGCGACCGGACCAGCGCGAGGTAGAGAGTCAGCCGGCCGAGGGGGTTCGATGACCGCCGCCGACAGGGTACAGACGGCGCTCCGGAGGCTGGTAGACGCTTCGACGCTCGAACGCATCCTGCTGTCGTTCGCGGCGCTGGGGGCATCTATCGTCGTCGGCGCGGTCATCCTGCTCGTCTCCGGGTACGTCGCCTCCTGCGAGCAAGCGTTTCTCACCCTGGGCGGAGCCACGTTCTGCTACAACCCGGTCGAGGTGTACTGGACCCTGTTCGTCGGCGCCTTCGGGTCGCCGTTCAACGTCGCGCTGACCCTCCAGGGAACCTCTATACTGATTCTCGCGGGGCTGGCCGTCGCCGTCTCGTTCCGGACCGGGATATTCAACATCGGGACCCAGGGCCAGATGCTCCTGGGCGGCCTCGCGACGGCGCTGAGCGTCGTCTGGCTCGCGCCGTACGTTCCCGGCGGCCTGGTCGGCGGGCTGGTTCTCATCCCGGCCGGGACGCTCGTCGGCGCCGTCGTCGGCGGCCTGTACGGCGCGCTGCCGGGCGCGCTGAAGGCCTACGCCGACGCCAACGAGGTCATCACGACCATCATGCTGAACTTCATCGCCGCCGGCCTGGCGTTCTTCCTCGTCTCGGGGTACTTCCAGGACCCACAGAGCCAGAGCGTCGAGACGAAGGCGGTGCCGTCCTACGCGGTGCTGAAGCCGGTTTTGCCCTCGATTGGCGAGAGCGGGGCGTCGTTCTCGATGCTCGTGCTGGCGTTCGCGCTCGTCCTCGTCGTGGCCATCTACTACCTCCTGTTCCAGACGTCGATGGGGTACGACTTCCGGACCGCCGGCACGCAACCGGAGGCGGCCGAGTACGGCGGCATCGAGTCCAAGCGGGTCATCGTCGAAGCCATGACCCTCTCGGGCGCAATCGGCGGCGTCGCCGGCGCCATGTGGGTGCTGATGATAATGGGTCGGTGGCGGACGGCCATGCCGTCGTTCGGGTTCGACGGCATCACCGTCTCCATCCTGGCCGGGAACCACCCGATAGGCGTCGCGCTCGCGGGGCTCCTGTTCGGCGCGCTCAAGAGCGGGAGCCAGTTCATCGACTTCCAGCTGGGCGTCCCGAAGCAGCTCGTGGGCGTCCTCCGGGGACTGATCATCCTGTTCGTCGCCATGCCGGAGTTCTTCCGGATGATCGGAGAGCGGTACGTGTCCGACCCGCGCAGGACCGTGGCCACCGACGGCGGCGAGTCCGGAGGTGAGAACGATGGCTAGCCGCCGTCGCCTCCTGGGCGTCGCGGTGGTGGCAGTGGTGGCGCTGGTCGCCGTCGCTCGTCTCGTCGCTCCGGAGAGCCCGCTCGGACAGTTGCTGGCCGTCGTCGACCCGGGGTACCTCGGGGCGGCGCTCCGACTGACCGTCCCCATCGCCTTCGCGGCGCTCGGGGGCATCTTCGCGGAGAAGAGCGGCGTCATCAACATCGGTCTGGAGGGGCTGCTCATCGTCTCGGCGTTCACGGGCATCCTCGTCGCCCACGCCCTCGGCAACGGGGGGATGGGGGCCCAGGGCGCCGCCTGGGTCGGGGTCCTGGTCGCCGTCGCGGCGAGCACGCTGTTCGCGTACCTCTTCGCGGTCGTCACCATCCGGTACCGCGCCGACCAGATTATCGCCGGCCTGGCCGTGTGGATAATCGCACTCGGCCTCGCCCCGTTCGCCAGCAAAATCGTCTGGGGGACGGTCAACAGTCCCAGCGTCCAGACGGTGGACAAGTGGACCGTCCCGGTCCTCTCGGAGATACCGTTCTTCGGGACGGTGCTGTTCGACGCGAGCCCGTTCGTCTACCTGATGTTCCTGGCGGTCGGCGTCTCGTGGTACGCGCTCAACCGAACGCCGTTCGGTCACTGGGTGCGGGCGAGCGGCGAGAACCCGGAGGCCCTCGACACCGCCGGAGTCAACGTCACGCGCGTGCGGTACGCGAGCGTCCTGCTCTCGGGCGTGTTCTCCGGCATCGGGGGGGCGGGCCTGGCGCTGGGGCAGGTCGGCCTGTTCATCGGCAGCGGACAGACCATGGTCAGCGGCCGAGGGTGGATCGGCATCACCGCGTACCTCTTCGGCAACTACAACCCGTTCGGCGCGTTCGGCGCCGCCGCGCTGTTCGCGGGGCTCGACGCCCTGCAGATTCGCTTCCAGCAGATTCCCTGGATAGAGCTCCCCCCGTCGCTGGTGCAGATCGTCCCCTACGTCACCGTCATCCTGGTGCTGGCGCTCGTCGGGCAGACGCGGACGCCCGAGTCCGCCGGCGACCACTACGAGTCCGGCGGGGAGTAGCGGGCGCCGAAACCGCGCCCTGGGGACGTGGGCGCGGACTCCGAACGACGGTGGACGCGCGTTTCGTCCCGGAATTTTCCCGACGGCCCGGATTATATTTATGATACGACACGTGTGAGTTTATTTTCATACAGACGGGCACTATCCAAGGATATATATGGCAACCCACCCGCACCCACACGTATGGTTCGGCGACGACAGTTCGTGAAGCTGGCAGGTACAGGGGCGGTCGGTATGACGGGACTGGCGGGATGTCTCGGCGGCAGCGGCGGCGACGGCGGCGACGGCGGTGCAGAGACCGAGACCGGCGGGGGTACGTCGGGCGGCGAGACCACCAGCGGCGGCGACGGTGGGGGCGGTGGCAGCGAACAACTCAACGTCGGAATGGTGTACGCCCTCGGCGGACTGGGCGACAAGTCGTTCAACGACATGGCCCACCAGGGCATCCAGCAGGCGAAAAGCGAGCACGGCGTCTCGTTCAAGAACGCGGAACCCAGCGGACCGAGCGACTTCAAGACCCAGCAGCAGAACTTCGCCACGGCGCAGAATCCGGAGTACGACCTCATCTGTTGCATCGGGTTCGCACAGACGAGCGCGCTCCAGGAGACCTCGAAGCAGTTCTCCGACCAGCGGTTCATGATCGTCGACAGCGTCGTCGAGGCGGACAACGTCGCGAGCTACGTGTTCAAGGAACACCAGGGCTCGTTCCAGGTCGGGTACCTCGCCGGCCTGATGACGACGATGGACTTCAGCGCCGGAGGAGGGTCGACGAACGGCGACAAGGTCGTCGGCTTCGTCGGCGGCAAGGAAGTCCCGCTCATCAAGAAGTTCGAGGCAGGGTACAAGGCCGGCGTCAAGCACGCCGACTCGAGCATCCAGGTTCGCGCGGCGTACGCCGGCGACTGGAGCGACCCCGCCAAGGGCAAGGAAATCGCGCTCTCGATGTACGGCGAGGGCGCCGACATCGTCTACCACGCCGCCGGCGGCACCGGCATCGGCGTGTTCAAGGCCGCACAGCAGGAGGGTCGCTACGCCATCGGCGTCGACTCCGACCAGTCCAAGAGCGCGCCCGAGTACAAGGACGTCATCCTGGCCAGCATGGTCAAGCACGTCGACACGGCCGTGTTCAACTCCGTCGGCAACGTCGCCAACGACGAGTACAAGGGCGGCGAGGTGACGGCGCTCGGTCTCCAGAAAGACGGTGTCGAGGCCATCCTGGGCCAGCAACTCGGCAGCGAGATTCCCGACGACGTGAAGTCGAAACTGGAGGAGAGCCGGAAGAAGATTTCCGGCGGCGACATCACGGTCCCGGAGAAGCCCGGGAACGTCTGACCGCCACCGCTCGACGTTCTTTCAGTCCGAGGCCGCCAGCGGCGCGGCCGGAGTTGAGATGGGGGCGTGGTTCGAAGCGAACTCTGGTACCAGACCCCCCGGAGTTCTGAGCGAACTCTGGTACGCAGACCCGGCGTTCCGGAACGTTATGCCGTCCCGTCGGGAATCGCCTCTGTGGCGCCGGACGACGTCTCGCTGTCGAACAGTTCCGAGAGGAGCTTTCGCTTCGCCGCCCGGAGGTGCTGGAGGAACGTGGACTGCGAGATGCCCATCACCTCGGCGATGTCCTCGCCGGTGCTGTCGCGGGGCCACTCGAAGTACCCGCCGAGGTACGCCGTCTCCAGCGCCTCGCGCTGGCGGTCGGTCAGGCGGGATTTGAGGGCCGACCGGAACTCGGCCTCCGTCTGGACGGTCCGCTCGCGTTCGCGCTGGGCGACCAGGTCGGTCGCCGGGTGCGCCCGCTGGACCGCCTCGACGACTGCGCGCACGTCCGTGCTCTGGGGGACGCTGGCCTCCACCCGCCCCGCGCCCTCCTGGGCAGTCATCGACTCGACGACTGCGCCGAAGTCCGCGAGCGTGGCCGCGATACAGGCCGAGGACACGTCGAACCGACAGAGGACCAGGTCGTCCTGTTCGGACACCACCTGGACGTCGTGTATCTCCGGCCGGTCGCGCGCCGCCCGAACGACGTCGTCACCAGCCGCCCCTGCCACCGTGAAGTACTCGACCACCTGGTCCTCCGTGTCGCTGGTAACGCGTTCGAGTTCGAACGTCGCGTCGAGAGCGTCCGAGAGCGCCGCGAACCAGCAGTCGGAACCGGAGACGGCGAACTCGAGTTCGGTCACGCTGTCCTGGAGGAGCGCCCGCTTGGACTCGATGGCGTTGATGGCGTAGGCGATAGTGGCGCCGAGTTCGGCGAAGACCGTGGGTTCGATTTCGTCGAACGCGCGGTCGTCGCTCGCGTATATCTCAAGGATGCCGTACACGGTCTCCTTGTAGGACAGCGGAATCGACACGAGCGACTCGCAGTCCTGTTCGGACACGCGCGCGCCCCAGCCGGCGTCTTCGGCGCCGCAGTCGCGGGTGAACACCGTCTCGCGCGTCTCCAGGGCCCGCTGGGCAGGCGAGCGGTCGCCGTCCTCGTCGGGCACGACCAGCGTTTCGAGCGCGTCCTCGTCGATGCCGGCCCAGGTTCGGGGCCGGAGCGACTCGCTGACCATGCTCACGTCGCCGATCCAGGCGAACGAGAACGGCGGCGAGTCGGCGAACTGCTCGCAGACGGCCTGCTCTATCGAATCGCGGGTCGACGCCTGGACCAGTTCCTGGTTGATGTCCCGGAGCACCTCGTTCGTGTTGTTGAGGATTTCGAGGCGCCGGTTCTGGCGGCGAATCTTCCGCTCGCGCTCTTTGCGCTCGGTGACGTCGGTGTCCACCGCGACGAACCGGTCGATGTGGCCCTCGTCGTCCAGAATCGGGGCGATGGTCATGTCCACCCAGCAGCGCTCGCCGTTCTTCCGGCGGTTGATTATCTCGCCGTCCCAGACGTTCCCGGACGTGATCTCCTCCCACATCTCCTCGTAGAACGCCTCGTCGTGTTCGCCGGACTTCCAGAGGCGGGGGTTGCGACCCACGACTTCCTCGGGGCGGTACCCGGTCAACGCTTCGACGGCCGGGTTGGCGTACTCGATGGTTCCGTCCGTGTCCGTGATGAAGATGCCGTGCCCGGCGTGCTGGATGGCCTTCCGGAACCCGCGAAGTTTCTCGTTGGTCTCCTGGAGCCGGGACTTTATCGACTGTTCCTGTTCGACGTACTGCGAGAGGTAGTACACCGTCAGCACCGCCAGGACGCTGACGACCAGCCCCGGCAGTTCGTCGATGCCGCCCTCCCCGGCCTGGAACGTCAGAATCTGCCTGAGCGCCATCAGCGTCAGCATCAGCGTCAGGAAGCCAAAGCGCCGGTCCCGCACTCTGTAGAGCAAGACGAGCGAGTAGACGACCCCGACGACCCGGAGCAGAATCGACGCGAGGATAATCTCGCTCATGCCGTCCCGCGGTCCCCCTGCCGACGTCCCTCGCGCCGGCCCCGTGCCCCCGAGCTACGCCCTTCGGGCCCACTGGCCGTGCGATTCCCACCGTGCATACCCGAATATTGCGTCCATCGGGGGATATATGTCCCGGGTCCGGCGCGCGAGGCCGAACAGGTTCGGCTACCCCCCACCCCAACAGTATTGGTACCGGCTTGACGGTGGAAAACGAGCCGTCGCGCATACCGCGTAGTATTGGTAGGGGGGTTATCCGGGGAAAAACGGCGTCTCGAACCCCCGAGTAGTATTGGTATTACGCATTCATCCGGACAATCCGTTTGTAAACATGTATGCGTCGGACCACTGGAGACAGGGGCGCGGTACCCCCAGAGACGGACGCACGGCCGCTGGCCGGTGAGGGGCTATGAGCAGTTCGGACCCGCTACCCGGCGTTCCGAACGTCGACCGGTTGCAGTTCGATGCGATGGTCGACGAGGAGGTTGCGGACCCGGAAGCGGAACTGGCCAAGACCGAGTACAGCACAGACCTGGGCCTGGAGATGGCCGAGGACGCGGCGCGGGTTTCCCAGGGCGAACTGTCGAGCGACGAGTTCTGGGAACGACACGACGCGGCCGCACGCGAGGAGTTCGGTGAGGCCTACGAGCAGACGCCGAATCCGGCGGTCGACCGGGACGACCAGACGGTCGCACCGGAGACGGCCGAGTCGCTGTCCTGCAGCGTCGGCGCGATGGACGACGTCGCCCGGGAGATGGGGTCGGCGTCGGGTGACCGCCAGTGGGGCATGGTCATCGACCTGCAGAAGTGCGTCGGCTGTGACTCCTGTACGGTCGCCTGCAAGGCGGAGAACCGGACGCCGCCGGGCGTTTCGTACAACGTCGTGATGGAGGAGGAACACGGGACGTACCCGGACGTCAACCGGACGAACCTGCCCCGGCCCTGCATGCAGTGTTCGAACCCGCCCTGCGTGCAGGTCTGTCCCGTCAGCGCGACGTACAAGATGGAAAACGGCGTCGTCAACGTCGACTACGACCGGTGCATCGGGTGCCGGTACTGTATGATCGCGTGCCCGTACGGGGCGCGGTACTTCGACTTCGGCGAGAACTACGACGACGAGACGATGGGCGCCGGCGAGATTACCAGCCCCGAGTACGGCGTCGACAGGGGCGAACGCGGCGAGAAGAAATCGCCAGTCGGCAACGTCCGGAAGTGTAGCCTGTGTACCCACCGTCTCGAACGCGGCGAGGAACCCGCCTGCGTCGAGACGTGCATCGGCGACGCGCGGAACGCCGGCGACCTGTCGGACCCCGACAGCGACGTGTCGGAGATGGCAGCGAGCGAGCGGGCGTTCCAGCTGAAACACGAGGAGGGGACCGACCCCAACGTGTACTACCTGAAGTGATACCATGGCAACGACGACAGAGCGATTCGACTTCGAGTTCGGATTCAACGACGGCCGGTTCAGAATCGCGTGGTACGCCCTCCTGGCAATCCTGCTCGGGGCGGGCGCGTACGCGATGTACCTCCGGATAGACCAGGGAATGGCCAGTACGAACATGACCTCGACCACCCCGTGGGGCGCGTGGGTGGCCTTCTACATCTACTTCGTCGGCCTGTCCGCCGGGGCGTTCCTGGTGAGCACGCTGGCGAACGTCTTCGAGATGGAAGGCATGCACAAGATAGACCGCGACGCCCTGCTCGCGGCCATCATCAGCATGGTGGTGGCGATGCTGTTCGTCTGGACCGACCTCGGCCGGATGGACCGCATGTACCACCCGTTCCTCTGGCGACAGCTGACGTCGCCGCTCGCGTGGGAGGTCCACGCCTACGTCGCGTACATCGGCGTCCTGATGGCGGAGCTGTACTTCTCGATGCGCATCGACCTGGCGCGCCTGGCCGCCCAGCGCAACGACTGGCGCGGCACCCTCTTCCGGGCGCTGACGCTCGGACGGATGGACACGAGCGACGCCTCGCGCGCGTTCGACCGAACGTGGCTGAAGCGCTTCGGCCTGGTCGGCATCCCGCTGGCCATCTTCTTCGTCCACGGGGGGACCGGCGTCCTGTTCGCCGTCGCCAAGGCGCGTCCGTACTGGAACAGCGGCCTGTTCCCGGTCATCTTCATCATCTCGGCCGTGGTGAGCGGGACGGCCCTGGTGATGGCGCTGTACGTCCTCCGGCGGAAGCTGTTCACCCGGGAGTCCCTCGACCTGGACCTCCTGGACCGGCTGGCGAAGCTGCTGGCGGCGTTCATCATCACCGACGTGGCGTTCACGAGCATCGACGCGCTCATCGCGCTCACCAGCCTGCACCCGACGGAAGTCGAGACGTGGCTGACCGTCGTCGCTGGCGAGATGTCCTGGTCGTTCTGGCTGGTGATGGTCGGTCTCGGCTGGGTCCTGCCGCTGGCGATGGTCAGTCGGCGGTCCTGGCGGCGGTCGCCCGGGCTGATGGTTCTCGCGGGCGTGAGCGTCGTCCTCGGCATCATCGGCGTGCGGTTCAACATCGTCGTCCCACCGCAGGTCATCCCGGTCATGGAACAGTTGCCCCACGGTGACTACTTCCCCACCGCGGTGGAGTGGGTCACCAGCATCGGCATGATGGCCGTCGGGCTGTTGCTGTACACGCTCGGCGCGGAAGTGCTCCCGCTCACCCCGCTGGGAGGTGACCACTGATGAGTTCAGAACCCAACAGTTCAGACCCCGTCGACGATTCGGACGCATCGCTCTCGAGGCGCGACTTCGCGAAGGCAGTCGGAACCATCGGCGTCCTGTCCGCCGGTAGCGGCGCGGCCAACGCCGACGTGGACCTGTCGGACCTCTGGAAAGACGAGAACGAACACTACACCGGCACGGAGTTCGGCGAGTACGGCGCGGAGGACGTGCTGTACACGACCTGCGGCCAGTGCAACACGTTCTGCCCCATCAAGGTCAGGCTCTCCGGCGAGAGCGAGGAGAACGCGCAGTACTCCTCGCTCGTCCGGAAACTGGCCGGGAACCCCTACTCGTTCCTGAACACCCAGCCGTTCGCCCAGGTGCCCTACGGCTCGAACCCCGAGGACGTGGCGATGGGCGAACTGGAGGGGACCGGCGACGTCGACACCGACCGGTGGTCCCTGTCGGGCGGCCGGATGTGCCTGAAAGGGCAGGCCGGCATCCAGACCGCCTACGACAGCTACCGGGTGCGAAAGCCGATGAAGCGCGTCGGCCCGCGCGGGAGCGACCAGTGGAAGACCATCTCCTGGGAGCAGGCCGTCGACGAAATCGTCAACGGCGACGACGAACTCGACCACCCCGGCCTGAAGGAGATGTGGGGGTACGCGCCCAAAGAGCAGGTCATGTCGGACTGGAAGGCGGTCCAGAACGGCGAGATGGAGAAAGCCGCCTTCGACGACAAGTACGAGGACGTCCTCATCGACACCGACCACCCCGACCTGGGTCCGAAAGCCAACCAGCTCGTCGACGTCGGCGGCTTCCGGCGGTCGTTCATCCGGGCCCGCCTCTGGGCGCAGGGGCTGGGGTCGGTCAACAGCATGCACCACGCCGGGACCTGCGGATTCTCCAGCGTGCTCGGGAACGTCCGGTCCTACGGCGCGAAGAAGAAGCGCCAGTACCCGGACATCGAGAACACGGAGTACCTGCTCGTCTGGGGGACCAACCCGATGGTCGCCAACAAGGGGCCGACCTGGCTGGCGCCCAAACTGACCAACGCCATCCAGGACGGCATGCGGATGGACGTGGTGGACCCGCGCCTCTCGAAGACCGCGGAGAAAGCCGAGAAGTGGGTCCCGGTCGACCCCGGCAGCGACGGCGCCCTGGCGATGGGCATGGCCCGCTGGATCATCGAGAACGACCGGCACGACATCGAGTACCTGCGCAACCCGAGCAAGAGCGCGGCCCAGACGGACAACGAGCCGACCTGGAGCGACGCCACGCACCTCGTCCTCGTCGACGAGGAGGGCGGACCGAAAGCGACCGCGTCCGACCTCGGCCTGCAGGGCGAGGGGCCGGTCGTCGTCGACTCCAGGACCGGGAAGGCGGTGCCGGCCGGCGAAACCGACTCCGGCGTCCTCGACGTGGACCTCACCATCGACGGGACGCACGTGCGCAGTTCCTGGTCGCTGTACAAGGAGCGGGTCTTCGAGTACGGCCTCGAAGAGTACGCCGAGATGGCCGGCGTCGACGCCGAGGACATCGCGGAGATAGCCGACGAGTTCACGAGCCACGGCAAGAAGGCCGCCATCATGCAGTACCGCGGCCCTGCCAAGCACTCCAACGGCTTCTACAACACCCGGGCCATCGCCACCCTCCAGCACCTCATCGGTAACTACGACTGGAAGGGCGGCCAGATAACGCCCTACGCGGGCTACGATTCGATGAGCGGCCGGTACAAGCTCGGCGCCGTCCCCGACGGGCACAAGCCGTGGGGCATCCCGCTGGTCCGCGGCGGCACCAACTACGAGGACACGTCGCTGTTCGAACGAGACGACGGCTACCCGGCCAAGCGGCCGTGGTTCCCCGTCGCCCCGCCGTACGCCGTCCAGGAGATATACGGCAGCGCCAAGGACGAGTACCCCTACGGCGTGAACGCGATGTTCATCCGGCCGTACTCCGAGAACCACGTGATGGCGGCCGCCGGCGGCGACAAGATTCCCGCCATCCTGAAGGACACCGACGCCGTCCCGCTGCTGGTCGCGTCGGACACGGTCATCGGCGACACCTCGAAGTTCGCCGACTACATCCTGCCCGAGCCGACCTACCTCGAACGCTGGGAGAACTTCGGCACCTACCCGAACAAGCGACTGGCCGACGAGAAGGTGAGCCAGCCGACGGTGAAAGTCGTCCCGGAGGCCCGCCCCTTCGAGAACGTCCTCATCGACATGTGGAAGGAGATGGACCTGCCGGGCGTCGGCGAGAAGTCCATCCCCGACGCCGACGGCAACCTCTGGCCGCTCCACCAGGCCGAGGACTTCTACCTCAAACTGGTGGCGAACATCGCCTTCGCGACCAAGAGCTTCCCCGACTACGACGCCGACGAGGACGACAACGGCCTGTCGTTCCCGCCGGGGATGGGCCCCGAGGACCTGGACGGCCAGGAGGGGCCGGTCCCCGACGCGAGCGACCAGGAACTCGAAATCTTCCGCAAGGCCCACGAGAAGGGCCTCGGGACGCACTTCGACATCGAGCGCTGGAAGGCCGCCGTCGCCGACGACGAGTGGCGCAAGGTCGTCACCGTCCTCAACCGCGGCGGGCGCTTCGAGGAACCCGTCCCGAACTACGAGAAGGCCTTCGAGAAGCACGGCTTCGACTACGACTACGCGGGCCGGTACAACCCCTCGAACGCCTACGAGGGCGAGCACATGCGGTACAAGCTCGGCGGGCCGGCCATCTTCTACAACGACACCGTCCCGAAGGGCAAACACTCCTACACGGGCGAGCGCTTCGACCCGCTCCCGAAAGTCGAGGACGTGAAACACTACAACGGCGACGTGCAGGCCGGCGTCGTCAGCGACGAGAAACCCGACCGACCGCTCCGGCTCATCAACTGGAAGCCGCGGACCCAGGGGATGCACCGGACGCAGAACGCGCCGTGGCTCCGCGAGACGCGGGCCGAGAACCCCCTGTGGATTCACCCCGAGGACGCGGCGGAACGCGGCATCGAGAACGGCGACGACATCTCCATCGACGCCGGCCGGCGGAAAGTCGACGGCAAGGCGATGGTGACCCAGGGCATCCGGCCCGGCGTCGTCGGCGCCATGTGGGGCTGGGGTCGCATCTCCAACGGCGCGACTGAGATGACCATCGACGGCGAGACGCGAGACGCCGCCGGCGGCGACGGCCACACGCCCTACGAGTTCGACACGCCGATGCAGGACGAGGCCGGACTGGCCAAGGGCCGCGACGCCGGATTCGCGGTGAACCACCTCCAGCCGCTGGACAGCGAACTCGGCGACATCGGGATGAGCGACCTGGTCGGCGGGAGCAACGCCCAGTACGACGCGTTCGTGGACGTCGAACCGACGGAGTAACACCCATGACGAACCACCAGCACGAGGTCGAGGCGACCGACGAAGCGTCCGTCGCGAGGGCGCGCGCGCAGGTCTACGGCCTGCTGGCGGCCGCGTTCGACGGCGACAC
>JBEPXT010000023.1:0-36963 GCA_041641795.1 Salinigranum sp.
TTCGGCAGCGACTGTATGCCCCTCGACCCGCTGCTGGGCGTCCACCACGCGGTCACCGCCGACCACCCCGACCAGCGCCTGGACGTGACCGACGCCCTCCGGGCCTACACCGCCGGGGCCGCCTACGCCGGCTTCGACGAGGACCGACTCGGAACGCTCGAAGTCGGCAAGCGCGGGGACCTGACGGTCCTCGACCGGTCGCCCTGGGAGCATCCCGAATCCATCCGCGACGTCGAGGTGGACGCCACCGTCGTCGGCGGGCGGGTCGTCTACGACCGGTCGTCGACGCGAGACCGCTGACCGAACGTGGGCCAGTTGCGCGTTCACCCCCCGCTGGCGGCGTCGCCTGTTCGGGGGCGTCCGCGACTCAGGTGCGGAACTCGAACCGCGCGCCCCCCTCCGTCTCGTTGGTGGCGCGAACGCTCCAGTCGTGGGCCTCGGCGATGGTTTTCACGATTGCGAGACCGAACCCGGTGCCCCCGCTGTCGGTGGTGAATCCGGACTCGAACACGTCGTCCAGTTCGGCCGGCGGGATGCCGGGACCGTCGTCCGCGACGTAGAATCCGGACCCGTCGAGCGCCCCGACGCGGACCGTCGTCGACGGACCGGCGTGAGAAACGGCGTTGTCGAACAGGTTCTGGAACAGCTCGTGGAGGCGTCCCGGGTCCGCCTCGACCGTCGGAAGTCCGCCCTCGAAGCGAACCTCAGCTGACCCCCAGCTCCCGAGTTGCCAGGCGTCTCTCGCCACGTCGTCTATCGCCACTGGTTCCGGTTCGTCGACCGACAGCCCGTTCCGGGCCAGTCGGAGCAGGTCCGCGATGAGTTCGCTCATCCGCTCGTGGGCGTTCTCGACCCGGTCGAGGTGGTCGGAGTCGCAGTCGGCCCGTGCCAGTTCCAGGTAGCCCGACGCCGCGTTCAGCGGGTTCTGCAGGTCGTGCGAGACGATGCTCGCGAACCGTTCGAGGCGCTCGTTCTGGCGTTCGAGCTGCTTCTGGTAGTGCTTGCGCTCGCTGATGTCCTGGGTGACTCCGACGAGTCCGACCACGTTACCCTCGTCGTCGACCCACGGGACTTTCGAGGTGAGGACCCAGCTCTCGTAGTTCTCGCCGGTCACCTCGGCGTCGGGGTACAGTTCGTGGAGGAAATCCGCCGAGAAGATGTCCGAGTCCACCTCCTCGATGCACTCCTCTTTGTTCAGGATTGGCGTCCCCCGCTCGATGATCCGCATGTCGTCCCGGTGTGCGAGTTCGCCGTGTTCGATGGCGTCTATCTCGTTGTCCCGCCGCCCCAGCAGGTCCTGAGGGTCGTCGAGGTACGCCTGGCTCACCTTCAGGTGACGCCCCTCGGAGTCCTTGACGTACATGTGGATGGGGACTCGCTCGAAGATGGCCTCCAGTAGTCCGTGTCCCTCGACGTCTAGCCCGTCGGTCCGGTCGCGGCGCGCCCGCTGGTCGGACCCGTGGCGGCCGACTGCGTTGGTCACCCGGGTTAGCAAGACGCGACTCCAGTCGGCCAGTTCGGGGGCGGAGTCGGAGTCAGCATCGTCGGGCGGCGCCGACACGACGTCCGTGGCGCCGGCGTCGAGCAGGGAGGCGGGGCCCGGAGACGCCGGCGTCACGACGGCGACGATGGGGAGGTTCGGGTAGCCGTCGCGAACCGACCGGACGAACGGAAGCGGGCTCTCGGCGGCGAGGTGTCCGAGGACGAGGGCGTCGGGCGCGGACCTCGAGAGGAGCGCCAGGGCGTTGCCGGGGGTCGTCGCCCGGACCGAACCCGGCGGCGACTCGTCTCGGGTCGCCCGTTCGACGGCCTGCCACGGCACCCCCGTCCCGACACAGGCGAGAGTGAGTTCCCCCTCCCGTTGATTCATACCGGATATTCAGTATATATTCCACGAACCACCTCATGAATCTATCGACGGGGCGTCCTGTCGTGACGGAATCGCCGGAACGGCGGGGAACCGTCGCAGTTGCGACCCCGCGTCGCAAGCGCTTAGGCCTCCGGGGAAGACCTGCCCGGCATGAACTTTTTCGACCGGCTCGAAGCGCGAATCGAGCGGGCTGACAGCGTTGTCTCCGTCGGCCTCGACGCGGACCCGGCGCGGATTCCGTCGCACCTGCAGGACCACGAGTTGCCTCGCTGGGCGTTCAACCGGCGGATAATAGACGCGACACACGAACACGCCGCCGCCTACAAGCCCAACGTCGCGTTCTACGAGGACGCCGAGGGGTGGCGGGCCCTGGCGGAGACCATCGCGTACGCTCACGGGAAGGACGTCCCCGTCCTCCTGGACGCCAAGCGGGCCGACATCGGGAACACCGCCCGCCAGTACGCCAGGCTACTCGACCGCGCGGACGCGATGACGGTGAACCCGTACATGGGGCGCGATTCGCTCGACCCGTTCCTCTCGCGCGCCGAGAAGGGAGTGTTCGTGCTCTGTCGGACGTCGAATCCCGGGGGGTCGGACCTCCAGGACCTCGAACTCGCTGCCGGCGACAGGGTGTACGAACGGGTCGCGGCGCTGGCGGACCTGTGGAACGAACACGGGAACGTCGGCCTCGTCGTGGGAGCGACCACGCCGGAGGAACTGGAGCGGGTCAGGGAGTCCGTCCCGGACCTGCCGTTCCTGGTTCCGGGCGTGGGCGCGCAGGGCGGCGACGCCGAGGCCGCCGTGGAGTACGGTCTCGCCGACGGCGTCGGCCTGGTCAACTCCTCGCGGGGCATCATCTTCGCCGGCGATGGCGAGCGGTTCGACCGGGCGGCGGGCGAAGCGGCCAAGCGCCTCAAGCGCCGCCTGAACCAGTTCCGCTGACCCGGCGCTCGGAGGCGGCGCCGGCGACGACTCGCGTCGAGGGGGCCCTTCCGGGACGGAAATGGAAGGGGGCGCCGCTCCCGGCGTCAGTTGCCCGGGCCCTCAGCGGAGGACGTCCGTGCTGTCGTCGGGGATCTCCTGGTTACCAGCGAGGGACGTACACTGGACGCAGAGGCCGTGCGAGCGCTCGTAGTGGTCGTCGCAGACCAGCGACCCGCACTGGTCGCACGTGTGGCGAGCGGGCGCCGCCTCGCAAATCTGGCAGACATCTGCTACGCTCATATCGCCGCTAGCGGGGCCGGTATCTTGAACGCCTTGCTGGCGTGTGCGGCGAGACGCTTACCTGTCTCGACTCCCAACGCCCTGCGTGGACAGGGACCAGTTCGTGCTCGGGTTGGCGGCCGTGTTCGCGGGCCTGACGACGCTTCTCGTCGTGGCCGCCCTGGCACGACAGCCGTTCTTGCTCGCGGTCGCGATACCGTTCGCGGCGACGACGTACTTCCTCTGGTACCACGCCACGGGTCGGCTCGCGGCCCGCGTCGCCGAGAGCGAGTCCCGGTCGGGGACGAAGCGACAGCGCCCGTTCCAGGCCGGACCGGGAGGCAGACGCCGACAACCGCAGGGTGGCAGGCGGCGACGGACGGCGGGCCCCCGGAGCGCCGGGTCCCCGAACGGGGTGGGACGCGGGCCCTCGCGGGACCAGGCCTACCAGACGCTGGACCTGTCGCCCGGTGCCAGCGACGAGGCCGTCCGGCGCGCCTACCGGGAGAAGGTGAAACAGGTCCACCCGGACACCGAGTCGGGGGACGAGGAGGCATTCAAGCGCGTGAACCGCGCGTACGAGCAACTCACCGAGTGACGGCGGTCGCACCCTGTCCGACGCCCGTTTCTCGGCCGGACGACGCCACGGACTCGGTAGTCGCAATAGCCGACCCGTGATATGGAATCGCAAATCACGAAAAGGGTTTTATCAGGTGGTTCCCTACGCCCGCGCATGAGCGCTGACCGGGCTCTCCTCAGGGAAGCCCTCGAGCGCGGCGAGCAGGAAGGTGGACACGTCGAATTCAAAGAGCGTCTTTCTCGTGACGTGCATCTCGTCGACGGTCGCATGGAGAGCCTGGCCGCACAGCTTCGCCACCGGGTGCTGTCTGGCGAGGGGACGGCGACGTACGTCGTCGGCGTCACTGACGACGGCGGCATCGCCGGCATCTCACCGGCTGCCTTCTCGGAGACGATGGACGTGCTCTCTCTGCTCGCCGAGGAGGCGGGCGCCCACATCGACGACGTCGAGACGTGGGGAGTCGGCGGAGAGGCCGATGAGGACCGCGGACTCGTCGGCGTCGCCACGATTCGCGAGGGGGCGATGCTGGAAACTGACGACGAACACATCGTCGTCGGCACGGCGGGCCACGTCGACCACGGCAAGAGCACGCTCGTCGGGTCGCTGGTCACCGGGCAGGCCGACGACGGGGAGGGCTCGACGCGGAGCTACCTCGACGTGCAGCCCCACGAGGTCGAGCGAGGCCTCTCGGCGGATCTCTCGTACGCCGTCTACGGCTTCGACGACGACGGGCCGGTGCGGATGGACAACCCCCGTCGGAAGAGCGACCGGGCGCGAGTGGTCGAGGAGGCAGACCGCCTCGTCTCGTTCGTGGACACCGTCGGTCACGAACCGTGGCTCCGGACGACCATCCGCGGGCTCGTCGGGCAGCGACTGGACTACGGCCTGTTGACCGTCGCCGCCGACGACGGGCCGACGCGCACGACGCGAGAGCACCTGGGCATCCTCCTGGCGACCGAACTGCCCACCATCGTGGCCATCACCAAGGTGGACGCCGTCTCCCAGGACCGCGTCTCGGAAGTCGAGCGAGAGGTCGAGCGACTGCTGCGCGACGTGGGGAAGACGCCGCTCCGCATCGAGCGCCACGGCGTGACCGCGGCCGTCGAGGAGATAGACACCGCCGTCGTCCCCATCCTCCGGACCAGCGCGGTCACGATGGAGGGACTGGACGTGCTCGACGAACTGTTCGAGCGGCTGCCCAAGACGTCGCGGCCGGAGGGCGAGTTCCGCATGTACATCGACCGAACCTACAGCGTGACGGGCGTCGGGGCGGTGGCGTCCGGCACGGTCAACTCGGGAACGGTCGCCGCCGGCGACGAACTCCTGCTGGGACCGATGGCCGACGGGGCCTTCCGGGAGGTGGAGGTCCGGTCCATCGAGATGCACTACCACCGCGTCGACCGGGCGAAGGCCGGGCGCATCGTCGGCATCGCGCTCAAGGGCGTCGCGGAGTCGGAGATGGAGCGAGGGATGATTCTGCTCCCGTCGGACGCCGACCCGACGCCGGTGCGGTCCTTCGAGGCGGAGGTGATGGTGCTCAACCACCCGACGCGCATCAGGTCGGGGTACGAACCGGTCATCCACCTGGAGACGATCAGCGAGGCCGTCGTGTTCCACCCGGACGGGGGCCAGTTGCTCCCCGGCGACACCGGAACGGCGCGAATCGAGTTCAAGTTCCGGCCATACATGGTCGAGGAGGGCCAGCGGTTCGTGTTCCGCGAGGGGCGGAGCAAGGGTGTCGGGACGGTCACGAGCGTCAGCCGCGAGTAACGGTTACGCCCGGAGCAGTGGCGAACAGGCGGCGCCGTCGCGTCCGCGGGCCGGTGCGCCGCGCACCCGCCACGACCGACCCGCGTCGCCGTCTCAGGACACGGGGGGTCTGGTCCGGCACTCGTACATAAACCCACGGGGCGACGGCGCCCGGCGACGCACGTCTGGAGACGGGAGACGACGCGACCTGAGGCCGGGACAGACAGTCCCACCGCCGGAACTGCGGGCACTCAGAGCCAGGGGGGACGCCGGAGGTCCGGGAGCGCGGCCACCTGGTAGTGCGGTTCGACGGTTCGTTCCTCCTCGTAACTGGGTATCCACACCGACCGGAGACCGGCGGCGTGGGCGCCCGCCACGTCCGAGCGAAGCGAATTGCCCACGTGTACCGACTTCTCGGCGCAGGCGTCCAGGTCGGCCAGCGCCCGCCCGAACGGTTCGGGATCCGGTTTCGGTTCGGTGTCGTAGCCGGCGAACACCGCCGTATCGAGCCACCGGTCGAGGTTCGCGGCGTCGATTTTCGGTCGCTGGACGTCGGGCGGACCGTTGGTCACCAGTCCGATTCGATACTCCGCGGAGAGGACTTCGAGCGTCTCCTCGGCGCCCGGCAGCAGGTCGACGCCGGCGGGGTCGCGGAGGTCGTCGAACGCCGCCGCCACCTCGCGGCCGAGGTCGGGGTCGTGGCCGTTGTCAGCCGCGGCCGCGGCGAAACACTCCCGCCAGATGTCCTGAATCGTGTCGTGCTGGCGCAGGTGCGTGGCGTACCGCGCGTAGTAGTCGTCGATGGAGAAGACGGGATCCACGCCGACCTGCTCGAAGGCGTCGGCGAGGATTTCGGCGGGCGTGCGGCGGTAGGTGACGAGGGTGTCGTCCAGGTCGAACAGAACGGTATCCACTGGCGCGTCGGACATTCACCGTGGAGTACGGGCGGTAGCGATAAAAGCCAGCGCCCGTCACCGGCCGGCGGCCAGGTAGCCGCCAGCCCCGCGGGTCGCAACCGCGAACAGGACCATCCACTCCAGCACCGACCGGACGCGCCCGCGCCAGGTCGCGTCCCAGTCGGGGTTGCGGAGGCGTTCCCACGAGGGGACGAACCGGCGAACCCGGTCGAACGCCTCGTCCGCCGACAGCGGCCGGCCGGCGTCGTGAAGTGCCGCGAGGAGTTCGCGGACGCCGAACACGCGCTCGACCAGCGCGGTTCCCAGGCGGTCACGCGAGAGCGAGGTCCGACGACGGCGCAGTCCATCCTGCGTCCGCGCAACGAGTTCGAGCGCCCGGAGGAACGTCAGCCAGGTGCGCGCCGCGTCGGCCCCCGGCAGGTCGAGTCGTCGCCGGAGACGGCGCCGACAGTCGGCCGGAGGGGTCGGTACCAGCGGGACCGCCCGGTGAGCGTCCCCGAGGCCGTCGAGCGAGTCGGGAGGTTCAGGGACCGGCTTGAACCGCATCAGAACCCGAACGAGTCGGCGAGGAGGTCCTCGTCCGTGTCGCCGTAGACGCGAGTCGGACCGTCGGCGACGTCGACGGTGACCTGCGCCGGGGCGAACACCGTCTCGGGTATCTCGTAGAAGTCCCAGTCGGCCGCCTCGAACACCTCCTCGAACGGCGTTCCGTACTCGTCGGCGGCCGTCGAGGGCACCTCGTCGAACCGGTCGAACGGTTCCCGGACGTGGAGGTAGACCTGCCCCCCGTAGGCCAGTGCGTCGTTGGTCCGACCCATGGCGACGCCCTCGTCGTAACTCACCGGCGCGACCGGAGCGGTTGCGCTCGCGGAGACGACGTCCAGCGGGTCGTACCCGAGTTCGAACAGGCGGAACACCGCCAGTTCAGCCGCGCGGGCGGCAGTCGAGACGCTCCCGGCGAGCGACCCCGTGGCGTACGCCGGCAGGAAGACGCCGCTCGGTTCGATGTCGACGGTGTCCGCGACGTGGGTCGCCACCTCGTCGCCCGGCAGTTCGACGCTCTCGACGGCGAGTACGGTCAGGTCGAACTCGTCGTAGTAGCCGACGGCCTCGAACTCGTCCTCCTCGCCGACCAGCGCCCGGGCCGGGCCGCTTCCCAGGCCGTCGTACGTCTCGAAGGTGAGTTCCCACCCGGCCTTCTGGGAGCACAGCAGGGCCAGCGCGGGGTGGTCCGTCGTCAGTTCCACGTGCGGAAGCGGCGCGCCGGCCACCTCGTCCATCCGCGTCTGGACCGTCGCGAGGCCGGCCGTCTGAATCTCGCTGAGGAGCAGGCCCGCCTCGACGCCGCCGTCGGCCTGGACCCCGAAATCCAGGACCGTCGCGCCGGAGTCGAGTTCGTACGCCTCGATTCCGAGTTCGTCGGCGAAATCGAGGGCCTCGTCCACGAGTTCGACCGCCATCCGGTTGATGCTCTCCATGGGTTCCGGATTGCGCGCGTTCGGGTAAAAGGGGTCGGAACGCGGCCTCTGGTGTACCGGTCGAGTCAGCGCTCCCGGCGCGCCTCGCGGCCGAGTTTCTCCTCGACGGCGTCGACTTTCTCGCGGGCGGACTGCTCGACGGTCCGCTTGTCGTCTATCTTCAGGAACGTCTCAACGCGGTCGCCGTCGACCGCTCTGTGGGCCGCGCCCACCGCGGCGAGCAGTTCGTCCACGGAATCCGTCTCGACGATAGTCCCCATCGGCGTCGTGTCGTACCCGACGTCGTAGTCGTCGAGGGCCGCGACGGCCTTGGCGACCTCGCCCGACATGCTCCCCTCGACGACCGGCGCGACGCTCAGGAACGCGATGACTGTCATGCCGACCGCATCGACCCGGGAGCCCCTAAACGTAGCGCCGGACGAGGTACGGGTTCGAGGACCCCGTGAACCCCCCAGGCGCACACAACCGCGGGCGCGCGACAGCGATAATCCGCCCGGGTGCGACGCCACCGCCCGGGATGACCGCCGGGGCCGACGACTGGATAAGTTATGCCTGGAATCGAGGTGGTGACTCGTATCCAACTGGAATAGTATTTTTCGAACGAACCGAAACAGTATTTTACGAGGGCAGTGGAGGGGTGTTCACGATACAGTGATGTTCGGACACATCAGTGCTCTCGCGTCGACGACGAACGACCTGCCGCCGAACGTCGCCGACTTCGCGTTCATCCTCGGCGAACTGGCGGTGCTCCAGGTGCTGTACAGCGTCCTCGGTCGAGTGCTCGGCTTCGAGGAGTTGATGTAGATGCTGTCGGTACTCGGCATCCCGCTGACGTCGCTGGCGCTGTTCGCCGGGTTCGGGCTGCTCATCGGCATCCTGTTCGGCTTCTTCGGGATGGGCGGGTCCTTCCTCGTCACGCCGGCCCTGCTAGTGATGGGCTACTCGGCCAAGACGGCCGTCGGAAGCGGCCTGGCGTTCGTCTTCGGGACGTCAGTCATCGCGGCCCTCCGTCACCGGGACATGGGGCAGGTCGACTACAAACTCGCGGGCCTGTTCGTCGTCGGGATGACCGGCGGCATCGAAGTCGGCAAGCAGGTCGTCCTGCTGCTCGAAGAACTCGGCGCCGCAGACCTCGTCGTGAGCGCCGCGTACGTCGGGTTGCTGTCGCTCGTCGGGGCGCTCATGCTCCGCGACGCCCGGACCGACGGCGGCGGGAGCGACGTCGACGAGTCGCCCATCGTCCAGCGCATCCAGCAGTTCCAGATTCCGCCGATGATAGAGATAAAAGGCGGCACCCGGGTGTCCGTCTGGTTGACGCTCGCAATCGCGCTGGTCATCGGCGTCCTCTCCGGATTCCTCGGCGTGGGCGGCGGCTTCCTCCTGATGCCCGCGATGATGTACCTGCTCGGCGTCCCCGCCGCGGTTGCAGTCGGCACCGACGTCCTCCAGATTACCGCCTCGGGGGCGGTCGGGTCGTTCCTCTACGCGCAGTCGGGCGCCGTCGACCTCTCGGTGGTCGTGCCCCTACTGGCCGGGAGCGCACTCGGGGCGCGCCTGGGCGCGGCAGCGACCAACGTCGTCGACGAGGAGGAGATCACCGGCTACTTCGCGGCGATGTTGCTCGCCGGCGCGTCGGCAGTCGCTGCCAAGAACCTCGCCGGCGCCTACGGCATCCCGGAACTTCGGACGCTCTCGATGGTGCTCATCTTCGGCGCCGCCCTCGTCGTGAGCAGCGCCATCGTCTACACCACCGTCGAGGAACTCCGCGAGGAGTCGGGGTCGCGGCGGCCGACCTCGTCGTCTAGCGACTGACGCGCCCGGGCGCCCGCCTCGCACCCGACCGCGCGTTTCCTTCGTCGCCGACGTGCCCGGCCGAAATCCGGACGCCGCCCGCGGGTTTTTCCCCGGTGCAGGTGTAGAGCCGCGGGATGACATCCCGGATTGACCGCGCTGCCACGGTCGGCCGTGCCGTCGTCCACGAGGTCCGGGCAGAGCGGTTGACCTTCATGGCGGGGAGCATCGCCTACCACGCCTTCGTCTCGCTGTTGCCTCTGCTCGTGTTGCTCCTGGCCATCGTGGCGTCCATCGGCGACGAGTCGCTCACGGAGAGTTTCATCCAGCTAACCAGGGCGATGCTGACCGAGGGGATGGCCGACCTCCTCGTCACGGAGCTCCAGACGACCAGCCCCGGCGTCGGTGCGTTCGGCGGTATCGTCCTCGTCTGGGGGACGCTCCGCATCTTCCGCGGCCTCGACACGGCGTTCTCCGACATCTACGAGTCCGAGTCCGAGAACACCTTCGCGGACCAGGTGAGCGACGGCCTCCTCGTGCTGGTCGTCTTCGGCCTGGCGGTGTTCGTCGCCCTGGTCGTCGAGTCCGCTCTGCCCCTGGACGGCGGCGGACTCCTCCCGTGGCTGCTCCGCCGGATAGTTCTCGTTCTGGGACTCACCATGGTGCTCTACCCCATCTACTACGTCTTCCCGGACGCCGACGTGAGCCTCCTCGAAGTGGTCCCCGGCGTTCTCGTCGCGGCGGTGGGGCTGACCGTCTTCGAGTCGCTGTTCAGCGTCTACGTGAGCTTCCGGGGACCGGGCGAGAACTTCGTGGCCAGCGTCCTCGTCCTGCTGACGTGGCTGTACTTCAGCGGACTGGTCATCCTCCTCGGGGCGGCGGTCAACGCGGTGCTCTCGAACCGGAGCCGCGACGTGAACATCGACCCCGTAGTCGGGGGTGTCCCGGCCGACACCGAACGCGGGCCGCCCGCCCGGAGCGACGTCGTCGGCCCGCTCTCGCACCTCGAAGCCCGCATCGAGGGGGCGAACTCGCTAACAATCGTCGTGGACGGGGAGGAGGTCGACCTCCCCGTTCCCGACAGCCTGCGGGCCGATACGGACACCCAGCGGTGGTTGCCGGGCGGACACGTCACACTGGAAATGGAGTGGTCGACCCGCAACTCGGACGAGGAGTGACCGGAACCGCCGCGTCGAAGCCGTCGTCGATACACGGGTCGGGTCGGTCCCTACTTTATCTTTCACACGTGCAGGGGCACTCGCGCACGTGAGAGGTCAGACGAGCAGAGCGGAGCGAGCTGGCGGGAATAATTGCGTGCCGGGGCAAATGGTCTGGTGGGCCCATCCGGGTGTCGCGCGGCGGACCCCTCCCTGCTGTTGGTCCTAAGCCACTAAGACGAACGTTCCCCGGCAGCAGTAGATACGCGCCCAGAGTGCTTAATCTGCTACGTCGGTCCGTGTCACAGACCCGGGCAGACGGGCGACTTCGCCCGCAGTTCGAGGCGCGACTCGCTCGCAGGGTCTGGATACCACTCGCTCGCAGGGTCTATACGCGGTTCGCTAGGGGCGAAACGTCCCGAGAGAAGTGCGCTGGCGGGGATTTGAACCCCGGTTGCAACCATGGCAAGGTTGCGTGATACCACTACACTACCAGCGCGCTACTGCAATCAGTTGTACTGCCGGTTGAATTGATAAGGCTTCCGAAATCTGAGCGAACCGCAATACCGCGTGGGGATGACAATCACGGTGGTGTGACACACGAAACTCCCGACGGCTCGGGTGTGAGGCCCTCGCAACGCCGGATTCGATTCGCTACCCTTTTAGGTGAGGCTCCGGTATCCTCGCACCAGTCTGGACGAGACCAGAGAGGACCGGCATGACACGCAGCGTACTCGTGCCGTCGTCCCTCGTCCGGGAAGCCGAGGACAAACGCGAGGCGACTCGCAAACTCGGTTACGTCGCCCGTGCGGCGGCGGTGTTCCGGATCGACCGCCTCGTCGTCTTCCCCGACCGGGAAGGCGAACGGCGGTGGGGCGCCGGCTTCGTCGAAACCGTGCTGCGGTACGCTGCGACGCCCCCGTACCTCCGCAAGGAGGCCTGGGGGATGCAGGACGAACTGGAGTACGTCGGCGTGCTGCCGCCTCTCCGCGTCCCGTCCGAGACCGCTACGGACTCTGACGAGTCCGTTGCGTTAAGACAGGGAATCGTGACCGAGGTCGGACCTGACGGCCGCGTTCGGGTCAATTGCGGACTGCAACACCCGATCTCCCTCTTCGCCCCTCCCGACGTGGAGGTCGAAGCGGGGGAGCGCATCGCCATCAGGATCTCTTCGCGAGAACCGGTCCGTGCGCGAATCGTCGACGAATCCCTCCCGGGATTCGACGTCGACAGCATGGACCTCACGGAAGCGCTCGGACGCCCCGACGCGGGGCTCCGCATCGCCACGTCCCGTCACGGGACGCCGCTGACAGTCGGTCGACTGGCCGACCTGTCCGGGCGGGTGGACGACGCGGGCGACCTGACCGTCGCCTTCGGCGCACCCGGGCGAGGGCTTCCGGAAATCCTGGACGTCCCAGTCGAGGACGTCCCTGCCGGTGGTGGGGTCGCCGACGCCGGACCGGCCGGCGAGGCCCCCGTCGAACCCGGTGCCGATCCGGGGTTCGACCTCTGGCTGAATACGATTCCGAACCAGGGCAGCGAGGTGGTGCGGACCGAAGAAGCGATGTTCGCCTCCCTCGCGACCCTGACACTCAGCGAGGAGTGAGAGCGAATCCATGCCACAACCAAGCAGACCACGAAAAGGTTCGATGGGCTTCAGCCCGCGCAAGCGCGCGGTGAGCGAGGTCCCGCGCATCCGCTCGTGGCCAGACGACGATGGTTCCCCTGCCCTGCAGGGGTTCGCCGGCTACAAGGCCGGCATGTCCCACGTCGTCATGGTCAACGACGAGTCCAACTCCCCGCGCGAGGGGATGGAAGAGTCGGTGCCGGTGACCGTCGTCGAGACGCCGCCGATGCGGGCCGTGGCCGTTCGAGCCTACGAGCAGACGGCGTACGGAATGAAGCCGCTGACCGAAGTGTGGACCGGTGAGTTCCACGAGGAGCTCCACCGCACGCTGGATCTTCCGGCGGAGGACACCTTCGAGGACGACGCCGAGGCGCTCCGCGAGTCCGTCGAGGACGGTGCGGTCGACGACCTCCGGGTCATCACCCACACCGTTCCCGACGGCCTGGCGAACGTGCCCAAGAAGAAACCCGACGTCATGGAGACGCGGGTCGGCGGCGGCTCGCTCGACGAGCGGGCCGAGTTCGCGCTGGACCTCGTCGGCGAGGGCGGCGAGCACACGATGTCCGACGTGTTCCGCCCGGGCGAGTACCTCGACGTGAGCGGCATCACCAAAGGCAAAGGCACGCAGGGACCGGTCAAGCGCTGGGGCGTCCAGAAGCGGAAGGGCAAGCACGCCCGCCAGGGATGGCGCCGGCGCATCGGTAACCTCGGCCCGTGGAACCCGTCCCGCGTCCGGTCGACGGTCCCCCAGCAGGGCCAGACCGGGTACCACCAGCGGACGGAACTCAACAAGCGACTCATCGACGTCGGCGACGGCGCCGACGCGAGCGTCGAGGGCGGCTTCGTCAACTACGGCGAGGTCGACGGCCCGTACGCGCTCGTCAAGGGGTCGCTGCCGGGTCCGAACAAGCGGCTTCTGCGGTTCCGCCCGGCCATTCGGCCGAAAGACCAGCCGCGCCTCGACCCCGAGGTGCGCTACGTCTCGACCGCATCTAACCAGGGGTGAACTGAAGGATGGAAGCAACAGTACGAGACCTGAACGGCGAGGACGCGGGCACGGTCGACCTGCCCGGCGTCTTCGAGACGTCGTTCCGACCGGACCTCATCCGGCGGGCGGTGCTCGCCGCGCAGGCCAACCGGAAACAGAAGTACGGTGCCGACCCCTACGCCGGGATGCGGACTCCGGCGGAGTCGCTCGGAAGCGGACGCGGTATGGCCCACGTCCCCCGCGAGAACGGGCGCGGGCGCCGCGTCCCCCAGACGGTGGGCGGGCGCAAGGCCCACCCGCCGAAGGCCGAGAAAGACCAGGGGAAGCGAATCAACGACAAAGAGCGCAAACTCGCGACGCGGTCGGCCATCGCGGCCACCGCGGACGCGGACCTCGTTCGCGAACGCGGCCACCAGTTCGGCGACGACGTCGACCTGCCGCTGGTCGTGAGCGACGACTTCGAGGACCTCGTGAAGACGCGAGAGGTCGTCGGCGTGCTCGAAGCCCTCGGCGTCCACGACGACATCGTGCGCGCCGACGAGGGCAAGTCGGTCAAGGCCGGTCGCGGGAAGACGCGGGGTCGCAAGTACAAGCGCCCCTCGTCCATCCTGTTCGTGACGAGCGACGAGCCGTCCAAGGCAGCGCGGAACCTCGCCGGCGCGGACGTCGCGACGGCCGCGGAGGTCAACGCGGAGGACCTCGCGCCCGGGGCCCACGCCGGTCGCCTGACCGTGTGGACCGAGAGCGCTCTCGAGGAGGTGGCCGAGCGATGAGCGGCGTCATCGACCATCCCCTCGTGACCGAGAAAGCGATGAACCAGATGGACTTCGACAACAAACTCGTGTTCATCGTGGACATGGACGCGACCAAGCCGGAGATTCGCGAGGAAGTCGCCGTCCGGTACGAGGTCACCATCACCGACATAAACACGCAGATAACGCCGAAGGGCCGGAAGAAGGCGACGATAACGCTGTCTGAAGAGGACGACGCCCAGGAAGTCGCCTCTCGAATCGGGGTGTTCTAACCATGGGACGCAGGATTCAGGGACAGAAACGCGGGCGCGGGTCGCCCACCTACCGGGCCCCGTCCCACCGGTACAAGGCGGAGCTCTCGCACAAGAAACCCGAGGACGTCGATACCATCTCCGGGACTGTCGTGGACATCGAACACGACCCCGCCCGGAGTGCGCCCGTCGCCGCCATCGAGTTCGACGACGGCGAGCGCCGACTCGTGCTGGCGCCCGAGGGAATCGCCATCGGCGAGCAGATTCAGGTCGGCGTCTCGGCGGAGATTAAGCCCGGCAACACCCTCCCGCTGGCGGAGATTCCGGAAGGGGTTCCGGTGTGCAACGTCGAGAGTTCGCCCGGCGACGGCGGGAAGTTCGCGCGGGCGTCCGGTACGAGCGCGCAGCTCCTCTCGCACGACCGCCGCGTCGCGGTCGTGAAGCTCCCGAGCGGCGAGGTCAAGCGACTGAACCCGCAGTGTCGGGCCACCATCGGCGTCGTCGCCGGCGGCGGTCGGACCGAGAAGCCGTTCGTCAAGGCGGGCAAGAAGTACCACAAGATGAAGAGCCGCGGCACCAAGTGGCCGCGCGTTCGCGGCGTCGCGATGAACGCCGTCGACCACCCGTTCGGCGGCGGCGGACGCCAGCACCCGGGACGCCCGAAGAGCGTCTCGCGAAACGCGCCGCCGGGACGCAAGGTCGGTGACATCGCCTCCAGGCGAACCGGCCGCGGCGGCAAGGCAGGGAACAAATAATGAGTCAGGAATACCGAACCGGCCGCGAAGGTGAGTTCACCTACCGCGGCCACACGCTCGACGAGTTGCAGGAGATGGAACTCGACGAGGTGGCGGAACTGCTCCCCGCGCGACAGCGGCGAACCATCAAACGGGGGCTGTCGGTCGAGCACGAGAAACTGCTCGAAGAGGCCCGCGAGGCCGACGCCGAGGAGACGGCGAACTCGCCGCTCCGGACGCATCTGCGTGACATGCCCATCCTCCCGGAGTTCGTGGACCTGACGTTCGCGGTCCACAACGGCTCGTCGTTCGAGCGGGTGAAAGTCGAACCCGAGATGATCGGGCACTACCTCGGCGAGTTCCAGCTGACGCGGAGCACAGTCGAGCACGGGCAGGCCGGCATCGGCGCGACCCGGTCCTCGAAGTTCGTGCCACTGAAATAAACCATGGGAATCAACTACAGCGTCGAGGCCGACCCGGAGACGACCGCCAAGGCGATGCTCCGCGACCGGCCCATCAGCATCAAGCACAGCAAGGCCATCGCCCGCGCCATCAAGGGCATGACCGTCGCCGAGGCCGTGTCGTACCTCGATGAGGTAATCGAGGGCGAGCGCTCGGTGCCGTTCAAGCAGCACAACTCGGGGATGGGCCACCGGAGCGACATCGACGGCTGGGACGCCGGTCGCTACCCGGAGAAGGCCTCGAAGGACTTCCTGAAGCTGCTCGAGAACGCCAGCAACAACGCCGACGAGCAGGGCTTCGACGGCGACGAGATGGAGATACTGCACGTCGCCGCCCACAAGGTCGGCGAGCGCCAGGGCCGCAAGCCGCGCGCCTTCGGCCGCGCCGACCCGTGGAACACGACGCTCTGTGACGTCGAACTCATCATCGAGGAGGTAAGCGAGTAATGGCGGACGAACACCAGTTCATCGAAGACGGACTCCAGAAGTCCCAGATAGACGAATTCTTCGCCGAGGAACTCGGCCGCGCCGGCTACGGCGGCATGGACGTCGCCAAGACGCCGATGGGCACGCAGATCGTGCTCAAAGCCGAGAAGCCCGGGATGGTCATCGGCAAGGGCGGGAAGAACATCCGCAAGGTGACCCGTGAACTCGAAGACCGGTTCGACCTGGACGACCCGCAGATCGACGTCCAGGAGGTCGACGAGCCCGACCTGAACGCCCGCATCGTCGCCGACCGCCTGGCGAACGCGCTCGAACGCGGCTGGTACTTCCGGAAGGCCGGTCACACCACCATCGACCGAATCATGGACGCCGGCGCGCTCGGCGCCGAAATCGTCCTCTCGGGCAAAGTGACCGGCGCCCGCTCGCGCGTCGAGAAGTTCAACCGCGGGTACATCAAGCACAACGGCGAACCGGCCCAGTCGCTCGTCGACGAGGGGCAGGGCGTCGCCGTGATGAAACTCGGCACCATCGGCGTCACGGTGAAGATAATCCCGCCGAACGCCGAACTCCCCGACGACTTCGAAGTCGCGGAGGACGCCGAGGTGGAAGCGGTCGAGCAGACCGCCGAGACCGAGGGCGTCGAGGAGCTCCTCGAGGACGAACCCGACGTTCCCGACGTGTCCGAGGAGGACATCGACACACCCACCGGGGCGCCCGAGGACGTCCTCGACGAGGACATCGTCGACGAAGTCGAGGAAGTCGTCGACGAGGAAATCGTCACCGACGACGTCGACGAGGACCTGGAAGCCGACGAGGAGGCCGTCGTCGACGACGAGGAGGCCGAGGAGGCGGTCGAGTCCGAACTCGACGAGGAAGTCGAGCAGGAGGCCGCCGACCTGGTCGCCGAGATGGAAGGGGACGCAGACGAGGCAGACGAGGCCGACGACGAGGAGGCGGATAACTGATGGCCATCCTCTACACCGAGGAGATTCGTGACATGACGCCGGCCGAGCGAGAGGCCGAACTCCAGGAACTGGAGACCGAACTCCTCAACGCCAAGGCCGTGCAGGCGGCCGGCGGCGCTCCGGACGACCCGGGTCGCATCAAGGAACTGCGCCGGACCATCGCGCGGATCAAGACGATTCAGCGCGAGGAAGGCGACATCGAAGACGACGAATAATGCCACTGACACCCGAGACCCTCGCGCGACACGAACTCAACGGCCTCCACGTCGAGGTCGTCGAGGCGGCCAACCCCGACCTGGTCGGGATAGCCGGTCGCGTCGTCGTCGAGACGATGAAGACGCTCCACGTCGACTGCGGCGTGTCGACCGGGAGCGGACGCGACGACGAGAGCGACGGGTCTCGGGTCAAGCAGGTGCCCAAGCGGGGGACGACGTTCGAGTTCGCACTCCCCGCCGGAGACGAGTTCGGCCCGGACGACCGGGTCGGACCGACCGAGGAACAGACGCGCACAGATGAAGCCGCCGGATTCGGTCGAGGCCCACTCGACGAATCGCCGGGTGCGACCCGGCGCGGCCGCAAGGCCCCGGGGACCGCGTCCAAACGCGACTCGGAAACTTCGGAGGCCCGCCTCCGTCAGTCCGGGTCGCGCGAGGGCGTGGCTTACGTTACGGTGGATGGCGCACGACTGCTCTCACGACCCGCGCTCCGCACCGAAAACGCAGGTGAATCTACATGGCGATAGGACTGAACGTACCAGAACCGGAGGAGGCCTGCTCCGACGAGAACTGTCCGTTCCACGGGTCGCTTTCCGTGCGCGGACAGACGCTCGAAGGCAGGGTCGCCTCCACAGACATGGCGAAGACGGTCGTCGTGGAGCGCGAGTACGACGTTCGCGTTCCCAAGTACGACCGGTACATGAAACGACGGAGTCGCGTTCCGGCCCACGCACCCCCGTGCATGGACCTGGAGGTCGGCGACACCGTTCGCATCGCAGAGACGCGACCGCTCTCGAAAACCAAGTCGCACGTGGTCGTCGAGAAACTGGGAGGTGACGCCTGATGGAGGCGCTGAAAGCCGACGTCACGCGTGGCCTCGCCCGGGGCTCGCTCATCACGTGCGCGGACAACACCGGAGCCCGCGAGCTGAAAATCATCAGCGTGTCGGGCTACTCCGGGACGAAGAATCGACACCCCAAGGCAGGCATCGGCGACAAGCTCACCGTGTCCGTGACGAAGGGCACGCCGGAGATGCGTCGCCAGGTGCTCGAGGCCGTCGTCGTCCGGCAGCGGAAACCCATCCGCCGGCCGGACGGGACGCGCGTGAAGTTCGAGGACAACGCCGCCGTCCTCATCGACGACGTCGGCGAGCCTCGCGGGACCGAAATCAAGGGTCCCGTCGCGCGCGAAGTCGCCGAGCGCTACGGGAGCATCGCATCCGCAGCCACGATGATCGTATAGCATGAGCAGACAGCCACGCAAACAGCGAACACGAACCCGAGACGCGCCGCTCCACGAACGGCACGACCAGGTTCGCGCGACGCTGTCCGACTCGCTCCGCGAGGAGTACGGCCAGCGGAACGTGCGGGTCAACGCCGGAGACACCGTCGAGGTTCTCCGCGGCGACTTCGCCGGCGAGGAAGGCGAAGTCGTGGAGGTCGACCTCAAGAAGGGAGTCGTCTACGTGGAAGAGGTGACCGTCCCGAAGGCGGACGGGGAAGAAGTGCCCCGTCCCCTCGACGCGAGCAACCTCCGCGTGACCGACCTCGACCTGGGCGACGACCGGCGAGAGGCGCGCCTCGAGGAGGATAACGAATGACACGACACCAGAAACGACTCTCGGTTCCGAAGTCCTGGCCCGTCGAGCGGAAGGAAGCGACCTGGACGGTCAAGGCCGGCGCCGGTCCGCACGGCGAGGCCGGCGTTCCCCTGGTCATCCTCCTGCGCGACGTGCTGGACTACGTCGACTCCGTGAAGGAAGCCCGGTACGCCCTGAACCAGGGGACGGTGCTCGTCAACGGCCAGGCCGTCAGCGACCACCGTCGCCCCATCGGGATGTTCGACATCCTGGCGTTCACCGAGCGCGACGAGTACTACCGCGTGTTCCCCGACGAGGGGGGCCGACTCGCGCTGACCCCCATCGACGCCGACGCGGCGGACGGCCGACTGGGGAAGATCGTCCGGAAGCAGCAGGTGAAAGGCGGCGACTTCCAGTTGACCCTGCACGACGGGACGAACGTCACCGTCGAGGACGGCGGCGAGTACAGCACGGACGACTCCATCGTCGTCGCCCACGAGGACAAGGAGATCGTCGCGCACTTCCCCTTCGAGGAGGGCGCACTCGTGACGGCCGTCGACGGTCAGCACGCCGGCGAAATCGGCACCGTCGGCGAGATTCGCATCACGGCCGGCAGCGGGGCCAACAGCGTCGTCGTCGAACAGGACGACGGCGATGGCTTCGAGACGGTCGAAGAGTACGTCGTCGTCATCGACGAGAACTTCACCGGCGGTCAGGCCGACGAGTCGGTCGAGACCGACGGAGGTGAACTCGAATGAGCGAAGCCGAGAGCGAGTTCCACGAGATGCGCGAACCCCGCATCGAGAAAGTCGTCGTCCACATGGGCATCGGCGAAGGGGGTCGCGAACTCGCGAACGCCGAGGACATCCTCGAGGAGATCACCGGCCAGCAGAGCGTGCGGACGACCGCGAAGCGCTCCGCGCAGGACTTCGGCGTCAGGCGCGGAACGCCGGTCGGTGCGAAGGTGACCCTTCGCGGCGAGACGGCCGAGTCCTTCCTGGACACGGCTCTGGAACTGGCCGACCTGCGGCGGTCGATGTTCGACGACACCGGCAACTTCAGCTTCGGCGTCGAGGAACACACCGAGTTCCCGAGCCAGGAGTACGACCCCAACGTCGGCATCTACGGGCTCGACGTGACGGTCAACATGGTTCGGCCGGGCTACCGCGTCGCCAAGCGCGACAAGGCCTCGCGGTCGATTCCCTCGAGTCACCGCCTGTCGGCGGACGACGCGGTGGCGTTCCTCGAAGCGAACTTCGACGTGGAGGTATCGGAATGAGCGAAAGCGAAGCAGAATACGAGACGGGCGAGCAGGCTTCGAAGCGCACCGGACAGGAGCGCGAGTGTCGCCGCTGCGGGCGCAAGCAGGCGCTCGTCGGCAAGTACGACATCTTCCTGTGCCGGCAGTGCTTCCGAGAGGTCGCCCCGAAGATGGGATTCAAGAAGTATCGATAACAATGGCGGACAACGACCCACTGGCGAGTGCGCTCTCGGGCGTGGACAACGCCGAGAGTGTGGGCCATCTGACGCACACGGTACAGCCCGCCTCGAACCTCATCGGTTCCGTCCTGGAGGTCTTCTACGACCGCGGCTACATCGACGGCTTCGAGTTCGTCGAGGACGGGAAAGCCGGTCGGTTCGAGGTCGAACTGCGAGGCGCGATCAACAAGTGTGGCGCAGTCAAGCCGCGGTACTCCGCGGCGGTCGACGAGTACGAGAAGTGGGAGAAGCGATACCTCCCCGCCCGTGACTACGGGACCCTCATCGTGACGACGAGCCACGGCGTCATGAGCCACTACGATGCCCGCGAGGAGGGCATCGGTGGCCAGGTGATCGCATACGTCTACTAACGACCATGAACCGAATAGAACTAGAGATTCCGGAGGACGCGTCCGCCGAGATGGACCACCTCACGCTGACCGTCGAGGGACCGAACGGGAGCGTCTCCCGCCGACTCTGGTACCCCGACGTCAGCGTCAGCGTCGACGGCGACGCGGTGGTCATCGAGAGCGAGGAGACCGACGCGAAGACGAACGCGACCGTCGGCACCTTCGAGAGCCACGTCGAGAACATGCTCTACGGCGTGACCGAGGGCTGGGAGTACAAGATGGAAGTGTTCTACAACCACTTCCCCATGCAGGTCTCGGTCGAAGGCGGCGAGGTCGTCATCAAGAACTTCCTCGGCGAGAAGTCGCCGCGGCGGACCCCCCTCCGGGGAGACACCGAGGTACAGGTCGACGGCGAGGAAATCACGCTCACGGGTCCGAGCAAGGACGACGTGGGCCAGACCGCCGCCGACATCGAGCAGTTGACCCGCGTGACCAACAAGGACACGCGCGTCTTCCAGGACGGCGTGTACATCACCCACAAACCCGAGAAGGGGGTGGTCTAGATGGCCGACGAAGACGACGAGATTCAGGAACTCGAAGACATCAGCGGTGTCGGGCCCTCGAAGGCCGAGGCGCTCCGCGAGGCCGGGTACGAGACCGTCGAAGACGTGAAGGCCGCGAGCCAGTCGGAACTGGCGGACGTAGACGGCATCGGGAACGCCCTGGCGGCCCGCATCAAGGCCGACGTCGGCGGACTCGAGGTCCGCGAGGAGACCGAGGCAGAGGTCGAAGACGAGACCGAAGCCGAGGTCGAGGAAGACGAGCAAGCGGTCGAGACCGAACTCCGTCCCCGCGGCCACGCCGACAAGACGCCGTCGCTCGACGACGACACCGAGCAGGCGCTCAAACAGCGCCGCCGCGAGGGCAAACCGCAGTTCAACCGGCAGGACTACCACAAGAAAAAGCGGACCCCCACGTCCTGGCGGAAGCCGCGGGGCAACCTCTCGAAGCAGCGTCGCGGCATCAAAGGCAAGGGCGACATGGTCGAGTCGGGCTACCGCTCGCCGACCGCCGCCCGCGGTCTCCACCCGTCCGGCTTCGAGGAGGTCCGCGTGCACAACGTGGACGACCTGGAGGGCGTCGACGGCGACCGGCAGGCCGTGCGAATCGCCTCCTCGGTGGGTGCGCGCAAGCGCGAACAGATCGAGGAGGTCTGCGAGGACCGCGAGATTCGCGTCCTCAACCCGACCTACGTCGAAGTGGAGGTGGACACGGAATGACGAACCTGAAGGCCCAGAAGCGGATGGCCGCCGACGTCCTCGACGTCGGCAAGAGCCGCGTCTGGTTCGATCCGGAGGAACAGGCAGAAATCGCGGAGGCGATCACCCGCGAAGACATCCGTGACCTCGTCGACCAGGGCGTCATCCAGGCCAAGACGGCCAAGGGCAACTCCCGCGGCCGCGCCCGGGAGCGCGCCGAGAAGCGGTCGTACGGTCACCGGAAGGGCGCCGGCTCCCGCCGCGGGAAAGCCGGCGCTCGCAAGGACTCGAAAGACGAATGGGTCAGCCGGATTCGCGCACAGCGCCGGCGCCTGCGAGAGCTCCGGGACGACGGTCCGCTGAACCGGACCCAGTACCGGGAGCTGTACAACAAGGCGTCCGGCGGCGAGTTCGACAGCGTCGACCGGCTCGAAGCGTACATGCAGAACAACTACGACATCACGCTGGAGGACGAGTAAATGGCAACTGGACCACGATACAAGGTGCCGATGCGGCGCCGCCGCGAGGTCCGGACTGATTACCATCAGAGGTTGCGCCTGCTGAAATCCGGTAAGCCTCGACTGGTGGCTCGCGTGAGCAACCAGCACGTCAGGGCGCAGCTGATTACCCCCGGACCGCAGGGCGACGAGACCCACGTGAGCGCCACGTCGGGCGACCTGTCCGAGTACGGCTGGGAGGCGCCGACCGGAAACCTCCCGAGCGCGTACCTGACCGGATACCTGGTCGGGATGCGAGCACTCGACGCCGGCCTCGAAGAGGCCGTCCTGGACATCGGACTGAACACGGCGACGCCCGGGAACAAGGTGTTCGCCGTCCAGGAGGGCGCAATCGACGCCGGACTCGACATCCCGCACAACGAATCGGTCCTCGCGGACTGGTCACGCAACCGCGGCGAGCACATCGCAGACTACGCGGAACAGCTCGACGAACCGCTGTACGGCGGGGAGTTCGACGCAAGCGACCTGCCCGAGCACTTCGACGACGTGCTCGAGCGACTCCAGGAGGACAATGAGCAGCGATAACTACGACGACGGCTGGGAACCGCGCACGCGGCTCGGCCGCATGGTACGAGACGGAGACGTCACGTCGATGGAGCAAGCACTCAACTCCGGGCTCCCGCTGAAGGAGCCGGAGATCGTCGACCAGCTCCTGCCGGGGCTGGACGACGAGGTGCTCGACATCAACATGGTACAGCGGATGACAGACTCCGGCCGCCGGGTGAAGTTCCGGTGTGTCGTCGCCGTCGGCAACCGCGACGGCTACCTCGGCTACGCCGAGGCCCGCGACGACCAGGTCGGCGCGGCCATCCAGAAGGCAATCGGCGTCGCGAAACTGAACATCATCAAGGTCGACCGCGGCTCGGGGTCCTGGGAGGACCGCGCCGGCGGTATCCACTCGCTGACGCGGAAGGCGACCGGCAAAGCCGGGTCGGTCACGGTCGAAATCATCCCCGCCCCGCGCGGACTGGGGCTCGCGGCGTCGGAGACGACCCGCAAAATCCTCGAACTGGCCGGCGTCCAGGACGCCTGGACGAAGTCCAACGGGAACACCCGGACGACGGTGAACCTGGCGAAAGCGACGTACAACGCGCTGCGGAACGCCTCCCAGTCGCGGACCCCGCGGCGCGCCCAGCGCATCCAGCGGGAGGCCGACGCGGAGGTGAACGAGTGATGAAAGCGCTGGTACAGCTTCGCGGCGACGTGGACATGAGCTACGGCGTCGAGGACACCCTCGACATGCTCAACCTCCACGCCGTGAACCAGTGTGCGTTCGTGCCGGACACCGACACGTACCGCGGCATGGTCGCCAAGGTCAACGACTTCGTCGCCTACGGCGAACCGTCCGCCGACGTCGTCGAACTGCTGCTCGCTCGCCGGGGCGAACCCCTGGAGGGCGACGCCGACGTCGACGACGAGTGGGTCGCCGAGAACACCGACTACGACGACGTCGCGGCGCTGGCCGAGGCGCTGGTCGCCGAGGAGACGACGCTCCGCGAGCAGGGCCTCTCGCCGACGCTCCGACTGCACCCGCCCCGCGGGGGTCACCGCGGCGTCAAACACCCCACGAAGGAGAGCGGGGAGCTCGGCAAGCACACGAGCGACCAGATAAACGAACTCCTGGAGGCAATGCGATGACGAACAAGAAACGACGCCAGCGCGGGTCGCGAACCCACGGCGGCGGCACCCACAAGAACCGGCGCGGCGCCGGCCACCGCGGTGGGCGCGGCCGGGCGGGGCGCGACAAACACGAGTTCCACAACTACGAACCGCTCGGCAAACACGGCTTCAAGCGACCGGAGTCGGTCCAGGACGATGTCCGCGAAATCAGCGTCCAGAAGCTCGACGAGGACGCGGCCCTGTTCGCGGCCGAGGACCTCGCCGAGGAGGAGGGCGACGGCTACCGCATCGACGCCCGCGACGTGGTCGAGGACGGACACGAGGCCGACGTGGTGAAGGTTCTCGGCGACGGGCAGGTCCGCCAGGAACTGCACGTCGTCGCCGACGCGTTCACCGCCACGGCCCGCGAGCAGATCGAAGAGACGGGCGGCAGCGTCGCGCTCACCGAACGCGCGCAGCGGGCCCAGGAAGAAGCCGAGACAGAAGCGGACGACACAGCGGACACCGAGGAGTAGACAATGGGATGGAAGGAAGCCGCCGAACCGGTGCTGACGCGGATGCCCTCGGTCGCCCGTCCGGAGGGACACGTTCCCTTCCGGCGCAAGCTCGGGTGGACGGCGGGCATCCTCGTACTGTACTTCTTCCTGACGAACGTCACGCTGTTCGGGCTGGACACGACGACGTCGACCGACCTGTTCGGTCGATTCCGCTCCATCCTGGCCGGACAGCAGGGCTCGATTCTACAGCTCGGAATCGGACCAATCGTCACCGCGAGCATCGTCCTGCAACTGCTCGGCGGTGCGGACCTGCTCGGGCTCGACACGAGCGACCCGCGTGACCAGGTGCTGTACCAGGGGCTGCAGAAGCTGCTGGTCGTGGTCATGATCTGCCTGACGGGTCTCCCGATGGTGTTCGCCGGCGGCTTCCTGCCTGCCGACCCGCAGATAGCCCAGTCGCTGGGCATCGGTACGGGCGGCGTGAAAGGGCTCATCTTCGCCCAGATAGCCGTGGGTGGCATCCTCATCCTGTTCATGGACGAAATCGTGAGCAAGTGGGGCGTCGGCAGCGGAGTCGGCCTGTTCATCATCGCCGGCGTGAGCCAGCAGCTCGTGGCCGGGCTGTTCAGCTGGCAGGGGCTCGGCGGCACGTCCGGGTTCTTCCCGACGTGGATCGGCATCCTGACGGGCGCCCGGTCCCTGCCGCCGGTACTCTCGCCGGAGGGCCTGCAGGCGCTCATGTTCGGCCAGGGGCAGCTGCTCGCGCTGGTGACGACGGTGCTCATATTCTCCATCGTCGTCTACGCCGAGTCGGTGCGCGTCGAGATTCCGCTCAGCCACGCCCGCGTGAAGGGCGCCCGGGGCCGGTTCCCGGTGAAGCTCATCTACGCGAGCGTCCTGCCGATGATTCTCGTCCGCGCCCTGCAGGCGAACATCCAGTTCCTGGGCCGCATCCTGAACAGCCAGTGGCAGCAGATGCCCGCGTGGCTCGGCCAGTACGGCTCGAACGGCAACGTCGTGGGGGGCCTGTTCTACTACCTGGCGCCCATCCAGTCCCGGCAGGACTGGATGTGGTTCCTCGGGTTCACGACCAACGAACCGGCCGAAATCATACTCCGGGTCCTCGTCGACCTGACGTTCATGATCGTCGGCGGCGCGGTGTTCGCCATCTTCTGGGTCGAGACGACGGGCATGGGCCCCGAGGCGACCGCCCGCCAGATTCAGAACTCCGGGATGCAGATTCCCGGCTTCCGCCGCAACCCGCAGGTCATCGAGAAGGTGATGGAGCGGTACATCCCGCAGGTGACCGTCATCGGCGGCGCGCTCGTCGGTCTGTTGGCCGTCATGGCCAACATGCTCGGCACCATCGGCGCCGTCTCCGGGACGGGGCTGCTGCTGACGGTCTCCATCACGTACAAACTGTACGAGGAGATCGCCGAGGAGCAGCTGATGGAGATGCACCCCATCATGCGCCAGATGTTCGGCTGACCGCCGCGCTGGCGGAGTTCATTTTTCGGAGAGCGACGGACCGAAGCCTGTCCAGCCACGTCTGAGGGAGCGCCGAGACGTGCAGACTGTCCTGACAGTCTCGTTCGAGAATCTATTTCACGGCGCGGGGCGCACTCCCGGACGATGCCCACGCTGAACAGAAAGCGGGCCGGGTTGCTGGCCCTCGGACTCCTGGTGCTCGTCAGCGGGTGCGCCCAGGTGGCGGTTCACTCCACCGTCGCCGGCGACGGAACGATCGACGAGTACCGCCTGCAGATAAACACCTCCCGGACGGCCTACGGCTACCTCGACGAGGCGGCCGAGGCGGAGGGATACGACTCGATCGGTCCGTGGCTCCTGCGGGACGTAAACGAGAGCGCCGCGGAGGACGTCGCGTACGACGAGACGTTCGACGGGGACCGCGTCTCGATGGAGGTCACGATAACTGGTCTCGACCCCACCACGACCGACACCATCACCGTCGAGCGAAGCGACGGGCGACTCGTCTACGAGGACCTGACGTTCGTCAACGAGAGCGCCCTCGTCGACGCGGGCGAGAGCGAGAACCTCGCGGGGACGTTCTCGGCCGGCACGTCCGTCGATTACTACCTCACGATGCCCGGGAAGATTACCGACTCCAACGCCGACGAGGTCGACGGGAAGACGGCCGCGTGGCACGAGTCAGGGCGGGACGCGTTCGTCGACAACCGAATCTACGCAGAGAGCGAGGTGCCTGTCGGGAGCAGTCTCTCGGTTCCCGGGTTCGGCGCGGGGGTCGGCGTCGTGGCACTCGGGGTCGTCGCGTTCGCCCTTCGGCGGCGCTGACGGGCGTCGCCGCTGGTGACGCGCGACGGGACCGCAGAACGTGATGAGGGAGGGCCGAGCGTCGGGGACCGACTGGGGCGGCACGTCCCCATCCGGCACTCGCAGGTTCGTGCGCGGGTCCCACGAGTCTGGTCACTACGGTCGTTCCCGAACGCGTCCGGCCGGACACTATACATGTAGACACCGCCGACCGCACGGCCGTCTACCGAGACCGGTCCCGGTGGCCAGACCCGAGCACAGGGACCGCCGACGACCGCAAACGGCTGTCCAGGTGGGTCAGATACCGGCGACCGTCGTCGAGACTGCAGCGCAGGCCCGGACCGCCAGGCCCCGGGACGATCCCGGCAGACCGCCGAAACCGCGACAAGCGTTTAGCCGTCCGCCCGTGTACAGACCTCCATGGCCGATGACATCACCGGACTCGAGGGCGAACTCCGGAGCAACGGAATCAACGTGGAGTCCATCGACCGCGGGTCGACCGTCGAGCTCACCTACATGACGGCCTTCCCGGGCGAGCAGGTGACCCACCGGGAGATGGGTCGCGTCCTCAACACGTTCATCGACCTGGCCGAGGCGGACGACTGGGAGCCAACGCGAGTGGAGGCGACAGTCGTCAGAGCGCCGGGTGACGTCCAGGGAACCTGGCACGCCGAACCCGAGTGGTTCGAGCAGTTGCTCTCCTACCAGATCAGCGAGACGGAGTTCTCGACGAAGGTCCTCGAGACCATCGACGAGGCGGCCGGGTCGGACCCTGCGGAGGTAGACCGATGAGCGCCTGGCGCACCCGCCAGCGCACCCGTCCGGCGGTGGACGAGGACCGACCCTCGCGCTACGAGTTCTCGAAGGTGACGGTCTGGTTCGATAGCGAGGACGCCCGGTGTGCCGGGTGGCTCTACCGGCCCGACCGACCCGCCGACCCGCCGGTCGTGGTGATGGCCAACGGAACCGGCGCCGAGAAGTCGTTCGGACTGCCGCGGTACGCAGAGCGGTTCGCAGAGCAGGGGTACGCCGTCTTCCTCTTCGACTATCGCCACTTCGGAGAGAGCGAGGGCGAACCGCGGAACCTCGTGGACCCGGAGCGGCAGGTGACCGACCTCCAGTCCGCGGTAGAACAGGTCAGGAACCTCGACGGCGTCGACGGGAGCGAGGTGATCCTGTGGGGATTCTCGCTCGGCGGCGGACACGTCCTCAGCGCCGCCGCGGAGGACCCGCGCGTCAGCGCGGTCATCGCGACGATGCCGATGGTCGACGGCAAAGCGGTGGCCGGTGAGTACGGGCGGCGGTACAATCTCCGCGCCGTGGCCCTCGGCCTCGTCGACAGAATCGGGTCGCTGGTCGGGCGGCGACAGACCGTCCCGGTCGTCGGCACCCCCGACGAATTTGCGGTGTTGAACCAGCCGGGCGTCGAGCGCGCCTTCCGGGACCTGGTTCCCCGGGACTCCGACTGGGAGAACGAGATGCCGGCCCACATCTACAACACGTTCACCTCCTACCGGCCGGGCGACCGCGCGGACGCGGTGGCCTGCCCGACGCTGGTCGTCACCGGCAGTCGAGACGCCGTCGTCCCGCAGGACATCGTCGAGGACTCGCTCGAAGAACTCCCGGACGGGACAGTTCTCAGCCTCCCGATAGAGCACTACGGCGTGTTCGCAGACGGGGTGTTCGACCGCGTCTTCGCCCACCAGATGGCGTTCCTCGAGACGCGGTGAGGAGGCGAACACCGCGCGTCACCCGTCGACGCACCCGGATTGGAGCGCTCTTTGCCGCCACGTTCTCGTTCGAGATACTTTCGGAGGAACTGTTATATGCTATCAGGGCGTTCTTTTTCCATGGATGGCACGCGGAAAATCATCGGGCTGTTCCTGGCGCTGGTAGTGCTCTCGTCGGCGCTCGCCGGGCCGGCCGCGGCACAGTCCGACGCCGAGTGGGAAGCCGAACTGCTGGACCTGTTCGAGAAACATAGCGAGACGTTCAACGAGAACATCGACGACGTGGACCTCGGGCCCGCGGAGAAGCGCCTGGCGGGCAAGACGGTCCAGGCAGTGGTCACGAACGAGGACGAACGGATGGTGTTCACGTTCACGATGGACGAGAACAACCACATCACCGACCTCGAGGCCGGCGGGGCCGACGACCCCGACCTGCGGATGGTCACCTCGAAAGCCACGATAGAACGGGTGCTGAACGCGGAGAACCCGGCACAGGAGTTCCGGGACGCGTACGCCGGTGACGACATCCGCATCAAGGCCGGCTACGGCCTCGGGACGGCGGTCACCAGCGGTCGAGTGGTCGAGTGGGGCTTCTGGACCGCTGCGGACACGTTCAAGGGCTTCTTCTTCTGACGCGGGCGGGACGCCCCGCGAGCGGTCACCGGTCACCGCACGAGCGGGTACCGGTCCGACTCACGAGCAGTCGCCAGTCGCTTCACGGGCGACCGGCGTCTTCTCGCCCCCGGGCTACCGGCGAGCGTACCCAGCGCCGAGCGCCGCGTGTCGGTGGCGCCACTTCACAATCCTCATACGCCCCCTCCACGTCCCATCGCCAATGACAGTCACACGCACCGTCGAACTGGAGGGGCACATCATCGACTCCGGGATGATGCAGCGGTGTTTCGGCATCGTGATGGACATGGGCGGGTCGTTCCAGGTCGAACAGTTCGACGTCGGGCGCCACAAGGACGAGGAGTCGTACTGCAGGATGGCGGTGTCGGCCGACGACGAGGACGAACTGATGTCCATCCTGCACGAACTCCACCAGAGCGGGGCGAACCTCCTCGACCCGGTGGACGCGACGCTGGAACCGGCCCCCGCCGACCAGGTGGTCCCCCAGGGGTTCTACAGCACGACGAACCACCCGTCGTGGGTCAGGTACGACGGGGAGTGGATACCGGTCGAGAACGTGGAGATGGACTGCGCCGTCGTCGTCGAGGACGGCGAGAACCCCTCGGCCCGCACGAAGGTGCTCAACGCCATCGAGGAGGGCGACCTGGTCGTGACCGGCGAGGCCGGCATCCGGGTGCAACCGCCCGAACGTCCCCGCGACGCCTCGGGGCCCTTCGGCTTCATGCGGGGCGGCGTGAGCAGCGAGCGACCCTCGGAGTCGCTCATCGAGCAGGTCGCCGAGGCCATCGAGACGACGAAAGAGGAGGGCGGGAACGTCCTCGTGGTCGCCGGCCCGGCGCTCATCCACTCCGGGGCTGGCGACGACCTCGCGCGCCTCGTCGCCGGAGGGTACATCGACGCCCTGTCGGCGGGCAACGGGTTCGCCGTCCACGACATCGAGCGGAACCTGTACGGGACCTCGCTGGGGATGGACATCGAGACGCTCGAACACCCCCGGAAGGGCCACAAGCACCACATCTACGCCATCAGCGAGGTCATCCGGGCGGGCGGCATTCCAGCGGCCGTCGAGGAGGGGCTCATCACCGAGGGCATCATGTACGAGTGCGTGACCAACGACGTGTCCTACGTCCTGGCGGGGTCCATCCGGGACGACGGCCCGCTCCCGGACACGATTACGGACTCGGTGGAGGCCCAGGACGCCATCCGGACACAGGCCCACGAGGCCGACCTGGTGTTGATGCTCTCGACGCTCCTCCACTCGGTGGCCGTGGGCAACTGCCTGTCCTCGGACACGAAAGTCGTCTGCGTCGACATCAACCCGGCCACCGTGACGCAGTTGCTGGACCGCGGGAGTTCACAGGCCATCGGGATGGTGACCGACATCGGCACGTTCGTCCCGACGCTGGCCGAGAAGATTCTCGACGAAGACGAGGAGTAGTCCGGGGCGAACCCGCGAGAGGCACTCGGCCGAACTCGCTAATCTATCTGGACGACGTGTGCCGCCCCGTCGCTCCTGTCGACGTGGACGTTGAACGTCTTGCCGTTCGCCCGGGCCCGGACGACCCACGACTCGCGCTGGGGAGACGGGTCGGTCTCTATCTCCACGTCCTCGTGTCCCGCGTCGGCCATCGCCTCGCGCGCGTACTCCAGGGCCTCCGCCTCGGTCAACACGAGCCCACCTTCGCCGAGACTGACCGTCAACACGGGCACGTCGGAGGTTCGGACGACTCGCTCGGCCACGCTACCGAGGAGATAGCGGTCGAGACCGGTCCGGCCGTGGGTACCCATCACGACGAGCCCGACGTCGTTCTCCTCGGCGTAGCGGACGATCTGTTCGTGCGGTTTCCCGTAGCCCACCATGGTCACCGGGTCGACGTCCTGGTGGGCGGCCACGTTCACGACCTTGCGAATCGCCTGCTTGGCCGACTCCCGGCGGGTGGATTCGCCGGACCCCCCGATGGAGCTCTCGTCGCCCTCGACGACACAGAGGACGTGAATCTCGGAGCCGAAGCGCTCGGCGATTTCCAGCGCGTGGCGCATCGCTCGCGTCGACCCTTTGCTGCCGTCCGTGGGTACCAGAATCCGGTCGTACATGATTAATACCTCTAGACTCTGATAGCATCCACGCACACAAATACACGGCGAAAGCTTCTCACCGCGTGGGAACAGCCGCGAGATGGCGGTGAGAAATCGTTCTCAATAGATGGGAATCGTCAGGGTGTTTTCCGGCTTTCGAGTGGAATACTATAGCCGTACAGACATACGACCAGCAGGCTACAAACCGGAGGTGACATATTTGACAGACGGATGGAATATCGTTGTCTGCGTCAAGCAGGTACCCGACGAGGACGAGGTCAAGATCGACCCCGACACGGGCATCCTGAACCGATCTGACGCGGAAGCGGTGCTGAATACGCCGGACCGAAACGCAATCGAAGCGGCACTGGCCCTGAAGGACGAAGTCGGCGGCACTGTGACGGCACTCACCATGGGACCGCCCATGGCCGAAGAGGTGCTCCAGGTGGCCGTCGCCATTGGGGCCGACGACGCCGTACTGCTGACGGACCCGGCGTTCGGAGGGAGCGACACGTGGCCGACGAGTCTCGCACTCGCGAAGGCCGCCGAGAAACTGGAGGCTGACGTCGTCGTCAGCGGCGAGGAGAGTACCGACTCCTCGACGGGGCAGGTTCCGCCTGGCATCGCCGCCCACAACGGGTGGAGCCAGTTGACCTACGTCGAAGAACTCGAGGCCCGGCCCGAGAACGACGAACTCGTCGCCAAGCGAGACGTGGAGGGCGGCTACGAGCGCGTGGCCGCGAAACTCCCCGTCTCGGTGGCGTTCGCGTTCGGCGAGAACGAACCGCGTGTGGCCGGACTGCACCGGAAAATCTTCGCCGAAACCGAGTTCGACCCCGAGACGTGGACCGCCGAGGACCTCGGCGTCGAAGACCAGGTCGGACTCGCCAACTCGCCGACGAAAGTCGGCGGGATGGACACGGCCGAACCCGTCCCGCGCGAACAGGAGACGGTGGAGACGCCGGACGAACTGTTCGAGAAACTCGCGGAGGTGATGGAGAGTGCCTGAAGTAGACACCAGCGAGTACCACGACGTCTGGGTGTTCGTCGAACAGCACGACGGCGACGTCGCGAAGGTGTCGTGGGAACTGCTGAACGAGGGGCGCAGACTGGCCGAGAAGAAGGGCGAAGACCTGGTCGCACTGGTCTTCGGCGACGACCCCGAGGACGTGGCCCAGGAGGCCATCTACCACGGTGCGGACAAGGTGCTCCTGGCCGACGACCCCGTCTTCGAACCGTACCGCGCCGACCCGTACGGCGAGCAGTTCGCCTACATGGTCGAGGAGTACAAGCCCGACATCGCGCTCATCGGCGGGACCCACACCGGCCGCGACTTCGCCGGACGGGTCGCCGTTCCGACGCACGCGGGCCTGACCGCCGACTGTACGAAACTGGACGTGGACGACGAGGGGACGCTGCTGGCGATGCGTCCGACCTTCGGCGGGTCGGTCCTGGCGACCATCAAGTGCCCGGACCACCGCCCGCAGATGTCGACCATCCGACCGGGCGTCTTCGACCCCGCGGAGCGAGACGAGTCCCGTGAAGGCGACGTCGAACGGGTCGAGGTCGTCGTCGAGGAGGAGGACACGCTGACGCGCGTGCTCGAACGGCAGGTCGGCGAGGTCATCGACATCACCGACGCCGACGTCATCGTCGCCGGCGGCGCCGGGTGCGAGGGCGACTTCGAACCCCTGTTCGAACTCGCCGAGGTGCTCGGAGCCGAGGTGGCCGCGACGCGCGAACCCGTGGACAAGGGGCACATCGAGCCGTCGCGGCAGGTCGGACAGACCGGCAAGACGGTCCGGCCGAAACTCTACATCGCCGCCGGCATCAGCGGGGCCATCCAGCACTTAGAGGGCATGGACGACAGCGAGTACGTCATCGCCATCAACAACGACCCCAACGCCCCCATCTTCGAGAACGCCGACTACGCCATCGTGGGCGACCTCTTCGAGGTGGTCCCGGCGCTGACCGAACTGGCACGCGAGAAGTTCGACAGGGAGGTGGTCGCATGACCGAGACGCCCAACTACGACGACACGTTCGACGCCATCGTCGTCGGCGGCGGCCTCGCCGGGAGCGCCGCGGCGCTGACGATGGCTCGCGAGGGTCGCGACGTCATCGTGATAGAGCGGGGCGAGACGCCCGGGTCGAAGAACGTCTTCGGCGGGATGATTTTCACGCCCACGCTCCGGGACCTCGTGGACCTCGACGCCGCGCCGCTGGAGCGCTACATCGCAGAGAAGCGCTTTGGCTTCCTCAGCGACGACGACGAGACGTCGCTGTCCATCAAGCCCGGGGACTGGCACGAGGAACCCCACAACGACACCTACACGGTGCTCCGCGGGAAGTTCGACCGCTGGTTCGCCGAACAGGCCGTCGAGGCGGGGGCGACGCTCGTCACCGAGACGACGGTCACCGGCCTCGTCCGGGACGCGGACGGGACCATCGTCGGCGTCGAGACCGACCGTCCCGACGGGACCCTGAGAGCGCCGGTCGTCGTCCTCGCCGAGGGTGCGAACTCCCTCGTGAGCGAGCGCGCGGGCCTCAAGGAGAAAGCCAAACGCGAGCACGTCGCGGTGTCGGCCAAGGAGGTTCGGAAGTTCGACAAGGAGACGATAAACGACCGGTTCCGCCTGCTGGACGACGAGGCCGGGGCCGCCTACCACTACTTCGGGTCCGGGGCCTGCGGCGACGCCGTGGGCGGTGGGTTCGTCTACACGAACAAGGACACCGTCAGCATCGGCGTCGTCTACCGCATCGAGGACGCCGCGGCGGGCCTCTCGCCCGAGGACGTGCTGAACGACTTCAAGAAACACCCCGCGGTCGCCCCCATCGTCCGGGGCGGCCGCCTGATGGAGTACTCGGCTCACGCCATCCCCGAGGGCGGCTACAGCGAGATGCCGGACCTCGTCCACGACGGTGCCGTCATCGTCGGCGACGCCGCCGGCATGGTCCTGAACAACGGGATTCACCTCGAAGGGACGAACCTGGCCGTCGAGAGCGGCTTCCAGGCCGGGAAGGTCATCCTCGAAGCCCTCGAGGAAGGCCACACGGACGCGTCGGCGCTCGCGCCGTACGCCAAGCGGATGGAGAACTCCTACGTGGTCCGGAACCTCGAACAGTACGACTGGTTCCTCGACACCGTCGCCGAGGACAAGGAGTTCCTGTTCGAGGACCTGCCGGAGGCGCTGGCAGAGGCCGAGACCAAGTACTTCATGATGGACCGCGAGCCGAAAGCGGTCCACGCAGACGAGGCCAAAGACAGACTCCTCGAGGCCACCGGCGGGTGGTTCGGGGCCGCGAAACGCGCCTGGAAATACCGGAGGATGCTATCATGAGCAAAGCCGAATCGGTCGAGGTCGAGAACGAATCGATCGAAGACCGTCTCTACACGGTCAAGTACAACGACGCCGGCGAGTCCCACCTCGACGTGAAAGACGCGGCCGTCTGTTCGACGGGGTGTACCACCTACGAGTGCGAGACGGTCTGTCCGGCCGACGTCTGGCACGCCGTGGAGGGGGACGTCCCCACCATCGCCTACGAGAACTGCCTGGAGTGTGGAAGCTGTCGGTGGGCCTGCCCCCACGACAACGTCGAGTGGGACTACCCCGAGACGGGCAACGGCGTCTCGTTCAAGTTCGGGTGACCTGACGGCCGCCAGGCCGTCCGTCGTTCACCACCGGTTCCGCGCCCGGACGCGCGGATAGCTGCTGGTCTCTCTTTTCGCGAGGCGTCGGGTCGGCGAGTATCGGACCGCGGGGTCCGGGGGAGCCGTTTCGACACGCCCGCGTATCGCAGTCCACCCTTCCGAGTCCCACCCGGTTCCACGGACCGGAAGCGCTCCCGCCGGTTACACCATCTCCATCGGTACCACCGCGATAGGCAGGTTCGATTTCAGCAGCACGCGCTGGGCCACGCTCCCGAAGACGATTTTCGCCGTCGGGTTGCGCTTGCGGATGCCGATGACGAGTTCGTCGGCGTCGTAGCTCTCGGCGCACTGCAGCAGGTCCTCGGACGGGCTGTTGCCCCGGACGTACTGGTGGGTTTCGACGTCAGCCAGGCCGCCCAGGCGCGACGCGACGACGTTGAGGGCGTCCTCGCCGTCCCGGACGTCCTCGCTGGTCGTGTCGTCGCCCCCGACCTGCGAGTTGACCGCGTGGACCACGTCGTCGGGCTCCAGTCGGTCTGCCAGGTAGTCACAGAGCTTTGCGCTGTAGTCGACGGAGTTGGTCCCGAGTACGAACGTGGCCATACCAGCCACACCGAAGCCATCCCGTATAAAACCGACTCCGCGAGAGCCGCCGGGGGGTCGGAATCTCCACAAAGCCTTTACTGGATTCGTCTGACAATCCGGCATGAACCGCGAACGCGCGCTGGCGACTGCGGCCGCCGGCATCCTCGCGGTCGCCCTCCTCGCGGCCACGCTGGTCCCCGGCGTCCTCGCAGACCCGACCGAGGACCGGATCACGCGGCCGGGACCCGTCGCCCTCAACGAACTCGAGGTCGCCGCGGGGGAGGTGACCGGCAGCACGGCAGCGCTGAACGTGACCGCCCGACTCGAACACCGGGGGAACCCGGCCGAGAACGTGACGGTCCGCTTCCAGGCAGTCGACGCGGAGTCGGGGCTCGTCACCACGACGGAGACGGTGACAGTCGGCGACCTCCGCGAGACCGGCGAACGGGCCGTGGGAACCACCCTGACCGTCGAGCGAGAGGGCGGCTACCGCATCCAGACGGTCGTCTACCGCGACGGCGAACGCGTCTCCGCCGGAACCCGGACGCTCCAGGGACTGGAGGCGCTCACCCCGCCGTACGCCCGGACCGACGTGCGCTTTGCGGACACCGAGAGTCTGCCCGCGCTCTCCGTCTCCGTCGCCGACGCCGACGCCGGGGGCAACCGGACGCGACTCGGCGTGGACGCGGCGCTCACGAACCACGGCGACGAGTCGGTGAGCGACCTGGCGGTGACCGTCGTGTTGCGACAGGCCGAGTCGAACCTGGTCGCTGGCGAGTCCCGGGTCCAGGTCGGCGGCGTCCGCCCCGGACGGACCGAGACCGTCGAGACGACGGTGACCGTGCCCGCGGGGTACAACTACTACGTCGACGCCGTCCTCTGGAAGAACGGCGTCGTCGTGGACACCGCGCGCGACGTGGCGAACCTCGACCCCCAGCGGCGCATCCGGGTCAACGAGACCACCGAGGAGGTGGAGTTGCAGGTGAGCGACTTCGAGCGTCCCGGGGGCCCCGAGGCCGAAGAGACGCCCGCCGCACGGACCGTGACCGGCGTCTCGCAACCGGGATTCGGCGCGGGGCTGGCCGTCGTCGCGCTGGGGGCGAGCGCGCTCCTCGCCCGGAGGTGGGCGCGATGAGCGACGAGACGGCCGCCGACGGGAGCCAGTCACAGCCGTCCCGGACGGCCGAACGCGGGGCGGCGACCGGCGACGACGGCGAGGGGTCTCACGGCACCGCCGGCGAGCACGGTGACGACACCCGCAACTACCGGCGGTACCTGAACTACGCGGTCCTCGCCGGGTTGCTCCTGCTGGCGTTTCTCGCGGCGATTCAGCTGTACTTCGCCACGTCCAGCCTCATCACGACGTGGGTAGAACCGCAGTACCGGCCGGCGTTCCGGGCCGCGTTCAACCTCGCGGTGCTGTTGCTCGCGGCGTTCGGCATCTCGTATCAGCTCCGGCGGCTGGCCGGCCGGACCGGGCTCGGCGGCGAGTGAGCGGTGGGGCTCAGCCGA
>JBEPXT010000024.1:0-36722 GCA_041641795.1 Salinigranum sp.
CGGCCTCTCGTTCGACGTGGAGAGCGTCCGCGAGATGGAGGGCGAACCGGCGGGCCGGTACGGACTGACGACCGAACAGTTCGAGTCGCTGACCACCGCCGCGGCGGAGGGGTACTTCGAGGTCCCGCGTCGGGTGACACTCGAAGAACTCGCCGAGATGCAGGGTGTGTCCCACCAGGCGCTGTCCGAGCAGCTCCGGCGCGCGACCGACGCGCTCGTCGAGAACGCGCTCATGGTCGGGCTCTCCGACTGAAAAGATTGGACGTGTGCGCGAGGAGTGAGAACAACTCGATAGTCGCCTCATGGGAAAGTCTCACCTCTGAACGGATCCAGTATTACGAACAATGAGTGAAACAGAACAGTCAGAGAGATCTGAAAGGGAAGTCGTCGCCGTCACGAAGCACGGCCAGGCAACCATCCCGAAGCGGTTCCGCGAGAAGCTCGGAATCGACGCTGACTGTGAGGTGTCTCTGTCTGAGCCCTGTATGGTTGACCCCCCGTGTGCGAAGTGAATTGTGTGTGCCCGACCTCCATCGTGTGTTGCTGCAGGAGGTTGAGCGTGAACTGGTGGGGACACCCCGTGTGCGAGATGGAGTATCTATGACCGATTCGAGCCACACCCCGTGTGCAAAATGAAATCGTTTGAAACGATTTTCAAGAAGAGGTGACAGTCGGACAGAGACGTGTTCATTTCTCGGCGACGCCAACTGTGTGATTGGACCCCCCACCCCGTGTGCAGGGTGTGGGGGGTCCCCTCATGCCCAATCCGCTCCTCGCGCAAAAATCTGCGACAAGGGTCAATAGTTGAGTCTCTTCAAGCGTACGTGTACACCACGACTCTGTGGGATACTTAACCAACAACCGATGTTTCACGCTGTTGTTGGTTAACCTCAGCGGTACGAATTCGCCTCACTCAGTGTCACGTGTTTCGATGAGCCGTTAACCGAATCTCCCGTTCTCGTAGTCGTAGTCTTCACCCAGGGCCACCGGACTGTGTCTCGGGCTCCAAACATTCTGACAAGGTCAGCAGCCACAGTGAGGACAACCCACTTCGCCTGCGCCACTGGACCGAGACCGCTGATCGTGATCTCTTCAGTTTGAGGCGGATAGGGACGCGAATGCAGCGTGGAACATCCGTTCTCACAGTCTCGAAGATGCAGGAGTGGTTCACTCCGAATCAACGCCTGTGGAGACTGCGCTGCCTGTGCCGGTGGACACCGGTGTGTCTGCAAAGCGCGTCGTGGAAACAGGAAGCCCCATCACCAGAAGTCAGAGACTTCTGGTTAGCAGTCAGAACTCGGAGAGTTCTGACGACACCCTCAGGGAGCGAACCGCGTCAGCGGTGAGTGAGTAGGGTGGGGTAGTACACATTACTACTACCGAGGTAGTTATTGCGATAACTCGTCCCCGGACTCAGCGACTTCTCGCCCCGAGATGCCGTATTCGTTCTCCAACACCTCCCGCAAACGGCGGCGGAACCGGCCGCTGCTTCAGAACGGGTGAGTCCGGGTGTGTGACCCCCTCCTCGCGGTAAACGGCGAGGCTTCCCACGGCACCGCACCGCTGGGTTGGGATATTTACTGGTTTACGACTCGTCGGCATGACGGGCCGATGGCGGGGCCACACCGCCGTTACTCCTATCCCGGTAGGGGACTCGGAGTTATCTTGTTGACCGAGACACCACAGCGGTTCGAGAGGGTGTCTCGAACGTTCTGGTTCTCGGAGTCCCGATATCGTGCAATTAGATGGGCGGTGGTGACCGTCTCGGTGGACGTCATATTACGACACGATGATAATTAAATATCCGTATTGGTTCTGAATGAGGATTGTGAAGTCGTTGTCGGATTCACGCCCGCCGTGAACGGCGGGATTCTCTCCTTGAAGAGAGGTAGGAACCGCTAGGATTTGTTCACCCCTCAAGCCCGCTCGACGGGGAGGTATCTGAATCGGACCACCTCAGTCGGTGGGTGACGGGGGTGTTGCAGGCGAACCTATATCGGTCAGGCTGGTGGGGAGATAGCCATGGAGTACACGACACTTGGTTCGACGGGGCTGACTGTGAGCCGAATCTGTCTCGGCTGTATGAGCTTCGGGTCGAGCGCCTGGCGTGATTGGGTACTTGACGAAGACGACAGCCACGAGATTATTGAGCGAGCGATCGAACTAGGCATCAATTTCTTCGACACTGCAAACGTCTACTCGTACGGCGAATCAGAACGGGTCTTAGGGAATGCGTTGGAGGGGTACGGCCGAGACGAACTGACTGTCGCGACGAAGGTGTACCATCAGGCGTCGGCCGAACCACATCCGAACGAAACCGGGCTGTCGCGTAAGACCATCGAGCAGGAACTGTCGAACTCACTGACCCGCCTGAATATGGATACTGTCGATCTGTATCAGACTCATCGGTGGGACTACGACACACCCATCGAGGAGACGCTCCGCGCGCTCGATGATGCGGTCCGACGGAACCAAGTTCGGTACATCGGCACTTCCTCACAGTGGGCCTACCAGTTCGCCGACGCGCTCCACACGAGCGACCGACTGGGTCTCGACCGGTTCGTCACCATGCAGAACCACTACAACCTCGCGTATCGGGAGGAGGAACGCGAGATGCTCCCGCTCTGTGAGCGTGAGAGGGTCGGCGTCATACCGTGGTCACCGCTCGCCCGCGGCTATCTCACTCGTCCACACGAGCAGTTCTTGGAGACGACCCGGGGCCGGTACATGAACAGTTCTCGCTTCGCCGAGCGGATTGACGTCTACCGGGCGAACGGTGGGGATACGATTAACGAGCGAGTCGAGGAACTCGCGACTGAGAAGGGTGTAACGATGGCACAGATTGCGCTGGCGTGGGTGCTTCATCAGGACGTCGTTGATGCCCCGATCATCGGTACGACGAGCATTGACCATCTCGAAGACGCGGTTGAAGCACTTGAGATCGACCTGTCGAAAAGTGATCTCGAGTACCTGGAGGAACCGTACGGACCCGTCCCGATAAACGGGCACGACTGAGCAGGGTCTAGGGGTAACTTTCATCGAGAACTCCGTGAGACGCCAGATACTGTGTCGACCGCCAAACGTGAAGTAGAACAGTCTCCGTCGGTGGTCTTTGAGAAATGGTTCTTGATCGGCCTGTACCGCCACGTTGATTCGAGATGGGTTTCTGCAGAACCCCTGTCGGGAACAGTTAACATGGTTCTCCGAGAGGTACCTGTGGGTAACGATTCATGTTCGACGTACCAGAGACCACGATTGACGAGATACACCTGGCGTACCGGGAGGGTGAACTAACCTGCCGCGAGCTCGTCGAAACGTACATCGATCGAATCGAGGCATACGACGAGAACGGTCCCGAACTCAACGCCATCATCACGGTTAATCCACACGCGACTGCACGGGCCGACGAGCTCGACGAAGCGCTCGAAGCGAACGGGTTCACCGGTCCACTCCACGGTATCCCCATCGTCATCAAAGACCAAGTCGAGACGGCTGACGTCACGACGACCTTCGGGTCCGAGGCGTTCGCAGATTACCAGCCGACCGCAGACGCAACACTCGTCACCCGACTGAAGGCCGCTGGTGCGGTCGTCCTCGCGAAGACGAACCTACCCGATTGGGCTACGTCGTGGTTCGGCTACTCCTCCGTCATCGGACGGACGAAGAACCCGTACGATCTGGCCCGCGACCCCGGTGGCTCGTCGAGCGGGACAGGTGCGGCGGTCGCAGCGAACCTCGGGACCGTCGGTATCGGTGAAGACACGGGCGGATCGATTCGTCTCCCAGCCGCCTACAACAATCTCTTCGGGATTCGTGTGACGCCCGGTCTACTCAGTCGGACTGGGATGTCACCCCTCGTTGTTTCGCAGGACACACCGGGTCCGATGGCGCGTACGACGAAGGAGCTCGCGCAGATTCTCGACGTGACCGTCGGCTACGATGCGGCTGACGAGTACACAGCCGTGAATGAACTCGCTGACGACGCTGGCTACTACGTCGACCGACTCGACGCCGAGGCACTCGACGGGGCCCGCATCGGTGTCCTCCGCGATGCCTTCGGCGACGCCGACGACCCTGAGAGCGGTCCGGTTACCCGCTTGGTCGACGATGCCATCAAAACGATGGCGGACGCGGGTGCCGAGTTGGTCGACCCCGTCGAAATTCCGGATTTAGAGTCTCATCTTGAACGGACGTTGCTCTACATTCTCCAGTCCAAGCACGATCTGAACGAGTTCTTCGCCGCTCGCGACGACGCGCCCGTCGACTCTGTCGAGGAGCTGTACGAGTCGGGGCAGTACCACGAGATTCTGGACCTATTCATCGGCATCGCTGAGGAGGGCCCCGAGGATCCGACAGACAACCCCGACTACTGGGAGAGCGTTGCCGCACAGCAGGTGTTCCAGCGAGCGGTGTTGAACGTCTACGCGGAACACGATCTCGACGTCCTCCTGTGTCCCGACGTGCAGGTCATCCCACCGTTGGCCGAAGCGATTGAGGAAGGCGAACTGGATACACTGACGTTCCCGACGAACACTATCATCGCCTCGCAAGCGGGTCTCTGTGCCGTCTCTGCACCGGCTGGTCTAACGAGCGACGGTCACCCGGCCGGTGTGGAACTCGTCGGGAAGCCCTACGACGAAGCGACGCTGCTATCGCTCGCGCACGCATACGAGCAGGTAGCTGACCCACGAGTTCCCCCGGAGGCTACGCCACGACTGGAGTGACGTCCTCCGATTTGCCGTCGACTCGGTTGACTCGGTGGGAGGAGACATGATCGAGTACGCGGCGAGCATCCCGGGGTCGAGTAGCCGGTCCCGGTAACATCCAGACCGAGACCCGATGCCCGAGCCGTGGCCCTCGGACGGTCTCGGTGGGCGGTGCGAGTTCGACATCGTGCTCGTTGAGTTGACCGTGGACCGCCTCGAGGAGTTCACGTTAATCTCGGTACGCAGAGCACCGTTCTTCCGTACCTGAGCACGTCACCGCCCTGTTCAGATGTACAGAAAGTCACTCGTTCGCAGCTCAGTGCCGCCCCAGTCCCGAATTTCACAGATTATGCACTAGTCGCTCTTCGCCTCATCACAATACATAGATTATCTGACAGAGATAGAACATGCGACGATTCGAAGCCAGAAACCCTACGGAAAATCTGATCTTCGATTCCACAAGGATTCGTCTGCAACCGTTCCCAGACCACCGGTGGGAAGAGTTGTATGTGTGGACTCGAGGACTGTGACACCGCCGACCCGCAATACTCCTCATTACCCACCGGCACCACAACAGATGCCGCGACACTCCTGATGCTTTGCTCCTTCACGGAAGCCCCCAACAACCCCGTCCAACAACTGTTAACACCAGATCGTGCCAGCGACGACCGTTATGATGGAGGGTCGTCGCTGGCGGGAAGTTCGTCAACAGCAGCGTAGAAATCCAGCGCAGTCATCCACGGGAGGAGTCGCCCCGCTCCATCGAACAGATCGTACTTTCCGTGTTGCACTTGGCTGTACGACCCAATATCGAAACTCGCACTTTCATTCTCTCGCTCTGCTTCTGTGACCGCATCACCTACATCTCCGCTCAGCTCCCGAAGCAACTCGTCCGAGACGAGTATCTCCAACTCCTCTTCGGCATCGTCACTTGAGAATCCAGCGTTCAGCAGGAGTCTGGCCATATCGACAACATCGGACTCGTCCTCGAAACGAGGAGTCAAGTCGTCAGTATAGAGCCGAGACATCACGTGACTCTTCTCGAAGTACGGGTCGTACGTGAGGTCGTTTAATTCGCCAACCTGTCCGCCAGTCGCGTGTTCCATCACCATCACGATGTGATCTACGTACCGAGCGAGGAGGTGGAACTTCACGTGGGTCTCCGCCCACCCCGTCTTCGTTGCGTCCGCGTGATCCGCCATCAAGAACGCGTACGTGAACAGATGTCGGTTCAGCCTGTCGGCGAGGCCACGGAGTCGATAGCGATAGGGCGACTGGTAGCTCCCGAGGACGAACCACGTGTCTTGCGGCGTGGAGATGGACTGGTACTCTCGCGTGAAGTCGATTATCTCCATTACATCCTCGTTTGAGACTGTATGACCGCTCAGTATTGCATCCAAATGCGCGTACAATTCGCCGTCCGATGGAGCGTCCGTTGGCATAGGGAGCTATGACCGATACCACGACAATAAATGCTGCCAAACAAACCGATGTGATTCAATCAAACTGATGCGACCAAACCATTATGCACCTGCGTCTCCAATCTCCGGGTATGCAAACCCCTCGGCGCGAAAAGGTGGCCGCCCTGTTCGAGGAGGAGCGCGAACTCCACCAGTTGCTCTCGCAGGAGACCCGCCATTACATCGTCCAGTTCGTTCTCGCCCACCCCGAACATCTGCTTTCACTCGACGAGCTTGACTACGCAATCTCCTCCAAGGCGAAGGCGAGCATCCGCTCCCAACTCGACCGACTCATCGAGGCGGGTATCATCGCCGAGTACACCCACGAACCGTCGGAGGGCAAGCGCGATCTCCCGTCGAATTTCTACGGCTTCACCAACCACGGTATCGAGGTACTGGAGCGGTTCCAGTACCTCGAGGCACTTCCCGTCCTTCGGGCCCTGTACGACAATATGGAGAAGTCTGCCCGTGTCCAGCGGCACGAGGACTCCCCCCGACCAGAGCTACCCGATGCTGTTGAGGAAGCTCTCTCCTTCGATGAGGACGTGGACACCGACTGGGACGTTCCCGAAACGGCGTCGTTCGGCGGCGAGTCCGCCGAGGAAGGATCGGGTTCGGCGGGGAACTCCGAAGAAGTCGAAATCGCGAATCCGGATGGTGGTCTGGAGGAGCATCTCGACTTCGCCGGCGATTGATTCTGATCTAAGACCGGCAAATCATCGAACGCCGAACACGGGATGATAGGACACATCTCGGGCGTCCACCAGCAGATACCGCGAGTTTCCGACCGTGACGACATCCGTCCACGCGTCCGGGTCGGTGTTGACCTGCGCACCCGGATGTGTTCCTATATCGCTTGCGTCCAAATTGTCAACAAGCAGATCACCCCGCTCCTCGTCGGTGAGGCAGGCGATCACGTCCTCATAGTCCTCGATTTCGTCGATCATGTGTTCGCCCTCAAGTTCGGACATCGACGCTGAAGTGACGGCGTCGGCAAGTCGTTCATCGCCGGGTTCTAACTCTCTTTCGAACAGCGACTCGTAAAACTCGCCCACGGTGTCGGAGACCATCGTCGACTCGTCGATGCAACCGTCTTCGGCGTGGCGACGCAGGACGTGGCGGTCAAGCGGGATCACGGCGTGTTCGGCCCCGTGGAGGGGATGGGGAAGGCGTACGCGAAGACGAACATCGTGGCGTTGCCGAGCAACCAGAACCCAGACAAGACGGTGATGTTCGCGACGGACAAGGACGTCCGCGACGAAATCGGTCTCGACCGCCGGCGTGCAGCAGCGGCGGTGGAGGAGTACAGCCAACGCGGAGAGCAGGAGAAGGGCTACGAGATGGTGAAGAAGTTCCTCGCGCCGACGGAGTCCAAGAGCCTCCAACTGCACCTGCTCTACTTCTGCTTCGCCTGCGTGGCGTTTGCGATGTGGAAACTGGCGGACTTCCGTGCGAAGAAGGACTTGGGAATCCCACTGGAGGACGAGGAGGGGCGGACAACGGACACGGTGATCGAGTTTGAGGAGTTCATCGAGACCCTCGAAGATTTCCTCGAGGTCGGCAGTGACTTCCTTCACGAACCGGGGTAGTCCGGTTCTTCTGTTCGGGTTCGCGGGTCGGTAGCGACGGTGCTCTCTTTTGGCCGAGATTGCGCTCTGGCGGGGGGTCTCGGACGACCTATCATAAACCTAAGTATTTTACGGGTGGGGTGGAAGTGAACGCGGAGTGACAGTGTCAGGAGACGTAGGAGAGTCCCAAAACTGGCGTCTGTAGCCGCATATTCGGGATTGGCCCAGTGCCGAACTCCGTATAGCGACATACGGTACACGACGGAACGGCCGCCGTGGCCGTCGAGTTGACAGACTCTACACGTCTGTACGGTTCCAGTACGTATCTTTTCTCGTATAATTCCACCGAGACGCCGGAGAACGACCGACTCAGCGACACCCCGGGACGCCGTCCGTCGCGGGTGACGCGACGGCCGAACACTCTGTAGATAGATTATTAGAGGAATACCTGTGATACAATACTGTTGACACCACAGGAGTTTTGTCTCAGTACTGCGTACCAGTGACTGGCCTCGAGAGATGGGAGCGACCCGGAGGCCGTTCGCGGACACGTCGGCCGGAACAGGGGAGAGGAGGGACCGACCTCCAAGTCGAACCGGTCGGGGTGTCCGCCACGGTTTTTTGCCGAGTCGGTACGGCAGGCGACCGGCCACTGAGAGGAGCTCGAGGCGAGCGGTGGCATCGGCGAGCGCCGTGTACGGCTCAGCGCCCGGCGATGACGGTCCGCCGCTCAGCCAGTACGACCAGTCACACTGAACAGTGTGACTGGCTGGTCACACCACTCAGTCGGCGTCGGGCACCCGGTCCGTGCGCCGCGCGTCGAGCCACGCGTTGACGTCCATCCGCGCCTGGTCGAGCACCACGAGGACCGGCGGGAGCGTCGTGATGGCGGCCACCAGCGTGAGGAAGATGACCCCGACGGTGAGGTAGCCGAAGTCGGAGATGATGGGGAACGGCGAGAGCGTCAGCGCCGAGAAGCCGAACACGGTCGTCATCCCCGAGATGGTGATGGCCTTGCCGACGCGGGCGCCGGCCGTCTCGATGGCGTCCAGGGGATCGGCGCCGCGGCGCTTCTCCTCGAAGTACCGCTCCATCACGATGACGGTGTACTCGGCCCCGATACCCACGGAGAGCGCTCCGAGCGACGCCCCGAGCGGCGAGACGGCGATGTCGAAGGCCGCCATGTAGATGTTCTGCCAGCCGACGACGAACAGCATCGGGACGAGGGGCGCGAGCGCCTTCACCAGGTCGCGGTAGTAGGTGAGGAGCAACACGAAGACGGCGAGGACGCCGTACCCCGTGATGCGGTCGCGCGACTCGATCTGGTCGATGACCGACGGGGTGGAGATGACGGCCGTCCCCGTCAGGTCGGCCTCGACGCCGGCGGGCGGGCGGCTGAGTTCGAGCGCGGACTCGATCGAGCGGATGAGCGAGAGGGTCTCCCGTGGGGTGACGTCCGGTTCGGCGACGACCACGATGTGGGCGTAGCCGTCGGTGTAGAACTGCTGGCGCCGTTCGGGGGGGACACGGTCGAGGACGCGCTCGACGCCCGCCTCGGTGGCCGGAATCTCGCCGTCGTTGGCGCTCGCGACGAGCGTCGCGGGCGACTCGACGGCTACGACCTGGCCGCTGCCTGCAGCCGCGGCTCCGAAGCGTTGCATCCAGCGCAACGTCTCCGGGTCGCGCAGGTCGGAGCCGGAGACGATGACGTCGTAGCGAGCGGCGTCGCCGCCGCCGGAGACGGCGCGGAACTGCTGGAGGTTCACGTAGGCGGGGAGGTCCTGCGGGAAGAACTCCTCGAAGTCGGCGAGCGTGCCGAGGCTCTCACCGGCGTAGAAGCCGCCCACGGTGAGCAGGCCGGCGATGGCGATGATGAGCGCGGGGTGAGACGCGAAGAAGCGGGCCCCGCGGCCGAGGAAGCGGGCGACGTCACTCAGTTCGTCCTCGCCGGTGTCGGGCCGGGAGCGAGTCGTCGACTCCGCGTCGTACCGCCAGCGGACCCACAGCGTCAGCACGGGCGTGAGCAGGAAGATCCCCGTCAGGAACGACAGCACCACGCCGAGGATGGAGGTCTGGGCGAACCACTCGAACGCCGGGACGCCCAGCGTCACGACCCAGGTCGCGGCGAACCCGAGCGCCGCCGCGAGCATCGCGATCAACACGGCAGGCCCGATGCCCGCCAGCGCCGCCGGGAGCGCCTCCGAGGGCGGCGCGCGCTCGAGTTCCTCCGAGTAGCGCTGGTGGAACTGCACGGAGTAGTCGATGCCGAGGCCGATGAGGATGGGGAACACCGCCGACGTCAGGGTGGAGTTCGGGATGCCGAGATAGCCCATCGCCCCGAACGTGTACATCACGCCGACGAAGACGCCGACGATGGGGAGCAGTCGGAGCTTGACCCCGCGGAAGAGGAAGAACAGCGCGACGATCATCAGTCCGACCGCGAGTCCGAGCAGCTGCTGGGTGCTCTGCTGGATGAGCACCGAGAGCTGTGCCGAGAAGGCCGGCTGGCCGGTGATGATGACCTCGGTCCCCGCGGGGAAGGCGGCCCAGGACCGGGCGTCGAGGGCGTCTTCGTACACGGGCCGCTGTTCCTCCTGGGTGAGCCCGGACTCGAGGATGACGGTGACGACCGTCGTCTCGTCGTCGCCGACGACCCGTTCGATCTGTGGTCGCGAGTCGGGGATGCGCCCGTACGCAGCGCGGACCCGGTCCGCGGGTGACAACACGGTGACCACCTCGTCGGTGGCCTCCATCCGGCGGTCGAACGTGTCGATGGCGCGCATCGTCTCGGGGTCGGTGGCGCCCCCGCGGACGAGGACGGCCATCGTGCCGCGGTCGAACGTGTCCTCGAACCGCTCGAGCGTCGGGTTCGAGTCGACGAACGCCTGGTTCCCGGTGACGCTCGTGATCTGTGACGCGCCCGCGCCGGCGACGACGACGAGGCCGACGACGACGGCGAGCGTCAGGAGCGGTCGCTTCTGGATCCGCTCGCCGACACCGGCGAAGACGGTACGGAGGAGGCTCATTCGTCGTCAGGTCCGCTGTCGTTGCCAGACGAACACGCCGCCGGCGAGGACGAGGACGCCGACGCCCGCCCCGACGTAGCCGATGGGGAGCCCGCCCGACGAGGCGCCGACGGGGACGCCGAACTGGAGTCCGTCGGCCAGCTTCGAGTTGCCGCTCGCGTCGTCGTACCGCACCTCGACGGAGGCGGGGTACGCCTTCGCCATCGCGCCGCCCGCCGCGGAGACCGAGAAGTTCGCCGTCCGCGTCTCGCCGGGCTCGAACGAGCCGAGGAAGGCACCGTCGTCGGCCGACGAGAGCGGGTCGTTGACGAATACCTTCGCGTTGGCGTTCGAGACGGGCCGCTCACCGTTGTAGCGGACCGTCACCGAGAGAGTCCCCTCGCCGCCCGCGGTGACGTCCGTGTCGACGCCGACGACCTCGAACGTGTCGCGCTCGGCGTCGAGTGTGACCCCGCGGCGGATGGGTTCGTCGAGGCGACGGAGGTCACCGTCGACGTTCTCGTACTCGACCGCGAACGAGAGCGAGAGCGACCCCGGTTCGGCCTCCGCGGGGACGGCGAAGGTGAACGTCGTCTCCGCGGACTCACCGGGTGCGAGGTCGCCGACGGCCGCCTCCGGACCGGTCGCCTGCAGCGGCCCCGGCCCCTGCACGCGGACGACGACGTTCCGCGCCGCCGCGTCACCCGTGTTGACGACCGTCGCCCGCACCGTGGCTTCGTCCTCGTCGACGCGGAACGACTGCGTCGAGAGGTTCCGGACGTCGAACGTCCGCTCGGGCTCGACCCGGACGCCGGTCGAGAGCGTCTCCGACTGCCCGCTGAGGCCGTCGGGCGTCTCGTAGGTCACGTTGACAGCGACGGGGTAGCTCCCCGGCGACAGGGTCGAACTCGCGCCGATCTGGACGGCGACCGAGTGGTTCTCGCCGGGCGCGAGTTCCTCGACGTACACCGACTGCGACCCGCGCGGCTGGCTGGGAGAGCCGAAGAAGAGGTCCTGACTCCCCGTCGAGAGCCTGACGGTCGCCTGCTCCGCCGTCTCCGTGCCGACGTTCCGGAGGTCGAACCGGAGCGTCCCGGTGTCGCCGGCGACGACCGGGTCGGAGTCACCGGGAACCACCTCGAACTGGGGTTCGCGCTCGACGACGAGTTCGACCGTCATCGTCTCCCGACGGAAGGAGTCGGCGTAGTTGACGTCGGTGTACCCCGGCGGGGAGCGGCTCTCGGAGTAGTCCGCGCTCCGGGTGTACGAGTAGGCGACCTCGATGGGAATCTCGTACGTGCCGGGTTCGAGCGACTCGCCGGTCTCGAGGCGGAACTGCGCGGCTCCCACTGCCCCGTCGGGGAGGCTGCCGAGCGTGACGGTGCCCGACTTCACCGCGATGGGTGCGTCGACCCGGTCGTCGAGCACCGTGACGGAGACGCCGCGAGCCGTCTTGATGCGCTGTTCGAGCGCCGCCGGCCCGCCGCGGTCGAGCGAGCCGTCGTTCGTGATGGCGACGTTCAGCGTGGTTCGTTCGCCGGGGGCGATGCGGTTGTCCTGCACCGAGAGGCTCAGCTCCGGTTGCCCCGAGACCTGCTCGGCGGCGACCGGCTGTGCACCGGCGAGGACCGAAAAGACGACAAGCACAGCGAGGAGGTGTGCTCTCATTGGTTCCGCTCCGGGGGCGTCCGTTGTAAAGGCTCCCCAATTCGTTTCAATCCGCGTGGGGTTGTCCGCACGCTCCGGCGAGTCGTCCGCGCTCTCCGGCGGAGTGAGACGCCCGTCCCCACGCGGGTCCGTCGGCGCTCGGACCGCTGGTCGACGGGGGTGTCCTGACCGACCGGGCGTCCCGACTGGGTCGACAGTCTCACCGAGTAGTGTGACTGGTCAGTGTAACTGAACAGTACTACTCGGCGGTCCGACGAGCAGACACGCGACGTGTGACCGTTCGGGACGCGGCGGGAGCGGGACCTGGAACTCCGACGGCGGGCCGCCGTCAGACGCTCCGGAGACGGAGCAAATCGACGACGGTCAGGACGAACCCGATCATCCAGACGGAGAACAGCGAGAGGTACGCGGCGTAGCTGAGCGTGCCGTCAGGGAGCGCGAGGCCGACCACGGCGAGGGCGACCATGACGGCGACGGTGAGCGCGTTGCGTCGCGTGAACACGACGCGGACGAGGTCGTCGACGGCACTCATGCGGGCGCGTTCGACCGCCAGTCACTTACCGGTACGTGCTCCGGTCTCCCCGGGCGCGCGGGGCCGGCCGTCGCGTCCGGCGGGTCCGGTGGCGGCGGTGGCCCGTCGGGCGGCGGCGGCGAGTTGTGCGTCGACCGCGTAGGTGACGCCGCCGGCGAGACCGATGCCGGCGGCACCGAACAGGAGCGTCGGGAGGAACGAGCCGAAGCCGACGAGGGTCGGAATCGACGCCGTGACGGGGACACAGACCCCACAGGCGGCGATAACCGTGTAGAGGCGAGCGAGCGTCCGCCACAGGCCGTCGTCGACCCCCACCATACAGAGACGTTCACGGGAACCGGCATATCTCTTCGGGACGTGCGGCTCAGTCGAGGTAGTCGTAGCCCCACCGGCCGAGGAGCGACGCCACCTCGTCGGGGTGTCGCATCGCGACGACGTACGCCGCCTCGCGGAGGTCGAGCAGGTAGACGTCGGCGTCGAGGCGCTCCTCGACCGCGCCGCGGAACCGCCGTTCGGCGCGGTCGGTCTCGTCGCGGAGGAAGAACTGCGTCACGTTGGGGCGGTCCTCCTTGACCGACCGACGGCGCAGGACCCACGGGATGCCGTCGTCCGCCGCGTCGACGTCCGCGGGGGCGGGGGTGGCGTCGACCGACCCGTCCCGGGTCGTCTCGACGTCGACGTCCGCCTCGGCTGTCGTCTCCGCCTCCGTCTCCGTCTCCGCGTCCACTTCTACGTCCGTGTCGGGGTCCGTCGTCTCCGCCTCGGCCGCCGTCGACGTGCTGCTGTCGGCGTCGGCGTCGGCCGCTTCCTCGTCCGCTCGCTCCTCGTCGACGAGGTCACTGAACGGGTCGTCGCCCGCACCGCTCTTCATGCGGCCACCTCCAGCCCCACCTGGCGCGAGAGGTGCGCGGCGAGCGTCTCGAACTGGTCGAGCGTCTCGACCTCGTAGTCTCGCGTGCGCGAGCGGTGCTCCTCGACGAACGTGAACGCCGAGCACTGCGCGCGCCAGCAGCCCTCGAACATCGAGGTGCGGTCGCCGATGACGACGGGGACGTCGTAGCCGAGCGCCTCGAGTTTCCCGCGGTAGGCGCGCTGGTCGGCCGTGTGCTTCACCTCGTTCGGGACGGCGGCGAGGACACCGATGTTGATGCCCAACTCGCCCTCGAGCCCCTCGACGAGGTCCTCCAGCCCGGTGATGGACTGCTGGCCCTTCCCCGAGAGTTCGAGCGGGACGACGAGGTTCCGGGTGGCGTACAGCGCGTTGTACAGCTGGGGGCCGGTCGTCGCCGGCGGGTCCACGACGAGGACGTCGTAGCGGGTGGGGACGTTCGCCTCGCGCAACACGCGCAGGAGCTGTTCGTACATCGGATACTCGTAGTCGGGGTCGGGGTGGGTGTCCTCCTCAAGGTCGGCCGTCTTCAGGAGGAGTTCGGTGAGGCGTTCGAGCATGTTGTGCGAGGGGACGACGTCGACGCCGTGTTCGGTCTCGCGGATCAGGTCGTCGAACGGGCCGCCGGGACGACCGATGAGGTGCCGCACCAGGTTGTCGACGCCGCTCTCGCCTCGCCCGTCGTCGACGTCGAGGAGGTACGAGAGGCTCCCGTCCTGCGGGTCCATGTCGATGACCAGCACGTCGTGACCGGCGCGGGCGTGGGCGACCGCACAGTTGGCCGAGATGGTCGTCTTCCCCACCCCGCCGGCCTCCGAGTACACCGTGTAGGTGAGCATGGCTGTGACGTCGACGGCGAGCGGCATAAATCTCCGTCAGACGATTCAGTCGTACCGTTCAGTCAGTATGACCAGTTATACTATTCAGTCATACTGCTCAGTCAAACCAACTAGTCGAACCGTCTGACGGGCGGAGGTGACGGGACTGGTCGCCCCCCACAAGACGTATCACGGCGCCGGCCAGCGTCGACACTGTGCCCTCCAGCGACACGAACGCCGACGCGGACACCGGGCGGCGGCCCGTCCTCGCCGCGGCGGGTGGTCTGCTCACGCTGCTCGCAGGCTGTACCGGCGGCCCGGCGGGTGACCGTTCGACCGCGACCCCGTCGCCGACGCGGACGCCGACTCCGACGGTGACGGCGACCGGCACGTACGGCGACCTGCCGGACGGACCGCGGGCGTACCCCGACCGGCCCGCCGACCTCACCGCCGAGACGGTCCGCGAGTACGTCCACGACGTCGAACACGCCCGGACGCACAACGTGCTGTACGAACCCGACATGGCCGACAGTTCCGTGCAGTGCCAGACGGTCTACGACACGGCCGCACACGGCGGTCACTACGCGCTCGCGACGTGTACGGGCTACGCGAACTACCCCGAGGCACACGCCGACTGGGGACAGACCCCCGCGCTGTACTTCGTCGCCCCCGACCTGACGGTTCGCGTCGCCGACTACGAGGACCGCTACTTCCACTGTACGGACGTGTTCGCCGCCGAGGACCCCAGCGAGAACTTCGCCGCAGTCTGTGAGGGCGGCGACGCCGCCTACCGCGTCTACAACATGCACACCGAGTCACACGACGTCTCCGTGACGGTCGAGTTCCGGGGCGAAGACGCGGACGAGACGGTTCTCGAGCGGGAGCACGCGCTGGCCCCGACGGCGGGTGTCGAACAGGGGAGCGTCACCTACCGGCGGGGCATCTACCTGGTGACGGCGACGCTCGACACCGGCGTCGAGTCGATGTACCGCTGGGACCTGCGGTGGACGTCGTCCACGGGGATTCCCCGCGTCACGGTGCTGGTCACCCCGGCCGGCGGCCTCGGCGTCCGACAGGTCCCCTCCCAGACGATCCGATCCTGACGCCGTTCCCGCTCGAGAGACCGTCTCGACACCGAATATAATATTCACTCATTACGTAGTAACGTTTTTTGACAGGGCGACTGTGGTCCGACGTACGATGATGGCCACGACGACTGCACCCGACACCGAGACGTCCGACGCGATTCCCGCAGCGATCGACGCGGACAGCACGAAACTCGTCTACCTCTTCCTCGACGTGCGCGGCGAGTCGACCGTCTCGGACATCGCGACGGCGCTCGGGATGACGAAGCTCTCCCTGTTCAGCATCCTCGACACGCTCGCGGGGAAGGGCCTCGTCGAGGGCGACGGCCACGAGTACCGGACGACGGCCTGAGCGGGCACCCCGGACTGCGGGTCGTCTCCCGGTCCCCGTTCTCGTCGCCAGCGCCGGTTCACCCCTCGCGTGCTTCCAGCCGCGTCCGGAGCCGTTCCGTCTCGGCCGCGAGCGCGTCGCTCACCGCGACCTCGTAGGCGGCCGGGTCGTCGATGGCGCGGACGGCCGGCGGGAGCGACCGGACGTTCTCGCGAGTCCGCGAGCGAATCTCGTCGAGCGTCGGCGGGTCGGAGACGCGTTCGCCGTCCACGACGACGGGACGCAGCAGGTCCCGCCCCGGCCCCGACTCGCCCCGCCGGCCGACCACGTCCCGCACGTAACTCTCCTCGTCCTCGACCCGTCCGACCCGCTTCTCGCCGGGGTAGGTCACCTTGCCCGACGAGAGTTTCATGCTCGGGCGCAGTTCCCCCTCGCGTTCGACCGCAACGAGTTTGTACACCGGGTCGAGCGAAGGGGCGTCCGCGCTCGTGGTGAGCGCCGTCCCGGGGCCGAACCCGTCGGCCACGCCGTCCGACCGGAGGAACTCCCGGATGGCGTACTCGTCCATCCCCGAGGAGACGAAGACGTCGACGTCGGGCAGGACCTCGCGCACCCGCTTCGAGAGCGCGACGAGGTCACCCGAGTCCAGTCGGACGCCGCGGAGGTCGACGCCCGCCTCGCGCGCCACCTCGCCGGCGAGTTCGGCGCCCGCGACCGTGTCGTAGGTGTCGACGAGGAGCGTGCTGTCGTCGCCGTAGGTGTCGACGAAGGCCTCGAACGCCGCGCGTTCGGTCGGGAAGCTCTGGATCCACGAGTGGGCCATCGTCCCGTACGTCGGGACCCCGAACGCCTCGCCCGCCGCGAGCAGCGAGGTGCCGTCGAAGCCAGCGAGGTACGCGGCGCGCGCAGCCTTCAGCCCGGCGTCGGTCCCGTGGGCGCGGCGTGAGCCGAAGTCGACGAGCGTCTGTCCGTCGCCCTCGCGCTCGACGACGTCGCGCATCCGGGCGGCCTTCGTCGCGACGAGGCTCTGGAACCCGACCTGGTTGAGGAAGAGCGTCTCGAGCAACTGGGCCTCGGGCAGCGGCGCGCGGACCTCCACGAGCGGTTCGTTCGGGAAGACGACGGTCCCCTCGGGGACCGCTCTGATCTCACCCGAGACGGAGACGTCCGCGAGGGCGGCGAGGAAGTCGTCGTCGAACCCCTCGTCGGCGAGATACGCGAGGGCGCGCTCGCCGAACGAGAGCGACTCGACGGCGGCGAGCGCCTGTTCGAGGCCGGCCGCGACGACGTACCCGCGGTTGGCGGGGAGGTCACGGAAGAAGAGGCTGAACGCCGCCTCGGGGGTGTGGTCCTGGTCGAGGTACCCCTGCAGCATGGTGAGTTCGTACCGGTCGGCGAAGAGCGCGAGCGTCTCGGGCGTCAGGTGGCCGAACGACGAGGGTGTCATGCCGACGACAACTCGCGGGAGGCACAAACGTGTTGTGCGCCGTCCAGTCACTGGGACGAACGAGGGACGAAAGCGACTGCGGTCGGCGCTTCTTCGGGGAGAGACGCAGGTCGGCCGGTCACTCGAAGCGGTGGAACGCGACCCCACAGGTCTCACAGGCCAGTCCGTCCGACGACCCGCCGTCCGCACCGTCGGTGGGGTCGCCGCAGCAGTCGTCCAGCCGTCCCTCGACGAGTTCGTCGCCGCAGGCGGGGCACGTGTCGAGGAACGCACACAGCGCGCTCGCAGCGACGGCCAGGTGAACGGTCGGGAGGTCGGTGTCGCGGAGCGCCTCGGCTGCGGCCACCTCCGCGAGCGCGACCGGACGGCGGATCCAGCCGGGCGACCGCTCGTCCCCGGCCACCACGAGGAACCGCTCTCCTCCGGCCCGTTCGACCCGCGCCGACGTGACCGTGGGGACGACGTCGCGGGCCACCGCCGCGAGTCGGGCGTCGTCGGCGTCGGCGAGGGCGTCCATTCGCTCGCGCCAGGTCGCCTCGAACGTCGCGGCGAGTCCCAGTCGGTCGCCGTCGGCGGTCACGACTCCCGCGTCGACCAGTGCCCGGAGGACGGCCTCCGGGTCCGCGGCGTCGGCCGCGACAGTCGAGAGCGCGTCGGACGCGGCGGGCGTGTCGTGAGCGAAGAAGTCCCCCGGGAGCGGCGCCACGAGCGCGGGCGCGAACCGCGGCGTGAACGGGACCACGTAGCCGCGCATGGCGATGGCTGCCGCACCCACGACGCCGACAGCGACGGCGAACGGTGGCGTCCAGACCCCCACGACGACGACGACGACGAGCAGGGCGACGACGTTCACGACGGTACAGGCGCGACACCGGTTCGCACCGGTGTACTCGGGTCGACGGAGTCGGCTGAGGTCGAGCACGGGTGGGGAACAGGAATCGCGGTCACGTGAACCTGTCGAGCACTTCGAGGAGCCCGTCGGAGAACGACGCGTCGACGACGACGTCCGCGCATGCACGGGCGACGTCGTCGGCGTTCGCGACGGCGTAGGAGCGGCCGGCCACGTCGAACAGTTCCGCGTCGTTCGCGGAGTCACCGACGGCGACGAACGACGCGGGGTCGACGTCCAGCAGGTCGGCGGCGCGCCGGAGCCCCGTCGCCTTGTCGACGTCGGGGGACTTGACGTGGTAGGAGTAGCCCGAGTCGACCACGGTCTGCCCGTGTTCGGCCGCCACTGTCCGGAGATACTCCTCGGGGACCGACCGGGTCACCGAGAGCTCCGTCTCGCGCCACCGGTTGTGCAGGTCCGGTTCGGGCCACCCGCCGGGGTGGCCGTCCGCACGGAGTCGGTCGGCGACCCGACGGGCCGCCGCCGCGTCGCCCTCGACGGCGAGGTGGTCGTCGACGCAGACCACCCCGCCGTTCTCCGCGATGACGCGGACGGGGATACCGACGAACGTACACAGCGCCACCGGGTACGCGAACGACTTCCCGGTGGCGACGACGACCGGCGCGTCCCACTCGCGGAGGCGGTCGAAGAGTCGCGGGTCGACGCCGCCGTCGGGTCTGGTCATCGTCCCGTCGATGTCGATAGCGAGCGGAGCCGTCGTCGAGACCATCGAGTGCGTACGCTCCCGTCAGCGATATATAACTCAATATGGAGGAGAATAACACGGGTAAACTAATTACGAAAAATACTAAGTCATACCCTATTAATCGCTATATATGCGTGAAATAGACCGACGCAGGTTCGTGAGTGGTGTGGGCGCGGTGACCCTCGCGAGTATCGCCGGTTGCAGTGGTGGCGGCGGGGGTAGTGGTGGAACAGCAACGAGCGGAGACAGCGGCGGAGGCGGCGACGGAAGCGGCAGTGGCGGAAGCGGCGACGGGAGCGACAGTGGTGGGGGCGACAGCAGTGGCGGCGAGGAGATGCCCGCCCACACGGATCCCTCGACGTATCCGGAGTTCGACCCGGCGGAACCCGAGTTCCCACAGCTCCTGAGTACGCTTTTGGAGGCCGGCTTCGAGACGGGGTCCCTGAACGACCTCGAACGGTTGCAGGAGGACCCCCGCGAGGAGCCGCGGTACGGCCAGCCCGTCGCCGAGACGCCGGACGACGAGAGCGAGTGGCTCGACCCCGACACGCTCGAGTTCTCGCTGACGCCGACCGAGGACCCGACGGTCTACGAGGAGACCCTCCGGCCGCTCCTCGACAACATCGCCGAGGAGACCGGCAAGGAGGTCAACTACGCCAGCCTGGACTCGTACGCCGCACAGGTCGAGGCGATGCGGTCCGAACGGTTACACCTCGCCGGGTTCTCGACGGGGGCGGTCCCGTACGCGGTCAACATCGCCGACGCGGTGCCGTTCTCGGTGCAGATCGACGGCTCCGGCGAGAACGGCTCGTTCGGCTACCGACTGTTCCTCATCACGCAGGTCGACAACCCCGACATCGGCTCGCTCGAAGACCTCGCCGGCGACCCGAAGCAGAACGTCGCTCACGCCGACCCCTCGTCGAACTCCGGGAACCTCGCGCCGCGCGCGCTGTTCAAGAACGAGGGCGTCGTCCCCGGCGAGGACTACGAGGTGAGCTACTCCGGCGGCCACCAGCAGAGCTCGCTCGGCGTCGCCAACGGCGACTACGAGGCCGCCCCGGTCTGTTCGACGTGTATCGCCCGGGTCGCCCGTGACGACCAGCTCGACCCCTCGAAGCTCAAGGTCGTCTACGCCTCCGAGCCGTTCCCGACGACGGCGTTCTCGTACGTCAACACCCTCCACCCCGACATCCAAGAGGGCGTCCGGGCGGCGTTCCTCGACTACGACTACCAGGACACCTCGATCGCCGAGGAGTTCGAGGGCCGCGGCACCTGGGTCGACATCGACTACGCGACGGTCTGGGACATCATCCTCCAGATCCAGCAGTCGCTGGAAGTCGAGTACGAGACCGGCAACCTCTCCGAGTAACGGCCGGACCCCCTGGTTTCTTATCACACGCAGATTCCACAGACAAACTATGCTCTCAGTAACGGACCTACAGAAGACGTATCCCTCGGGTGACGAGGCGCTGAAGGGCGTCTCCCTCGACGTGACCGGTAGCGAAACCGTCTCCATGATCGGCCCGAGCGGCGCGGGAAAGAGCACCTTCATCCGGTGCGTGAACCGGCTCACCGAACCCACCGACGGCAGTGTCGAACTCGACGGGCTGGAGATAACCAGCCTCTCCGGGAAGAAGCTCCGGAACGCCCGTCGGGACATGGGGATGATCTTTCAGGAGTACAACCTCGTCGAACGGCTGACCGTGATGGAGAACGTCCTCTCGGGCCGACTCGGCTACGTCAGCACGTGGGACGCGTTCCGTCGGAAGTTCGGCGGCGACGACATCGAACGGGCCTACGAGGTGCTGGAGCGCGTCGGACTCGAAGGGCACGAGAACAACCGTGCCGACGAGCTCTCCGGCGGGCAACGACAGCGAGTCGGCATCGCGCGGGCGATTCTCCAGCGCCCGAAGATCCTGCTCGTCGACGAGCCGACGAGCAGCCTCGACCCCGAGACCTCCCGGGCGGTCATGGACCTCCTCACCGAGATCGCCGCGGAGGACGACATCCCCGTGTTGATCAACATCCACGAGGTCGACCTCGCGGTGGAGTACGCCGACCGGGTCGTCGGACTCCGCGACGGGCAGAAGGTGTTCGAGGGCGCCCCCGAGGAACTCGACGAGACCGCACGCGGCCAGATCTACCGCGGCGAGGAGATTCCCGAGGGGGCCGGCCCCACGGGGAAGGTCGCGGCGGAGGCCGGAGGCGTGGGCGAGGCAGCCAGCGAAGAAGGGGACATCAGGCGGACGTAAGATGGCGACGGAACAGTCACCCCGGCGGTCGTGGTCGCGCCCGACCGCGTTCTACAACCACTACGTGAAGTGGGCAGTGTACGCCTCGATCACCGTGTTCCTCCTGTGGAGCGCCTGGAACATGCGCATCTCGCCGGACCGGTTCGTCACCGGCGGGAGCGCAGCCGTCGAGCTGATCCAGGGGATGGTCCCGCCGGAGGTCACCACCCCGTTCAAGAACGAACTCCTGGTCGAGGGGCTGGTCGAGAGCGTGGCGATGTCGGTGGTCGCGACCATCGTGGGGGTCATCCTCTCCATCCCGGTGGCGTTCATGGCCGCCGAGAACATCGCGCCGAAACCGGTCTACTGGACCGGCCGCGGGATCATCACCGGCTCGCGGGCGCTCCACGAACTCATCATCGCCATCATCGCAGTCAAGGCCGTGGGAATCGGCGCGCTGGCGGGCGTGATCGCGCTGTCGTACAAGACCATCGGCTTCTTCGCGAAGCTGCTGGCCGAGGAGATCGAAGACATCGACGCCGGACAGATGGAGGCCGTCGAGGCCACCGGGGCGGGCCGCGTGCAGACGCTCTTGTTCGGGGTCGTCCCGCAGGTGATGCCGCGGATCGTCGGGCTAACCATCTACCGGTGGGACATCAACATCCGCCACAGCACCATCGTGGGAATCGTCGGCGCCGGCGGGATCGGCGCGACGCTCCTGAACTCCTTCGACAAGTACGACTACGACTTCTTCCTGACGATCGTCCTCGCGATCATCGCCATCGTCATGATCGGTGAACTCATCAGCACCTACGTCAGGGGGCGGATCCAATGACCGACTACCGGACGTGGGAGCGGCGGACGCCGCGACAACGGCTCGGACGGTACGTCCTGATACTCGTCGGCCTCGTCGCCGCGGCGGTCTCCTGGCAGCTGTTGCGGATCGAGTACAGCTACCTCGGGACCGCCCCCGTCGAGTTCATGGACCTCGTCAACCGGATGTACCCCCCGAACGTGGGATACACCGGCGAGATCATCGGCCCGATGATCGAGACGGTCCACATCGCGGTCCTCGGAACCGCGCTCGCGATACTGATGTCCATCCCGGTGTCGCTGCTCGGCGCGGAGAACACCACACCGAACAGGTACGCCTTCCTCGTCGGGAAGTTCGTCATCTCGGCGTCGCGGTCGGTGAACGTCATCATCTGGGCGCTGGTGTTCGTCATCCTCTTCGGCTCCGGCGCCCTGGCAGGGACGCTCGCCATCGCGGTCCGGTCGATCGGGTTCTGTTCGAAGCTGATCGCGGAAGCCATCGAGGAGATCGACCCCGGCCAGGTCGAGGCGATCACCGCGACGGGCGCGAACCCCATCGAGGCGGCCATCTACGCCATCGTCCCACAGATCAAACCCGCGTTCATCGGGGTGGCCACCTACCGCTGGGACATCAACGTCCGCGCGTCGACGATCATCGGGTTCGTCGGGGCGGGTGGGATCGGCGTGGAGCTGAACACCTCCATCAACTTCTTCGCGTGGCAACAGGTGCTCACCATCCTGCTCGCGATTCTCGGCATCGTGATCATCAGCGAGGTCGTCTCGGCGTACCTGCGGCGCAAGGTCCGCTGACGCCGGGGCGACCCCGACACCGCCGGAGCGGTCGGGGTGTGAGTCGGTCGCCTGCGGGCGTGACCGGGAGAGGGGTGGCGACAGGGACGAGGGGTCCGGAGACCGCCTCCGGGTCACACGAACGGGACCGCGAGGACGCCGGCCACCCCGAGAACCGAGAGGAACGCCGACCGCGCGGTGACCGGGAAGAACAGGTCCCGGTTGATGCCGGCGGCGAGCCAGGTTTTGACGAGGATGCTCGCGAGCGTGCCGGCCAGGACGCCCTGTGCGGCGACCGTGGGGGTGATCTGGCCGGTGCTCGCGAGCGAGACGGCCGTGGTGGTGGTCGTCCCGCTGGAGAGGAGTCCACTGAGGAAGCTCGTGGCCAGGAAGCCCACCGTCCCGAACGTCTGCTGTGCGGCGGCCGTGAGCACGAGCACCAGGAGGAACAGCGCCCCGAACGTCAGGGCGTTCCGGCTACTGAACGGGGAGTCGAGGTCGAGGTCGATGTCGCCGCTCAGGTTCCGCTCGTAGAGGGTGATGCCGATCCCACCCAGCGCGATGAGGCCGAGCGGGAGGCCGACGCTGAGCGCCGACTGGGGGACGAACGCGACCACGATTACGAGGTTCCGAACCGCCATCGCGGCGTCCGCCACGAGCACGGTGGCCACGGCGAGCCGCATGGTCCCGTCGGTGGATTTCGCCCGGTTCGCGATCTCGCCGATGACCGCGGTCGAGTTGACCAGGCCGCCGAAGAACCCGGTGATGAGCATACCGCGGCCGCCGTAGCGCTGCATGATGGCGTAGTTGGCGAAGCCGATTCCGCTGACGGCGATGACCAGCATCCAGACGAGTCGGGGGTCGATGGCGTCCCACGGTCCGTACGTCCCCGTCGGGAGGAGCGGGTAGACGACGAACGCGATGATGGCGAACTCCGCGGCGGCGCGGACCTCGCTGTGCGACAGTTCGTGGGCGAACTGGTGGAGTTCCGAGCGGAGCACGAGCAGGAACGACGACGTGATGGCGATCACCACGCCCACGAGTAGGAAATCCATCCCGACGAGGATCCCGACGATGTACGCGACGAGCAACGACGTCGAGGTGGTCAGTGCGAGTCCGTAGTCGTCGGCGGCCGCCTCGTCACGGGCGTCGGAGACCAGCCCGCGCGCGCCGAGCAGGAGCCCCTGCCCGAGCACCAGCAGACCGCCCAGCACCAACAGGACGGTCTGACCGAGGGTCGCGACCGCGACACCCACGAGGCTGGTGAGCGTGAACGTCCGGATGCCCGCGGACTTGTTCGACCACTCCCGCTCCAGCCCCAGGAGCATACCCAGGGCTCCGGCGACGAAGAGGTTGTACACGTCCGCGTTGGCCGGGATTGCCTCGGGACCGATCTGAGTCATCGTGTGGGAGGGGGTGAGAGTCGTTCGGGGGAGGGAACGTATGAGTATATATCGATATGTGAGCTATGTAGTCTATACATCCGATTCGTGTTAAACGTGTTCCCGTCGACGGCTGCGAGGCAGGGGGGAGGGACGGCGACACCCGGCAGGGAGCCTCGAAGCCGACCGGTCGGCAGCGAACGTGCTCGCGCCGTCGAACCGACTCGTCGAGCCCGGAGGTCAGTCGCCACCACTCGTCTGTCGTCCGTACTCGAACGTCTCGGTCCTCGAACGTTCGGCTTGCAGCGTGAGAACAGGAGCGCTGCGGCAGTGGGCCGACGAGAACAGTCCGCACGTGCTACGGAGCATCCTCCGGGGCGACGAACGCCGTCGCTACCCGTCGAGGACCTCGTCGATGTCCGCCAGCGAGTCGAGGACGTAGTCGGGGGCGGCGTCGGCGTCGGGAATCGTCTCCCGGTCGGTGACGCCCGAGAGCACCAACACGGTGGTCATCCCCGCGCGCTCGCCCATCAGAATGTCGGTCTCGATCCGGTCGCCGACCATCAGACACTCCGCCGGGTCGGCGCCGACTTCGTCGAGGGCGATCTGTACCATCCGCGAGGACGGCTTCCCCAGGACCTCGTCGACCGTTCGACCGGTCACCCCCTCGACGGCACCGATCATCCCCGCGGCGTCGGGAATCGCACCGGACTCCGTCGGGCAGGTCCGGTCCGGGTGGGTCGCCAGGAAGGGGACCTCGCCGTCGAGCGTCCGGAGGGCGACGTCCAGGTCGTCGTAGTCGAACCCCCGGTCCATCGACACCACCACCAGGTCGCCAGACGCGTCCGTGGTGGTCTCGACGCCGGCGTCATGGAACTCGTCGACGAGGGGGGGCTCGCCGATGACGAACGCCACCGCGTCCGGGCACTGCTCGCTGACGTACTGGGCCGTCACCCACCCCGAGTTGACCACGTCGCTCCGGTGGGCGTCGATACCGAAGCGGCACAGTTTCTCGCTGTAGTCGCGGCGGCGGTCGATCGCCTTGTTCGTGAGGAACCGGACGGGACCGACCGCCTCCCGGAGCGTCTCGACGGCCGTGTCTGCGCCCGGGACGAGGACGTCGCCGAGATACACCGTCCCGTCCAGGTCGAGCACCGCCGCCTCGTACCCGTCTCCGCTCATCGTCCGTCCCGGACCGAGCGTCCCGTCGCTCCGCGCCGACGGGTCGACGCCGCGTTCACCGACTCTGGCGTCCGGTTCGACCCGCGTGCTGGCGGAACCACTGGCGACACGAGAGGCATCGGTACACCAACACCGAGATTATCATTAATAGTTTTGATATCTCAGTGACAGTTCTCGTGAGAGGGTGACGCTCGGGGAGGGACTGTGCCGACGGGCGTCGCTCAGCAGACCGACGGCTGCTCCCCCTCGATGGCGGTACACGCGATTCGGAGGTCACGCTCGAGCCGGTCGACCTGGCTCTCGAGGCTGTCGACGCGGTTGTCGAGGCGGGTGACGTCGGCGCTAGACGCGTCGAGCTGGCGCTGGAGCGCCACCCGCTCGGACGCGAGTTCGTCGTTCTCCACCTCCAGGCGACCGAGCTCCGACTGGAGCTGGCGCTCGTTCGCGCGCAGGACACGGACCTGCGACTGGAGCCGCGACAGCTCCGAGCGGGTGCTCTGGAGGCGCTCGCGCGTCGTCGACAGCGTCACCGCCGTCGACGACAGCTCCGACTGGGTCTCGTCGAGCTGTGACTCGGTCGCCTCGAGGTTCGCAGCGACTTGGCTGACGTCGCCGCGCGTGGTCTCGAGGGTCCGGTCGAGTTCGTCGAGCGCCGCCCGGGTGTCCGAGAGTTCCCGCTCGGTCGCCTCGAGGTCGGTCCGGAGCGCCTCGTTCCGCTCGCGAAGTTCCGCATTCTGCGCGTCGAGCTGTTCGACGGAGTGCTGGAAGAACATCGTCGCGCCCGCGGTGCCCGTGGCGAGAACCACCACGAGCGACACGAACACGGCGTTGATGGTCCCGCCGATGAGTCGCATGCGGAGGGGACGCGCCCGAGCGGCTTGAACCGCCCGGACGAGGCGGACGCACGGTCCGTCACGACGGCCGGAGGTGGGACCCGGTCGCGCTCCAGTGACGAACAGTTCTCGTTGTACTCGTCCGACGGTCGTCGTGACGGGCAGTCAGTCCGACAGTTCCTTCAACAGACGACGGACGTGACCCTCGGAGTACGAGACGTCGAACCGGTCCTCGAGGACGTCTCGGAGCGTCGCCGGCGTCCACTCCTCGCCGTCGACGCCGTACTCTCGCGGCGGGGTGGCGACGACGTCCTCGAGGACTGACCGGTCGAGCGCTGTCGGACGGCCGGGACGGTCCTCGTCGGTGATGGCCTCCTCGATGGGTCGCTCCTCGAACCGGGAGAGCCAGTAGTAGACGGTGGAGCGGGGGATGCCGTAGCGGTCGCTCAGGTCGTCGACCGCGACGCCGTCGAGGTAGTCGAGGGCGACCATGAGCCGCTTCGTCGCCTTCGCGTCCGCCGTCTCGGCGAGTTGGTCTCTGAGCGCCGCCGGGTCGACGTGGTCGAGTTTGCCCATACCCACCCGACGTCGAACACGGATTTAAATCTAAGGACATATGTCTCGCATCGAGGGCGGAGTGAAGCACAGCCGGGAGGCGGGAGGGGACGGAGAGTCGGTACATCCAAGAGGGACGAGGCGGAGAGTCGAACGTCATGGGTACTCCCGACTCCACACCGGGCCCACGGAGCAAGGTCGAACGCGTCATCGAGGAGTACGACCTCGAAGGGCTCGGCGACGAGCTAGAGCGGCGGTGGACGGGCGAGTCGGGCGAGCGCGAGAGCCTGCGGAGCCTCGCCGACCGGTTCAACCGGGAAGTGCTCCGTGCGGCCCTCGACGAGGCGGGAGCCAGCCCGCTCGACGGCGAGGTGGAGAACACGTACCGGCTGCTCCGCGGCGACGACGTCAGCCCGGGGATGCAGACCGAGGTCCGCCGCCAGTTAGAGCGCGACGGCGTCGACCGCGAGCAGGTGGAGTCGGACTTCGTCTCCCACCAGGCCATCCACACCTACCTCCGGGAGCACCGGGGCGCCGAACTCGAGAGCGAGGAGGAGTCACGCGTCGAGAAGGAGGCCCGGACCATCCGGCGTCTCCAGGGACGGGTCTCGGTCGTGACCGAGAGCGGTCTGACGCGACTCGCGAACGCCGGCGACGTCACCGTCGGCGACTTCGAGGTGTTGACCGACGTCCAGGTGTACTGTGCCGACTGCGGCTCTCAGTACGAGGCGGTCGAACTCATCGAACGCGGCGGCTGCGACTGCGACTCCGGCGAGACGGACGAGTGACGGACGGGTGACAGACGGGCGGGCCGTCGGCGCTGGCCGTGTCATGAACGCTTATGTACGGTCCGGGGTATGTTTACCTGATGACCTCAGCACAGACGCCGGAGACGGACACCGCTATCGACGTGCACGTCGAGAACGTCGGTGGCATCTCCAACGCCGACGTCACACTTCGGCCGGGCGTCACGGTCCTCGCCGGCCGAAACGCGACGAACCGCACGTCGTTCCTCCAGGCGCTCATGTCCGCACTGGGCAGCGAACACGTCTCGCTCAAGGGCGACGCCGACGAGGGCCGTGTCGAACTGGCCGTCGGGGGTGAGACGTACACGCGGACGCTCGAGCGAACCGGTGCCAGCGTCCGAACCGGAGGTACGCCGTATCTGGACGACCCCGAACTGGCCGACCTGTTCGCGTTCTTACTCGAGTCGAACGAGGCACGCCGGGCGGTCGCCCGCGGCGACGACCTCCGCGAACTCATCATGCGCCCGGTCGACACGACGGCCATCAACGCCGAAATCGACCGGCTGAAGGAGGAGAAGCGCGCTATCGACGACGAACTCGACGAACTCGACGGCCTCGCGGACCGCCTGCCCGACCTCGAGGAGCGACGGGCCCAGCTAGCCGAGCGAATCGAAGAGACCGAGTCCGAACTGGAGGCCGCCCGCGACGAGCTGGAGACGGCCGACGCGAGCGTCCAGCGCTCCCGGGAGGAGAAGAACAGCCTCGACCGCAAGCTCGACGCGCTCGGCGACGCGCGCGACGAACTCGAATCGGTCCGGTACGACATCGAGACCGAGCGCGAGAGCCTCGACTCGCTCCGGACCGACCGCGACGAGGTCGAGTCCGAACTCGAGGCGGCGGAGGGCGACAAAGAGGTCGACGTCACGGAGATCGAGGCCGAACTCGACCGCCTCCGCAACCGCCAGCAGGCGCTGGACTCGACGGTGAAACAGCTCCAGAGCGTCATCCAGTTCAACGAGGAGATGCTCGAGGGGACGAACGAGGAGATCGCCCGGGCGCTGCGCGACGACGAGGGGTCGGTGACCGACGCGCTGCTCGCGGACAGCGCCGTCGTCTGCTGGACCTGTGGGTCGGAGGTCGACGAGGACGACATCGAGACGACGCTCGACCGCCTCCGTGACCTGCGTCAGGAGAAGATCTCGGAGCGGCGCTCGCTCAAACAGGAGGTGTCCGAGAAGCAGTCACAGCGCGACGAAGTGCAGAGCGCCGCCCGGGAGTACGAACGGCTCGAACGTCGTCTCGAAGGGGTCGAAGACGAGATTCAGCGCCGCGAGGAGAAGGTCGAACACCTCCAGGAACGCCGCGCGGAGCTGAAAGAGCGCGTCACCGAACTGGAGGAAGAGGTCGAGTCGCTGGAGGACGAGACCTACAGCGAGGTGCTGGACCACCACAAGGACGTCAACCGCCGCGAGTTCGAACTCGACCGGCTCAGAGACGAGAAGCGCGAGGTCGAGTCCGAGGTCGAGGAGATCGAACGCCGTCTCGCCGAGCGCGAGGACCTCGAGGCCGAGCGCACGGAGATAAACGAGGACCTCGAGGAGCTCCGGACGCGCATCGACCGCATCGAGCGCGACGCCGTCTCGGAGTTCAACGAGCATATGGACGAGGTGCTCTCCCTCCTCGAGTACCAGAACATCGACCGCATCTGGATCGAACGCACCGAGAAGCAGGTACGTGAGGGGCGCCGTCGGGTGACCAAGAACTCGTTCGACCTCCACATCATCCGGTCGACCGACGACGGCACCGCCTACGAGGACACCGTCGACCACCTCTCCGAGAGTGAGCGGGAGGTCACCGGGCTGGTGTTCGCCCTCGCGGGCTACCTCGTCCACGAGGTGTACGAGACGTGTCCGTTCCTGCTCATGGACTCGCTGGAGGCCATCGACTCCAACCGCATCGCGGCGCTCGTCGACTACTTCGCCTCGTTCGCCGACAACCTCGTGGTCGCGCTCCTCCCCGAGGACGCCCAGGCGCTCGACGACGACTACCGGCGCGTCACCGACATCTGACGCCCGCCGGCCCGGGGCGCGCGGCACGCGAGGTACCACCTCCCGACCGGGTCGCGAACGACCCCGGGCGACCCCGTCGGGAACCACCAGACGGACCCGAGCATCGTTACACCGTTATTCGTGTAACGTCAGTTGGCGGACCGCCCGAGACGGGTCGGAGGTCGAACGCGAGACGTTCGAAACTAATTGCTCGAATTTCGTTCGGTCCGGGGCCTCGATTCGGGGATCGTTCAGCGACCGGAACGAACGGTGACTCGCGAACGCGGCCGGTGGGGGCGACGAGCGATGGACCACGCGTGCGGCGACGCGGTCCGTCGGAGTCGCCTGAGTCGTCACGACGCGCGCACGGGAGTCGGAGCGACCGGTCGTCGAGAACCGGTCGTCGAGAACCGGTCGTCGTCGCGGCCCTGGTGGGGGCGTCGTCACCGCGTCGGCGGACGTACGGGTGTCCGTGATGAGTACCGACTTCTGACGCCGAGCGCGCGGTGTCAGTCGGTGGTGGCGACGTCGTCGTCGACCGTCCCGGGGGGAGACGCCGGGGTCCGCACGTCGGCGAACGCGAACATCGCCCCGCCCGCCGGACCGTCCGTCACCGAGACGGTCCAGCCGTGTGCCTCGGCGACGCGACGGACGATCGCGAGGCCGAACCCGGTCCGGTCGGGGTCCGACGAGACGCCGTAGTCGAGAATCCGTTCGCGGTCGGCAGGAGCGATACCGGGCCCGTCGTCGGCGACAGCGAAGCCGCTGACGGCCGTCCCCGCTCGCTGCCCGTTCGTCGGGCGTTCGCGTCCCTCACGCGGGTCGAAGACACGGACCTGCGCCGTCGGACCGGCGTACGCGACGGCGTTCGAGAAGAGGTTCTCCAGGAGTTGCTGGAGGCGGCCGGCGTCCGCGAGGACGACGAGCGAGGTGTCGACGCTGAGACGGGCCGACTCGGTGTCGACGGACTGCCAGGCCGCCTCGGCCACCTCGGGGAGGGAGACGGGCGCGAGCGTGCTGATGCTCTCGCCCTCCCGTGCGAGCGTGAGGAGGTCGTCGATGATGGACTCCATCCGCTCGAGTGCGAGGCGGACGCGCGTGGCGTAGGTGGGGTCACCGGTCTGTTCCAGCAGCGAGAGGTTGCCGCTCGCGACCGACAGCGGGTTGCGGAGGTCGTGCGAGACGACGCCGGCGAACTCCGCGAGTCGGTCGCGCTGGCGTTCGAGCTCGGCCACCTTGGCGACCCGCTCCGTGACGTCGTGTGAGTTGATGAGGAACCCCCCGACGACGGGGTCGTCGAGGAGGTTCCGGCCGGTGTTCTCGAGGACGACCCACCCTTTCTCGGGGTGGGCGAAGCGGAACGTGATGGTCGGGCGGTAGGAGGGGTCGGCGATGGCCTCGAAGAGCGTCCCGGCGGCGTACTCGACGTCGTCGGGGTGGAGGTAGTCGAAGCCCACCTCGCCGACGAGGTCGGCCGGGTCGTGCCCGAACACGCGGCTGGCGGCCGGCGAGAGGTACTGGAAGACGCCGTTGGCGTCGACGATGGAGACGACGTCCGAGGAGTGCTCGACGAGTTTCCGGAAGCGGCGCCGCTGGTCGTCCATCGCCCGAGCGGTCCGGTACTGGGTCGCGTAGTTCTGGACCCGGTTGGCGAGCAGCGCGTACTGCTCGGTCGTCGTGGACTTCGGGAAGTAGTCGGTCACGCCGGCGGAGATCGCTTCGGCTGCGAGTTGCTCGCTCCCGGCCGCCGTGTAGAGGACGAACGGGAGGGTGGGGTGGTCGTCCCGGACGCGTCTGAGGAACGCCAGACCGTCCATCTCGGGCATCTCGTAGTCCGAGACGACGCAGTCGACGCCGGCGAGCGCGTCGAGTGCCTCCGTCGCCGACGCGAACGAACGGACGGCGAGCGCCGGTCGTTCGCGCGGGAGGAACGAGGCGACGAGGTCACGGACGCCCGCGTCGTCGTCGACGTGGAGGACACGGAACTGCTCGGCGCTGGCGTCGTCGGTCATCGAGGTCTGAGAGGGGTTGGGCGGCAGGGCGTATATACTAACCTCTCGCGGGAGGCGAAAACCGAGACGCACGACGGGGGCGAGCGTGGCCGAGAGCGACGCGTGGCGTTCGGGGTGTGGGGCGGCGTGAGACGGGGCGACTCAGGCGCTGCGGTCGCAGTCGGCACAGAGCGAACTGATCGACATCGACAGCATTCCGGTGTGTTCGCGGGTGAGCGGGCAGCCACAACGGCTGCAGGTTGGCGGGTTGTCCATAGTCGTATCCGCCCGTACGTCGGGTTCGGAGGACTTTGTTATGCGCGGGTTACCGATCGACGTGAGCGGGCACCGTCACCGGGTGTCTGCGGTGCCGTCGGGTGGATTCCGGGGTGACGGACTCAGGTGTGTCGACAGCGCCGTCTCCCGGCCGTGGGTCGCGTCCAGTGCGGCCCGGACCCAGCGCGCCGCCGGATCGACCGTCCCGCCGAACTCTTCAGGTGGGGTGTCGGGGAGCGTGTCGCCGTCGGGTCCGGCCCCCGCGTCGCCGACAGGGTCGAGGCCGGCGGCCGCGACCACGCGGTCCACCTCGGTCCGCGAGGGGCGAGACGGGAGCGCACGCAGGTGCGACCAGACGTGGAGCGTGTCGACGAGCAGTCGCTCGGCCGTCGCGGCCGGCGTCGAGCGCCCGGGGACCGTCGAGAGATACGCCGCCGCGGCCGTCTCAGCCGGCGAAACCTCGGCGGCGAGCCACGACTCGACCCGGGCCCGGGACGTCCCGGGGGCGAGGACGTCGCGGGCGCGGGCGAAGAGCGCTTCCTCCTCGCGTGCGACGGCGTGGAACGCGTTGCCGACGACCACCGCGTCGGCACCGGCGTCGAGCATCGCACGGGCGTCGGCGCCCGAGGCGAGGCCACCACCGTACCAGACCCGCGACACGGCGACGGCCTCCGAGACGGCCGCGAGGACGGCCTCGGCGTCCGCGCCACCGAACGTCCCGGAGTACTCGACGTAGACGACGGGACTGTGCAGATACCGGTCGGCGACCATCGCTCGCCTGGCGGCCTCCGACGGGTCGAGGACGTCGTCGGGACCGACGCCCGCCTGGCGTGCGGCGGCACTCGTGGGGTTCTGGACGAGGTACGCCTCGAACGCGGCCGTCTCCAGCAGCCACGACGTGCCCGCGTCCGCGAGGACGTCTCGCAGGAACGAGGGGGTCCACGCCGGGACGTGGTCGGCGACCATCGACGGCGCCAGGTCCTCGCGGACGCGTTCGATGCCCGCACCGAGTTCGCCGACGACCGCCTCGACGCTGCCGTTGAGCACCTGGGGGATGGCGATGAACGCCGCTTCCTCCCGAGTGTAGTCGGTGACGTGCGTGGGGTCGCTCGGTTCGTGGAAGACGGGGGCGTCGACGGCCGCGAGGAGGGCGAACGTCGCCTCCGTGTTCGCGCCCGTCACGGCCGTCGACCCGCCGACGGCGACGGCGTCGGTGAACGAGAGGTAGCGCGGGTAGAGGAGCGGGAGCCGTCGGCGTGCCTCGGGGTCGACCTTCGTGAGATGCGTCCACGACCCCGGGACCGGGTTGGTGTCGACCGGGAGGACGCGCGCGGCGACGTGCCCGGCCGCCGCGAGGCGCGAGAGCGTAGTGGCGAGTCGTCCCGACGGCGTCACTGGTGGTCGTCCTCGTGCATGCCTCTCCCGTCGAACGGAGCGGACAAAACGAGTGCGGTGTTCGGGTCGTCACCCGTCCGCCGGGTCGGTGCCCGCCGCGTCTGCGCCGTATCTCCTCGGCACCGACGGCCGTGGCCGTCGGTCCGGATGTCAAAACGTTCAAGCCGGTTCCGCAGGGAGGCGCTCGTATGACAACCGCCGGACCGCGCTGCGGTCGCCACGGGCGAACCGGGAGGGGACGATGACCGGGACGGGCGTCTTCGCACGTCTCGCGCGCGTGGTCGCAGACGCCGACCGGGTGCCGACCGCCCAGCGTGCCGTCCTCGGCTACTACGCCGAGACCGGGACGTTCGACGCCCGGGCGCTCGAACTCAAATCCCGGGTCGACGCCGTGATGGACGAGGTGCTGGCGGAGCTGTACGGGGAGTGCGAGCGGGCGCTCGCCGCGGCGTTCGGAGTGAGCGAGGCGGACGTGACGTTCACGTACGAGACGAAGCTGACGCTCCCGGCCGAGTTGACGCTCGGCTACCTCTTCCGGCAGGCGCGCTCGCGGGCGACGGCGGGGTACGACCCGCTCGCGGACGACGGTGGCCGGCGACTCCCGGCCTGGGTGCCACGGCCGGGCGGTCGGCCGGACGGAACCGCCCACCGCAACCGGACGAACCGCGAAGCCGAACAGCTCGTCGCGGAGGCGCGCGAGACGACGACGTTCGTGGTCGCCGCCCTTCTCGACGGTGACATGCGCGACGCCATCAACGACGAGGAGTTCGACGACTTCGTCGTCACGGTCGAGGGAGTCGACCCCGACGACGAGCGAGTCGCCGACGTCACCCAGTCGTGTCTCCAGTCGCGAGTCGAAGCCGGGTTCGCGTCGTACCCCGACGGGGTCCGGGAGGCGTACGACCACGCGGTCGAGGTGAGCGAGGCCCACCAGGCGCAGGACGACCGGTTCCGCGACCTGATGGCGGCCGCGAGCGGCGAGTCGGCGGGAGCGCTGTCGGCCGAGGAGGCCCGCGCGGCCATCGAAACCGAGTACAGACACCGCCCGATGACCGACGACGACCACCCCTTCACCCGGGCGGAACTCGACCTCCCGTACCTGACGACGCAGTACGACCGCGTCGGCGTCATCTACCACGGGATGCTCGAGATGTACCGGGCGGCGGGCTTCGAGGTCGAACCGGCGTTCGAGCGCTCCATCGTCTTCGCCATCATCGGCGCACAGGTGTGGCTCGACGACGTCGACGACTACCACGCGGACGTCGAGGAGGGACAGCTCACCCCCGTCACCGCCGAGTACCTCCTCGAACGAACCGACCGCGACGCGTTCGAGACCATCGTCGACCTCTCGAACGCCTACTTCGACCGGGCCCGCGAGTACGCCGCGGCCGCCGACTCGACGCTGACGGGCATCGCCGTCGAGTACATCCTCTACTCGGGCGACGTCTCACACCTCCCCGGTGCCGACGGCTGAGTTCGGTCGTCCGGAGCCGACCCCCGACGGCGGGAACTCGTCTCGGCGCACGTGGAGAACGGTCGACTGCCTCCCCGGCGACACCACCGTGTCCGCCGTTGTCCTGATAGGTCGGGGAACGGATATTTCGATTACCATCGGGAATAACTCGCCCACACACCACCGTGTCCGTCGTTCTGCTGATAAGACACGGAGAACAGCGGACACAGTGGTGTGTGTGGTCGGTGGCTTTATATACTACTTCGAGGGAGCTGGCGAGGATGGGAGCGGTCGGAACACCACCGTGTCCGCAGTTCCCGAGCGAGAGTCACTCGAAGTCGTCGAGCGTCGCCGTCGGTGGGTCGTCGACGTGCTCCTCGATGGAGTCGTGGACGCCGACGAGTTCGACCGTCTCGGCCATCGCGGACAGCAGGAGTTCGACGTCCATGTCGAGCGCGTACTCGCGATAGGTCCCCCCGCGGCGTCCCTCGTTGCGTTCCGTGACGCTCACGATGCCGAGCATCGCCAGCTCAGAGAGGTGGTCTCGCATCCGCCGTGGGACCAGCGGGTCGCGGTTCGCCAGCTCCGCGAAGCGGGTGTAGCGGGGGCGGACGTCGCGGGAGCGAACGGGTGTCTCGCCCTCCAGGTCGAGCGTCAACAGCGCGTAGAGGACGAGGTGGCCGTGTTCGGTGAGGCCCGTGATGCCCTCTTTGATGCGGCCGCGTTCGAGCGCGCGTCTCCCCTGCCGGACGTGGTCAGCCGTGACGTGCTCGGTGTCCTCGTCGCGGGCGAGGTCACCCGCTTTCATCAGGAGGTCGATGGACTGCCGCGCGTCGCCAGCGTCCTTCGCGCCGTAGGCGGCACAGAGCGGGATGACCTCGTCGTCGAGGACCCCCTCGTGGAAGGCGACGTCGGCGCGCTGCTGGAGGATGGCGCGGAGGTTGGTCGCGTTGTAGGCGGGGAAGTGAATCTCCTGCTCGCAGAGCGAACTCTTGACCTTCGGCGAGAGGTCGTCGCGGAAGGAGAAGTCGTTCGAGATGCCGATGAGACCGATCTTGGCGTCTCCGACCTTCTCGTTCGCCCGAGCGCGTGGGAGCTGGTAGAGGATGCTGTCGTTTTTGATGTGGTCGATCTCGTCGAGGACGACGAGGACCGTCCCCCCGCAGTCGTCGAATTCGTCCCAGAGCATCTCGTAGACGGCTCCCAGCGGGTAGCCCGTCGTCGAGATCTGGTTCGTCTCCGACCGGAACTCGTTCACCAGTCGGGTCGCGACCTGATACGACGACGTGAGGCCGTCACAGTTCAGAAACACCACCGTGAGGTCGATGTCGTCGTACTCCGCGACGTCGCTCTTGAGGTGTTCGAGGAGGTACCGGGTCGCCGCCGTCTTCCCCACGCCCGTCTTGCCGTAGAGGAAGACGTTGTTCGGCTGTTCGCCGTTGATGACGGGCTGGAGCGCCCCCTGATACGTCCGCAACTCCTCGTCCCGCCCGACCAGTTCCTCGGGCTGGTAGTCCTCCCGGAGCGCGTCGCGGTCACGGTAGATGTCGTGATCCCGCTCGAAGAGGGCCATGGACGAGACAGTGGCGGGGGATTTATAAAACCACCGTGTCCGCAGTGTCCGCTGTTCTCGAGGTATATAAAGAACGGCCGGGACACACCCCCTCCACTTTGTCCGCAGTAACTGCTCACGAGAGGGGGTGGGGGTGTGCGGAGGTCCTGTCACTACACGAACGCTTAAGTCCACATACGTTGATGTGGTCCGTAGCCTCGACAAAAACGTTTTATTCTCTACTACTAGTGTTAATTTAACGTACTAGGGAGAGCTGCCGCCGACCCCTACCCACCCTCGCGACGCAAGAACAGCGGACACAGTGGTGTGAGTGTACCCTCCCCCATCTTCGAGCGTTCCTCTCCGACTCGC